>NZ_JACCFO010000001.1:5901942-6269257 GCF_013410565.1 Streptomonospora nanhaiensis
CGCCCAGCGCGTAGTCGATCTGGCGCACCCCGAAGTCGTGGTAGCGCTGCCTGCGCACGGGGTCGTCCAGCCAGTCGGAGTACACCAGCGCCACGAAGGCGGTGTTGGCGGCGTAGCGCAGCGACCCCCAGGTGTCGAGCACGGCCTGGCCGCCCGGCGAGGTCGGCACCCGCTGCCCGTTGACGCCGGTGGTCCAGTAGTCCAGCCACCGGTTGGCGTCGTCGACGTAGCGCTGCTCGCCGGTCTCCATGGCCAGCAGCGCGTAGGCGCCGTAGGACTTGTCGTCCCAGGCCACCGTCCAGCGGTAGCTGCGGGTGTCGGTCTGCTGCTCGGTGGACAGGTGGTCGTACTCGGCCTCGGCCTTGGCCAGGTAGGCGTCGTCTCCGGTGGCGCGGTAGAGCCAGTAGGCGCCCCACACCAGTTCGTCCTGGTAGCCCGACCACGACCGGTAGAAGTTCCCGGCCGGGACGCAGTCGGAGTAGCGGCCCCGGTAGGTGTCGGCGAAGTCGTAGAGCTGTTCGGCGTGGCGGACGAGGGTGGCGGCGTAGGCCGGGTCGTCCTCGGCGAACACCAGCGAGGACGCGGCCATGGCCGCCGCCGTCTCGCCGGCCACGTCGCTGCCCGGGCACGAGGCGTCGACCCGGTAGGCCGGGCGCTCCATCGGCATGACCTCGGCCGGACCCCACCACTTGTGGTCGGCGTCGCCGTCGCCCACCTGGGCGTAGAACACGTTGGGCTCGGGGTGGGCCTTGATGAAGTAGTCGTTGACCCAGCGCAGGTTGTCCTTGAGGTAGGGCATCTGACCCGAGGCGGTGTAGCCCTCCGGGCTCTCCACCGCGCCCCACGCCAGCATGGTGGCGCTGAAGGCCATGGGCAGGCCGAACTTGACGTGGTCGCCGGCGTCGTACCAGCTGCCGGTGAGGTCCAGGCCCACGTCGGCGCCGTCCTCCAGCGCGGAGTCGCCGCGCCAGTTCACACGGTTGTCGGCGGGCAGGTCGCCCGAGCGCTGGGCCTCGTAGAAGAACATCGACTTCTGCAGCGCCTCGGCGTAGTTGAACCGGGGCGCGGCCTCGGCGGTGCCGGAGGCGGGCGGCGCGGCCAGCAGGCCGAGCGCGGCGGCGCCGGCCGCCGCGAGCGCCGTCAGGCGGCGGGGGAGCCGGCGGGCACGGGACGGGGAGGGGGGATGCGGCATGTGCGGGCCTTCCCGGCGCCGGACGCGGCGCCACGGGCGGTGGGGGATGGGGTGGGGGATGGAGCGGGACGAGGGGACGGGCGGGCGGGGGCGGCGGTGCGTCCGGCCTGGGCCGGAGCGCGCGCCGCCCGGGCCGGGCCGGGCTTGGCGCCGGGCCGTCCCGCGATCGCTTGGGAGCGCTCCCATGTGACAGCGGTCACCGGCCTCGGCGTCGTATGTATGGTGCGATGGCCGCGCCGCGCCGTCGATGGGCGCGCACGGCGGAACAGAGTTCGAGGCAAAGCCCGAGGGACTGCCCGGCCCCGTGGGCGGCGGCGCGGGCCGTGTCCGCACTGACCCGCGCCGCCGGTCTCAGCGCGCGGGCGGGGCCAGCGCGGTCAGTTCGGCGCGCAGCGCGGGGTCGGTGGCGAACTCCCCGCTCAGGTGCGAGGTCACCATGGCCGCGCCGTGGGCCTGGGCGCCGCGCAGGGTCATGCAGGCGTGCTCGGAGCGGATCAGGCACGCCGCACCGCGCGGCGACAGGTGGGTGTCGAGCGCGGCCACCGTCTGCTCGCCCAGCCGCTCCTGCACCTGGGGCCGGCGCGCCAGCTCCTGCACCAGCCGGGCCAGCTTGGACAGCCCCACGATCGGCGCGCCGGGCTGGGGCAGGTAGGCCACGGTGGCCCGGCCGGAGAACGGCAGGATGTGGTGCTCGCACATCGCCACGAAGGGGACGTCGACCGCCGCGATCACGCCTTGGCGGCCCGACTCCGCGGGGAAGCGCACCTTGAGGTGCCGCTCGGGGTCCAGCCGCAGCCCGCTGGTCATCTCGGCCAGGGCTGCGGCGAAGCGCTCGGGGGTGCGGCGCGTGGACTCGGTGTCGCAGGGCAGCCCCAGCTCCCGCAGCAGCGCGCGGGCGTGGGCGACCGCGGGCGCCTCGGCGCGGCCGGGGGTGTCGAGGGCGGCGGCCGTGTCGCGCGTGTCGGTGGGCAGGGTGGTCATCGGGTCTCCTCGCTCGCGGGTGGGCGGGTGCGCGGGTGCGGACCGGCCGCCGGTGGGGCCCGGCCGCCGCTCCGGGATCCTCACCGCGCGGTCTCCCGCCACTGGGCGGTGTTGACATGGGTCTCGCTGACGCACACGGCGCTGACGCGGGCGCCGGGGGCACACGGCAGGGCCGCCAGCAGGTCGGCGGCCACCCGGGCCACCAGTTCGGCCACCGCCTCGACCGTGGGGTAGGCCAGGTCGCGGGCGAACCGCTCGGCGGGCCGCGGGTCGGCGGCGCCGAACCGGAACACCTTGCAGCCGTGGTCGGGCAGCAGCTTGGCCAGCGGGTCGGCCGAGCCGAGCATGGCGCCGTGGTCGAGCTGGGTGTCGATCCACGACCGCAGCCCGGCCTTGAACGAGCCGAACTCCACCACGGTGCCCTCGGCCAGGCGGGGCGCCGTCACGGTGACCTCGGCCCACCAGGAGTGGCCGTGCAGGTTCTCGCACTTGCCCGCCAGGTGGGGCAGCCGGTGGGCGGTCTCGAAGTTGTGCCGCACGGCCACCGCGTGCTCGGCGGCGGGGCGGGCGGTGGCGGCGGGTGGGGCCGGCGCGGGGGCGGCGGCTGCCCCCGCGCCGGGGCCGGTGGTCTCCATCAGTCGATCCCCAGGTGCTTGTGTGTCTGCAGGGAGAGGTGCCAGCGGGGGTGGTCCAGGCAGTACTCCAGCGCCGCCTGGGTGTTGTGCTCGATCTCGGGGCCGTCCATGGGCTGGAGGCGGAACGACGCGAAGTCCAGGTGCTCGAACCGCGCGGGGTCGCCGCCCTCCTGGGGGTAGACGAGCTTGAGTTCGTCGCCGCGCTCCACCACCAGGTCCGCGCCGATCTTGGGGCTGACGCACAGCCAGTCGACGCCCGGGGGCGGTGCCATGGTGCCGTTGGTCTCCACCGCGACCCAGAACCCGCGGGCGTGCAGGGCGTCCAGCGCGGCGGTGTCCAATTGGATGAGCGGCTCGCCGCCGGTGCACACCACGAACCGGTACTCGGCGGTGCCCGGGCGCCACTGCCGCTCGACGGCCGCGGCGAGGTCGTCGGCGGTGGCGAACCGGCCGCCGTTCTGGCCGTCGGTGCCCACGAAGTCGGTGTCGCAGAATTGGCAGACGGCGCGGTGCCGGTCCTTCTCGCGGCCGGTCCACAGGTTGCAGGTGGCAAACCGGCAGAACACGGCCGGCCGCCCGGCGTGGGTGCCCTCGCCCTGGAGCGTGTAGAAGATCTCCTTGATCAGGTAGGCCATCAGACCGCGCTCCGGTAGGCGATGGGGTCGGGCACCCCGGCCTCGGCGAACCCCTTCAGCCGCAGCCGGCAGGTGTCGCAGCGGCCGCAGGCCCGGCCCTGGGGGTCGGGGTCGTAGCAGCTGGAGGTCAGGGAGTAGTCCACGCCCAGCTCCAGGCCGCGCTTGATGATCTCGCCCTTGGTCAGCCGCACCAGCGGCGAGCGCAGCCGCAGCCGCCTGCCCTCGACCCCGGCGCGGGTGGCGAGGTTGGCCATGGCCTCGAACGCCTCCAGGTACTCGGGGCGGCAGTCGGGGTAGCCGCTGTAGTCGACCGCGTTGACCCCGGTGAAGATGTCGAAGGCGCCGGCGGTCTCGGCGTAGGCCAGGGCGAAGGACAGGAACACGGTGTTGCGCGCGGGGATGTAGGTGACGGGGATCCCCGCCGCGATCTCCTCGGGGGTGCTGTCCTTGGGCACGGGGATGTCGTCGGTGAGGGCGGACCCGCCGAAGACCCGCAGGTCGATGTCGGCGACCACGTGGCGGGCCACGCCCCGGTGCGCGGCCACGCGGTGGGCGGCCGCCAGTTCGACGCTGTGGCGCTGGCCGTAGCGGAAGCTCAGCGCGTAGGGCTCGAAGCCCTCGTGCTGGGCGATGGCCAGGGCCGTGGCCGAGTCGAGGCCGCCGCTGAGAAGGACGATGGCGCGTGGTTTCATGCGTGCCTGCTTTCACGTGGACGGTTGGGAGGGCGGCCGGGCCGGGGCTGGGCGGGCGCCGGGCGCGGCTGTCAGGTGGACCAGGTGGCGGGCAGCCGCAGCGGGGCGCGCAGATCGGCGTCGTCCCAGGCCAGGCTGTGGGCGGGCACCGCCAGCCGCGCCCCGGGCAGGCGCTCGGCGAGCACGGCCAGGCCGATGCGCAGCTCCATGCGGGCCAGGTGGGCGCCCAGGCAGTGGTGGGGGCCGCGCCCGAACGCCAGGTGCGGGTTGGGCCGCCGCCGGGGGGCGAGGTCGTCGGGGTCGGCGAACACGGCGCGGTCGCGGTTGGCCGAGGCGATCACCGGCATCACCGCCTCGCCCCGCGCGATGGCCCGCCCGCCCAGCTCCAGGTCCTCGGTGGCCACCAGCAGCACGAACGCGTTCATCAGCGGCACATGGCGCAGCAGCTCCTCGACGGCGGTGTCGAGGACGTGCGGCGAGGCGCAGACCTCGGCCAGGCCGTGCGGACGCTGAAGCAGGGCGGCCAGCGCCGCGCCCAGGTGCTGGACGACGGTGTGGTAGCCCGCTATGAGCACGCTCTGCACGACCAGGGCGCGGCCGTCGCGGTCGAGCGCGGGGTCGGCGGCCAGCGCGGCCGGCAGGGCGGAATCGGGCCCGCGCCGCCCCCGGTCGGCCAGCCGCCCGGCGTAGTCCTCCAGCGCCGCCACCGAGGCCAAGAACGCCTCCGACGGCACACGGGCGGGGTTCAGGACGGTCCGCACGTGGGGGCCGAACTCCGCCTCCTCGGCGGGGTCGACGCCCAGCAGCGCGCACAGCACGCGCAGCGGGAAGGGGGCGGCGAACCCGGCGCGGAGGTCGGCGGGCGGCCCCTGGCGCACGAGGTGGTCGGCGCACTCGTGGGCGAGCGCGCGGATGCGGCCGGCCCCGGCCTCCAGGCGGCGCGGCGAGAGGAACGCGGCGGCTGCGCTGCGGTGGCGGGCGTGGTCGGCGCCGCTGAGTTCGAGGAGCGTGGGGCGGGGCGGGCGCGCGGGCGGGTGCCCCGGCGGCCAGGTGCCGGCCAGGGGCCGCACCAGGCGGGGGTCGGCCAGCGCCGCGCGGACGTCGGCGTGGCGGGTGACCAGCCAGGCGGGTTCGCCCTTGGGCGCCGCGACCCGGCACACGGGGTCGTGGGCGCGCAGGGCGGCGTAGGCGCGCGGGGCGCCGGGCGAGCCGGGTTCGGCCTCGGGGATCGGCGGCGCCGCGACCTGGCCGGTCACCGGGGATCCCCCTCGTGGGCGAGGCCGTCCTCGGCGGTGCGGCCCGCGGGACAGGCGGCGGGACGGCGGATGAACCCGGAGGTGAAGAAGTACTCCAGGTAGCGGTCGATCAGCGCGGTGTCGACCGGCGGGCAGTCCAGTCCGCTGCCGGCCAGGGCGGTGTCGGTGTTGGCGCGGCCCAGTTCGGGGAAGACCCCGGCGGTGTACATCTCCTTGACCGAGATGTCGGTGCGGTTGCCCCGGTCCACGCACAGCGACACGAACGGCGCGGTGGGGCTGGTGGGGTTGTCGGCCACGTGCAGCACCAGGCTCAGCACCCACCGGTCGTAGGGCAGGGTCATGATGTCGAAGCCGGCCGCGCGCATGCGCTCCACCACCGCGGCCAGGCCGCTGGGCCGGGGGTTGGTCAGGTGGTAGGTGCGCCGCCCGGTGTGGTGGCGGGTGGCGATGTGCACGACCGCCTCGGCGAGGTGGTCGACCGGGACGAAGTCCATGGGCAGGTCGATGTCGGGGGCGAACCCGACCTCGGCGATCATCTTGAACAGCGAGCAGATGGCGGTCTCGGTGTTGCACACGCCGGTGTCGGCGGGGCCGGTGACCTCGTAGGGCCGGTGCACCGCCACCGGCAGGCCCTGGTCGGCGGCCTCGTGCAGCAGCTGCTCGGCCACCCACTTGCTCTCGGCGTAGCCCATGGTCAGCCGGTCGGCGTGGGCCAGGGGGAGGTCTTCGTCGACCCGGCGCACCCCGGCGGTGCCGAACCCGGCCAGCACCGCCACCGTCGACAGGAAGTGCACGGGCACCCGGCGGCGCGCGGCCAGCCGGACGACCTCGCGGGTGCCGTCGACGTTGGCGGCGCGCAGGGCGGTGTAGGGGTAGATGAAGTTCACCTGGGCGCCGGAGTGCAGCACGAGGTCGAGGGTGGCCGCGAGGTCGGCGGCGCGGTCGGGGTCGAGGCCCAGGCCCGGTCGGGTGAGGTCGCCGGGGAAGCACACCAGGCGGTCCTCGGCGCCCTCGGCGCGCACCCCGTAGCGGGTGAGCGCGGCCAGGACGCGCTGGCGGGCGTGGTCGGTGTCGTGGGCGCGCACCGGGCAGTGCACGGTGGCGCCGGTGCGGGCGAGCAGGGTGCCCACCAGGTGCGCGCCGACGAACCCGGTGGCGCCGGTGACCAGCACCGCTCGAGGCTCGCGCGGGCACGGCGCGGGGCCCTCGGCGGGCGGGAGTTCGAAGCCCAGGCGGGACTCCGCGGCGAAGTCCAGCCCGGCCGGGGGCGCGGCGGCGGTGTCGGGTTCGGCGTCGCGCAGCGCGGCGACCGCGGCGGTGAACTCCTCCACGGTGGGCCCGGCCAGCAGGGCCCGTACCAGGGCGCTGCTGTGGGAGTGGTGGACGGCGAGCATGGCGCGGGTGCGGTTGACGACCTCGGCGGCCAGCAGGGAGTCGCCGCCGATGCGGAAGAAGTCGTCGCCGGGGCCGGGGCGCACGCCCAGCACCAGCTCCCACACCACGGTCACCACGGTGCGCACGCGCGCCAGCGGGTCGGCGGGGTCGGCGTCGTCCATGGCGCTGTGCAGGGCGGCGCGCACGCGCGGGCCGGGGGCGTCGGCGGGTTCGGCGGTGGCGTTGTCGGCGGTGTCGGCCGTGCGCAGCGCGGTCAGGCGGGCGCGGTCGACCTTGCCCGTGGCCGACACCGGGAACGCGGCGAGTTCGCGGATGGTGCGCGGCACCGCCGGGGCGGGCAGCCAGGCGGCGCAGAAGCGGCGCAACTCGGCGAGGTCGATCCCGGTGGTGCCGGCGGCGGGCGTGACGAAGGCGTGGAGGGCGCCGGTGCCAGGGTCGAGTTCGACCGCGGCCTCACCGACGTCGGGGTACTCGCGCAGCCGGGCCTCGACCTCCTCGGGCTCGATGCGCTGGCCGCGGACCTTGAGCTGGCGGTCGACGCGGCCCAGGTACTCCAGCATGCCGTCGGAGCGCAGCAGCGCGCGGTCGCCGGTGCGGTACAGCCGCTCGCGGTCGCCGGTGGGCGCGGTGACGAACCGCTCGGCGGTCAGCGCGGGATGGCCGGGGTAGCCCGAGGCCAGGCCGTCGCCGCCGACATACAGCTCTCCGGCCTCGCCGACGACGGCGGGGGCGCCGTCGGCGCGCAGCACCCGGCAGGTGGAGTTGGCCAGCGGGCGGCCGATGGGCACCTGGCGGGCGTCGGCGGGCAGGTCGCGCACCCGGTACATGGTCGAGGCCACCGTGTTCTCGGTGGGGCCGTAGAAGTTGACGACCTCGGTGCGGGGGCAGGCGCGCATGACGGCGCGGGCGAGGTCGGGGTCCATGGCCTCGCCGCCGGCCGACACGAAGTCCAGCTCGGAGAAGGCGCCGGGGCGGGTGCGCGCGACGTGGTGGAACACACTGGTGGTCAGGAAGGCGACGTTGACGTTCCCCAGGCGCAGGTGGTCCTCCAGCGCGGCGGGGGAGACCATCACGTCGCGGTCGGCGACCACGAGTTCGGCGCCGCGGGCCAGCGCCGACCAGATCTCGATGGTGGAGGCGTCGGAGGAGAGGTTGTAGCCGTGCAGCACGCGGGTGCGCGGGCCGATCGCGGGGAACTCCGGCTCCGACATCACCAGGCGGACGACGCCGCGGTGGGTGACGGCGACCGGCTTGGGGCGGCCGGAGGACCCCGAGGTGAACATGATGTAGGCCGGGGCGCCGGCGTCGCCGGGGTGGGGGATGCCGGGTTCGGGCAGCTCGGCGTGGGGGCTGGGCGGGGTGCTGATGTCGAGGTCGAGGCGGGCCGACAGGCGGCGCACGCGGCGGCTGGCGCCGGGCAGCGCCACGGCGACGTGCACCCCGGCCTCCTCGGCCATGGCGTTGAGGCGGGCGGGCGGGAGGTCGTCGTCGAGCGGGACGTAGGCGGCGTTGGCGCGCAGGATGGCGAGGAAGGCCACCAGCGCCTCGGGGCCGCGCCGCCCGCACACGCCCACGGCGTCGCCGGGGCGCACCCCGGCCTCGCGCAGCCGCCCGGCGAGCTGCCGGGCGCACATCTCCAGCTCCCAGTAGCGGAAGACGCGCTGGTGGTGGCTGACGGCGGGGGTGTGGGGGTAGAGGAACGCGTTGGCGGCGAAGATCTCGTGCAGCCGGGAGTCGCGCGGGTAGTCGGTGCGGGGGCCGACCGCCGTCGCGGGGGCACCGGATGCGGTGGCTGGTCCCATCGTCGTCACGTGGGGGTCCTTTCTTGGGGCGCGGGGCCCGGGAATGGAGGGGCGCGGCCGGGGGAGGGGCGGGCCGCGGTGCTGCGCGGGGAGGAGTGCTGTCGTAGGCGGCGCCGGTCAGGCGGTGGCCTCGGCGATGGCCTGCGCGAAGGAGGTGAAGTCGCCGCTGCGCCAGCGCCGCGGCGCCATGCGCAGGGTGATGTCGTCGCGGAGTTGGTCGCGGGTGGCGTCGAGGTAGCGGACCGCCTCGTCGGCGCCGAGGTAGCGCACGGCCATGGACTCCCGGACGTCGGGGTCGGCGGGGTCGGTGACCTCCACCACGGGGCCCTCGACGCTGACGTAGCGGTAGGGGGCGGTCTCGTCCTGGACGCACAGGCTGAAGCGGCCGGCGGCGTTCATCAGGCGGGCCTTGACGGTGTCGCGCCCGGTCTGCACGGCGAGCGTGCCGCCGGGGGTGTAGTCGTACCAGACCGGAATAAGCAGCGGCCCGCCACCGGCCCGGGGGTCGTCGACGCCCAGCACGCCCACGTGCACGCCTGCGAGGAACTTCTCCCGCTCGTCACGGGACATGGACGGATGCATTGGTCTCCCCGGAATGAGTGCTTCAAATGACGGCGTGTCGCTGATTGCGGTCGCCTTGCAGACTCGATCTCATTGTTCCCTTCTGTCCGGGGAGTGGAAACAGGTAAATCGAATCGCGCGGCAAAAGTCAGCAAATTCGGGTTTGCTGGGGACGGTAGGTAGGGGGGTGTTTCGTGCGTCCGTTTCCCGGTTGCGCCATAACGGGGGAATCCCTGGTCTGTCGGGGTTTGCGATCCGGGGTTTGGGGCGCACGAAAAGAGCCCGACCGGTGTTTCCGGTCGGGCTGGGGGAGACGCTGTTTCGGGTCCTAATGCAGGGGACTACAACTCGTCGCCCTTGACCGCCTGGAGGAAGGCGTCCCACTCGCGGGCGGGGAAGGGGAGGGGGTCGAGGTGGCGGTTCTGGGTGTCGCGGACGAGGGTGAGGGACCCTTCGGCGACCTCGACACAGTCAGGTTCGTTGTTTCCGCTGTAGCTGCTCTTGTGCCAGCAGTTGCCGTTCACAGTTTCTCCTCCTTGATCGCCTTGAGGAAGGCGTTCCACTCGCGGGCGGGGAAGGGGAGGGGGTCGAGGTGGCGGTTCTGGGTGTCGCGGACGAGGGTGAGGGACCCTTCGGCGACCTCGACGCAGTTGGGCTCTCTGTTTCCGCTGTAGCTGCTCTTGTGCCACTTCATTGGAACTCGTCCCTCAGCTTTCTGATGCAGGCGATCGATTCGGACGGCGGCAGGGATTCCGCTTGCAGATCACCGAATTGACTCGCGAATTCGTTGACTTCTGTCGGCAGAGCCTTGACCACGTATCCACCCTCGTAAGAGGCGTGTGCTACCTGCCGTCCGTCGGTCAGAGTCATGATGCGGAAGGACCCGGTACTGACAGGGCGCCAGGGCGCATACATGGGCAGGACCATGAGCAGGATCCTCCCCGTCTCGGCCAGGGCAAGCAAGTGGTCGAGTTGGGACGGCAGCACGTCCGGTGAGCCGCACACGCGGCGGAGCACGACCTCGTCCACCACGGCACGCACAGTAGTGCCTGGCCGCAGTTGCGCCAACCGTCCGACGCGGTCTGCCACTGCCCGGTCAGGGTCGTCAACGATGGTGCCCGGCCGGGTAAAGATCCATCGAGCGTAGGACTCGCACTGAAGAAGTCCAGGAACCAGCAAGGGCTCCCACTCCCTGATTTCCGTGGCCTCCCGCTCAACCGCGAGGAAGTCCCGCCACTCGGGTGGCCCTTCCGTTGCCCCGCGGGTCTCACGCCAGAGTTGGTGGAGCGCACCGCCTGTAGACAGGATCTCGTCCAATAGGACCGATGTGTCCAAAGTTGGCTTTCGAGTTCCCTTTTCGTACTTGCTGATTGCTTGTCGGCTGATTTTTGCGGCTCGGCCCAATTGGGCTTGGGTCTTTCCTGCCATTTCGCGCTGTCGGCGGAGCTCTCCGGCCCACCTCAGCCATTGCTTGTAAACGCGTTCGGTCATAGGTCCATGGTGCTCCACACGTTTACCGCTGTCCTGGCGTTCTCCAGAAGGTGCCATGAATGTATCCCTTATGGCAGGTCGGCGGGGGTGCGGGCATGCTGGGTTTCAGGCCAGCGAAGGAGCCCGGCATGATCCTCTGCAAGCTCTCGGTCCGTGGAACGCACGCAAGCCTCGAACTGCTCAGAGCCCACGCGATCGACTACGACCACACCCTGCCTGCCGAAACGCGGTACTCCGCTGTGCGGCTGTGCGACCCCGCCAACCGGATCGAGCGTGTAGACGCCGAGGCGCTGTTCGCGTGGCTCGTAGAGGAGGGCGTCACGGAGGAATGGGCGCGACGGGCCGTGCTGTCCGTCCGCGAAAGCCGATTGGGTTATGTCCGATGAGCGAACCAAAACCACCACAACAGTCCAAATGGGACTGCCGGCTCTGCGAGACCGCCAACGACCCCGGAAAGGAGATCTGCGGGTACTGCGGAAACCCGGTAAGCGCCAACGAGACGCTGCCGCCGCTCCCGCGTAAAAGAGTCCTCCGCCGAACCACCGCACGGGTCCGCCCCTACGCGCGACGGCTAGCTCCGAGCCCGCCGAAACTCCCGCGCGTTCTGGAGACGACCGAGAACTCCCCTCCCCCGGTGCCAGCCGGCGGAGGGTTGAGGGAGGGATCTGCCGGTTTCTTCTCCATCCGGCCCCCCACCGCGGCGGCGGCCACGCCTTCTCCCGCGTGGCCGCCGCCCTTGACGGGGTATCCCTGTACCCCGTCGGGTGGAGCCTGCCAGCGCTCCACCCCTAAAGGAAAGGGGCGGCGGCCCCCCATCCACACAACCCGCCGCCCCTTTCCCATTATCTCTTCCGCACCCCGCTCGCCGGGGGACTATTGAAGGAAACAGCCCCTGCCTTTTGAGGGATTGGCATGCCTGAGCGCTACCGCAGCATTGTCGATGTCCATATCATCCTGATCCGCTATGGAAAGGTCCTGCTGCTGGCGCGCCGGGGCACCGGCTACTGCGACGGAACGCTGGCGCCGGTCGCGACGAGGCTGTAGCCGGACATCAGTGGGGCGAACACGCCCCCTATGAAGTCGACCGAGAGAGTTGCGTTCGGCCGCACCTGGGCGGCCCTTCGGCGGCTCTTCAACTGTTCCCGGTCGGCGGGGGCGGCCAGCGCGGACCGTAAAAGATCTTGGGGATCCGCGCGGGGGAGCGATGAGTTCCGGGCAGCGGCCCGGTCTACCCGTCAACGGCACCGTAACGGCGGCGCCGCCGAACGAGGGAGCGCGTGATGCCGAAGATCAAGACGCACCTGTGGTACGACCAGCAGGCCGAGGAGGCCGCGAACTTCTACACCTCGCTCTTCGAGGACTCGCGGGTCACCGACGTCATCACCTACGAGAACGCGGGCCCCGAGGGCCAGACCGTCAAGATCGTCACCTTCGAGCTGATGGGCCAGGAGTACATCGCCCTCGACGGCGGCCCGGAGTTCAGGTTCAACGAGTCGTTCTCCCTCTACGTCGAGTGCGACTCGGCCGAGGAGGTCGACCACTACTGGAACAAGCTCATCGAGGGCGGCGGCGAGGAGTCCTACTGCGGGTGGCTCAAGGACCGCTTCGGGATGTCCTGGCAGGTCGTGCCGCGCATCCTGGACGAGCTGCTGCAGGACCCCGACACCGCCAAGGCCGACCGGGTCATGCAGGCCATGCTCAAGATGCGCAAGATCGAGGTCCAGGGTCTGCTGGACGCCGCCAACGCGGCCTGACCGGCCAGGGACACCCGGCGGCCGGCCCCGAAGCCGGTCGGCCGCCCGACCGGCCGCCCCGCCCGCCTCGCCCGCGCACGCGGCGAACGCCCGTCCACGGCGGCCGGTGCGGTGGGATAATGCCGCTCCCACCGGCATCCTCCCGCTGCGAGCGCCATGGCCCCCTCACTCCAGGACATCATCCGCCAACGGCAGAGCGCCGCCTTCTACGGGCGCGACACCCACCGCGAGCACTTCCGCGCCAACCTGGCTCGGCCGCCGGAGGACGAACGGCGCAAATTCGTCTACGTCGTCCACGGCAGCGCGGGCGTGGGCAAGTCGGTGCTGCTGCGGGAGTTCGAGCGGATCGCGCTGGCCCACGGCGCGCTCACCGTCCGCCTGGACGAGGACGCCACCACCGACGTCCTCGACGCGCTGGCCGCCATCGCCGCCGGCCTGGCCGAGCAGGGCGTGGCCGTCCGCGACTTCACCCGCCGCCACGCCGAGTACCAGCGCGCCCGCTCCGACCTCCTGGCGGCGGGCGACGCGCCCGAGGACCTCGCCACCACGCTCACCCACGGCCTGGTGCAGACGGGTGCCATCGGCGCCGGGCTGATCGCCCCCGATCTCGCCGGGGCGCTCTACGACCCCGCCACCACGGCGCCCGTCGCGACGGCGGTCAACGACGTCCGCGCCTGGATCGCCCGCCGGATCAAGGAGCCGCGCACGCTGCGGCTGCTGACCGACCCCGTGGGCGAGCTGACCGGCGCGCTCACCGCCGAGCTGGCCGCCGGGGTGCGCGGCCGGGCGTTCGCCCTGTTCGTGGACACCTTCGAGAACGCCGCCCCGCCGGTGCGGGACTGGCTGCTCACGCTGATCGGCGGCGACGACTACGGCCCCCTGCCCGCCGACACCGTGGTCGCCGTCGCCGGGCAGCACCGCCCCGACCCCAACACGTGGTCGCCGCTGTGGCCGGTGACCGCCGACATCGCCCTGGAGCCGTTCACCCGCGAGGAGGCGGCCGGGCTGCTGGCCCGTCACAACGTCACCGACCCGGCGGTCGTGGACTCCATCTGGGAGGTCACCGAGGGTCTGCCGGTGCTGGTGGACGCGCTGGCCCAGGCCGCGCCCGCCGGGCCCGAGGATGTCGCCGACCTGAGCGGCGACGCCGCCGAGCGGTTCCTCAAGCAGATCCAGGACCCCCTCCAGCGCCGGGTCGCCGAGGCGGCGGCGCTGCCCCGGGAGCTGAACCGGGACGTGCTGGAGGCCGTGCTGCCCGAGGCGGAGCGCGCCCGCTCCGCCGAGCTGTACGCCTGGCTGCGCACCCTCCCCTTCGTCCGCGACCAGGCGGGCGGCGCCCACTACCACCAGGTGGTGCGCGCGCTGCTGGTGCGGCTGGCCCGCACCACATCGCCGAGCGGGTTCACCGCACAGCAGACGGCGCTGGCCGACCACTGGGCGGCGGCCGGCGAGGGCGCCCTGCCGCTGGAGGAGCTCTACCACCGGCTGTGCGCCGACACGGCGGGCGAGCTGCCGCGCGCCTTGGGCCACGCGCTGTCGGCGGTGTACCAGGGCACGGCGGCGGCGCACCGCTGGGCGGTCATGCTGCACGACGCCGGGCGCGACGGCGGCGACGACCGCGTGAGCGCGTGGGGCGCGCGGCTGGCGGCGGCGCTGGCCGCCGACCACCCCGTTCTCGCCTACCTCACCGAGCTGATCGAGGGCGCCGGCCTGCCGCGCGCCACGCTCGCCCGCGCGCTGGTGGAGCGGTGGCGGGTGGTCTGCCTGGAGCTGCGGCGGCCCGAGGACGCGCTGGCCGACGTGACGCGCGCGGCCGAGCTGGACCCGGGGTTCGTGCGCGCCATCGGCAGCCGAGGGCTCACCCGCAAGCTGCTGGGCGACCACGCGGGCGCGCTGGCCGACTACGACCGCGCGCTGGAGCTGAACCCCGACTACGGGTGGGCGCTGGGGCAGCGCGGGCAGGTGCGCGCCCTGCTCGGCGACCGCGCGGGCGCCCTGGCCGACCTGGACCGGGCGCTGGCGCTGGACCCCTACTGGGCGTGGGCGCTGGCCGAGCGCGGGCGGGTGCGCGCCCAGTGTGGCGAGCACGCCGGGGCGCTGGCCGACCTCGACCGCGCCGTGGAGCTGAGCCCCCGGTACGGGTGGGCGCTGCTGGAGCGCGGCCGGGTGCGCTGCGCGCTGGGGGACTACGGCGCGGCGCTGGAGGACTTCACGCGGGCGGCCGGTCTGGCCGGGGGCGGGGTCCACGCGGTGGACGCGCGCGGCCAGGTCCACCGCAGGACGGGCGACTACGCCGCCGCGCTGGCCGACTTCGACCGGGCCGCCGCGCTGGACCCCGCCTACGCGCCCGCCCTCGCCCACCGGGGCGTGACGCGGTACTTCCTGGGCGACACCGCCGCCGCCGTCGCCGACCTGGAGGCGGCCGGGGCGCTGGACCCCGAGGACGTCTCCGTCCGCCGCGATCTGGGGATGGCACTCGTCGCGGCGGGCGAGACCGAGCGGGCCCTGCCGCTGCTGCTGGACGCCGAGGACGGCGACGAGTCGGTGGAGCGGACCCCGTGGGGCCTGCTGCTGCGGGGGCTGGCGGGGCAGCGGGCCGGGAGGGGCGAGGCCGCCGCCCGCGACCTGCGCGCGGCGGTGGTCGCGGGCGCCCGCGACCGGCGGCGCGCCCCGCGCGAGGAGGACGCCTACTTCGCGTCGGCGGTGGCACTGGCGGCACTGGGGAAGGCGGAGCGGGGCCTGCGGCTGGTGGCGGAGATGCTGCGCATCCCACCGCCGGGCGCGGCGGTCGCGGAGTGCCTGACCGACCTGGCCACCCTGCGCCGGCTCACCCCCGAGCACGCGGAGGCGTTCGCCGAGATCGCCCGCCCGCTGACGGCCCGCCCGAACGGCGGCTGAGGGGCGCCGGGCATTACCCACGCCGTGCTCCTCGGTACCGCCCGACAGGGCCGTCGGCGAAGCGGGGGGCCGGGCTGCCGCCCGGCGCGGCCGCGCGGCAGGGTGGACGTCGGCGGCACCGGCCCGGCGCGCGGGCGGTGCGAACCGCTGGAATCGGGAACGACCACCGGGGCGGCAGAGGCACGCGCAACAGACGGGAGAGCGGCCATGAGCGAGGAGCGGGCGCAGAGCGCGGAGAACGCGGACGGTCGGCGCGAGCCGGGCGGGGGAGCGGCGGGCGGCCGCGCGCACCCGGTGGCGCCCGCCGAGGAGACGCCCGAGGGCGTGGCGGCGCTGGCCGCCGACCAGCCCGACGGCGGCGCCGGCGCGCCCTCTCCCGCCCCCGGCCGCTCGGGCGGCCCGGCGTTCCCGGGCGCGGGCGGCAGCGGCACCGACCAGCTGCACATCGTTCAGGAGGGCCCGGTGCTGACCGTGACGTTCAACCGGCCCGCGCAGCGCAACGCCATGACCTGGGCGATGTACGACGGTCTGGTGGCGGCGTGCGAGCGCGCCGACGCCGACGACGCGGTGCGCGCCATGGTGCTCACCGGCGCCGGAGACGCCGCCTTCGTCGCGGGCACCGACATCGCCCAGTTCACCGACTTCACCGACGGCGCCGACGGCGTGGCCTACGAGGCGCGCCTGAGCGCGGTCGTCGACCGGCTGGCCCAGGTGCGGGTGCCCACGGTGGCCGCCGTGCGCGGCTACTGCGTCGGCGGCGGGCTGGCCGTCGCCGCCGCCTGCGACCTGCGCGTGGCCACCCCCTCGGCCCGGTTCGGGGTGCCGATCGCCCGCACGCTGGGCAACTGCCTGTCGGTGCGCACGCACGCGCTGCTGGCCGGCCACTTCGGCGCGGCCCGCACGCTGGACCTGCTGCTCACCGCCCGCCTCATGGACGCTGAGGAGGCCCGCGTCGCCGGATTCGTCACCCGAATGGCCGCCGAGGACGCGCTGGAGGCCGAGGTCGCCGCCCTCACCGACCGCCTGGCCGCCCACGCCCCGCTGAGCATGTGGGCGGCCAAGGAGTCGGCGCGGCGGCTGCGCACGGCCAACCTCCCCGAGGACCGCGACATCCTGGAGCGCGTCTACGGCAGCGCGGACTTCCGCAACGCCGTGCGCTCCTTCACCGCCAAGACCGCCGCCACCTGGGAGGGCCGCTGAACCGCGATACCGGGGGTCCCGGGAGCACGGAGGCGCCTTCGGGACGGGCACGGCCGGCGGTGACCGGGGCGGCGGAGACGGCCGCGCGGGTGCGCGGCGGGGCGAGCAGCGCCGCAGCGGAGGTCCGGGCCGCGCTGCGGGCCGTCGAGCGCGGGGACGCCCGCCTCAACGCCTTCGCCGAGGTGTGGCCGGAGGCCGCGCGGGCACGGGCGGCCGAGGTCGACGCGGCCCTGGCGCGCGGCGCGGACCTGCCGCTGGCGGGGGTACCGATCGGGGTGAAGGCGTGGGAGGGCACGCGGTCCCTTCAGGCGCGGCGGCTGATCGCGGCGGGGGCGGTACCGGTGGGCGCGACGTCGGTGCCCGGTCCGGGCACGCCGTGGCGGACCTGGGGCGCCACGGGCCGGGGCCGGACGGCCAACCCGTGGCGGGCCGACGTCAGCCCCGGCGGGTCCTCCGCCGGTTCGGGCGCGGCGGTGGGCGCGGGCCTGGTGCCGCTGGCCACCGCGAGCGACGGCGCGGGCTCGACCAGGATCCCGGCGGCGTGGTGCGGGGTGGTGGGCTACAAGCCAACCACCGGCCTGCTGCCCGCCCGCGACCCGGCGGGGCTCGCGATCGGCGGCCCCATCGCCCGATCGGTGGCCGACGTGCGGCTGTGGGCGTCCGTGGTCCTGGGCGCCGCCGCGGTCGAGCACGACGCCCGGCCGGGTGCGGGCGTCGGTGGGCCGCGCGGTCTTCGCGTGGCGTGGTCACCGGACCTCGGCTTCGCCGAGGTCGATCCGGAGATCGCCCGCGTCGCGCACGCGGCCCTGCTGCGGTGGGCCCGCCGCTCGCCCGCACCGGCCCTGGGGCGCCCTGGGGCGGCTTCGCCCCTCAACGCGGCGGGCGGCCCGCTTCCGCGACCGGGGGCGGCGGTCGGCGACGGCGGCGGCGCGGTTTCGGTAGGGGCGGCCGGGGGTTCGGTGCGGTCGGGGGAGTGGTCTCCTGGCGTCGATGAGGACGTGTCCGGCGTGCCGGCGCGGGGCAGCGGCCGGGGCTCGGGCCGCGTGCCGGGGTGGGGAGAGGAGCCCGGGCCCGTCGGCGAGGGCGTGGTGCCGGGGACGGTCGGCGGAGGCGGCGGCGCGGCCGGGTCCTTGGGCGGCCCGGCTCGTGGCGCGGCGGCTTGGTGTGGGCCGCAGGGCGTGGGCGGCGCGGTAGCGGGGGCGGACCGGACCGGTGCCGCCGGTCGCGGGGTGCCGTCGAGGACCGGGGCAGGGGCGGAAATCCGTGTTGTGGCGGTTGACCCCGGCTGTGTCGACCCGGCCGCGGAGTGGTTTGCCCGGCGGGCGGTACGCGGCGGCCGCGAAAGCCGTGCCGACCGCGCGGGGCGTTCCGCGCGTCCCGGCGGCACGGCCGAGGACCACAACAACAACCGCCTCGACGCCCTGTTCGCCTCCGCCGACCTGCTCGCCACCCCCACCACGCCGAACCCGCCGCACGGGCACGACGGCCCCGGCGACGTCATGTCGGTCGCCCTCACCTGGCTGTTCAACATCACCGGCCACCCGGCCGTCAGCCTGCCCGCCGGCTTCACCGCCGACGGGCTGCCCGTGGGCCTGCACCTGGTCGCCCCGCACCACCGCGACGCCCTGCTGCTGGCGGCCGCCGCCGACTACGAGGCCGCCTGCCCCTGGCCGCCGACATCTTCGCCGGTGCCCAACCAGCCGTCCCAGACGCCGGCGTAGCCGGGGACGCTCATCTCCCACACGTCCTCGACGACCAGTTCGAGCAGTTCGGCGCGCTGGTCCTCCGCGGGCCGGGCCAGCGCGTCGGCGGCGGCGAGCAGGTCCGACTCCCGGGCCGGGGGATCGCCGGCCGGGGACTCGATCACCGTGTAGCCGCCCTTGAACCGGGTGATCAGTTCGAGGTCGGTGCCGATGCGGCGCAGGACGTGGCCGTCGCGCTCCACGCAGGCGCTCTCCATCCCCTCGATGCCGCACGGGTCGTCGTAGCCCCCGTAGTCCGGGGACGCGTAGCCCTCGACCTCCAGTCGGCGGGCGGGGCCGGTGCCGCTGCGGTACACCGTGGCCAGCGCGTCAGGCGAGGCGTGCGCGGCGACCGGCGTCCACCCCTCCCGGTCCATCACCACGGAGTGGCCGATCACGGCCGCGACGTCGGCGCGGGCCTCGGCGCGCAGGTCGGCGGCGTACAGCGCCGCGGCCGCGCCGGTCAGCGCGGCGAGCAGCGCCGCGCTCGCCGCCGCCGCCCCGCGCAGCCAGGCCGTCCGCCGCGCCAGGCGCACCACCAGCACGGCCGTGCCCGCGCACAGCGGCGGCAGCCCGAGCCAGGCCCACGGCCACGGTGCCGTCGCCCACGAGGCGGCGACCACGGCCAGGGTGCCCGCCAGCGGCAGCGCGGTGACCGCCGCCGCCCAGGGGCGGGGGAGCCTGGCCCGCCGCAGCAGCGCGCCGAGCACCACCACCGGCGGCGCGGTCGCGACGAGGGAGACCACGGCGGCCGCGACCACCTCGTCCGCGTCGTAGGCGTAGGGGCGGTAGGAGAGGAAGGTCCACGCCGTCTGCGGCACGAGCAGCACCATCGGCCACAGCGCCCCGAGGACGCCGGCGGCGATCCGCCCGCGCGGGCGCGGGCGGCGCGGGCCGTGCGGCCCGTCCGCCGCCGGATCCGGATCCGCGCCGTGCTCCCGCTGCCGCATGTGTGCTCCCGCCTGTCCCGTCCGGCCGCTCCGGCGGCCTCTCGCCTCGCGCTGCCCCGCCCCGGGAGACCGCGAGGGTAGGACGCGCGCCTCCGCGATCCGGTTCTGCCCCCCTTCGTCCGCCCCCGTCCCGGCCTCCCGGGCGCCCCGGCCCGCCCGGCCGCCTTCGGGCGCGGCAGCCCCGGCGGGGCCGGGGATCAACCCGGCTCCCGCGATGTGCGCAGTTGCCGCACAGGCCCGATAATGGGCCGAAGTTCAAGTCGCGCGGCGCAAGGGAAAGGTAGGCGTATGGTGCGGGGGCCCGAACGGCCTGGTCACGCACCCCGAGCCCACCGGCCCTTGTCGCGAGCGGGTGGACCGCCGACCGTCTGGCAGTGGGCGTCGGCGGCGCGGAGCAGGAAACCGGTAGGGCGGGAAGGAGTGTCCTCCACCGGTGGAATCTGAACGCCAGGATCGGATCTGGAACCTCCTTGCCGACGAGGCTCGTCACCTCGGCGGCGGGATCTCCATCGACCTGGTCTGCAGCACCACCCGCCGAGTCCTCGCGGTCGACGGGGTCGGAGTGACCCTGATCGGCGCGGACACCGCGCGCGAAGTCGCCTGCGCTACGGATCAGCGGAGCCGGAGGCTGGAGGAATGCAGTTCATGCTCGGTGAAGGACCATGCCTGGAGTCGTTCGCCCTGGGCGCTCCGGTCCTGGCCTCTGACCTCGCCGCGGAGACCGCTCGGTGGCCGGTCTTCGCGCCGGCCGCCGTCGAGGCGGGCGCGCGGTCGGTGTTCTCCTTTCCCCTCCAGTTCGGAGCGGTCGCCATCGGCACCTTCGAGGTGCACCGGCGGACGGCCGGCCCGCTCAGCGGCGAGGAGTTGGGGAACGCGCTGCTGCTGGACTCCCACGGACGGGACGAGGGCACCGGGCACCTGGCGGACGCGCAGCCATGGCTCGCGCCGGACTACCACACCGAGGTCTACCAGGCGACCGGCATGTTGTCGGTCCAACTGGGGATCGGTCTGGACGACGCCTTGGCGCGGCTCCGCGCCCACGCGTTCGCCAACGAACTGTCCGTCTCCGCGGTGGCGCGCGAGATCCTGGCCGGGCGGCTGCGACTCGATGAGGGAGACGCTGATGGATAAGGCGCGAAGCCGTGGCCGCGTCACGACGGCCGTGACCCGGATCACCCCGCCTCCCGCTGGGAGCGCCCGGTGAGGGCCCCCGCCGCGGATCGCGGAATCAGTCTTCTCGCCGAACTGCTGAAGGCCATCGTGGCGGGTGACGGCGCCGCCGACACCCTCGCGATGCTGATGTCCCGGACCGTGGAGCTGATCGACGTGTCCTCGGCCGGGATCATCGTCGCCGACCCCCGCTGGGGGCTGCGGATACTCGCCGCCTCCGACGAACGCGCCGACATGGCCGACCTCTTCCAGGCCCACCACGGCGAGGGCCCGGCGGCCGAGGCCGTGGAGCGGGGCGGCCCGCTGGCGGCCGACCTGCGCGGCGCCGACGATCGCTGGCCGCGCTTCGGCCCGGCCGCCCGCGCCCTGGGCTACACCCACGTCCTGGCACTGCCCATCCGCCTCGACGGCCAGGCCGTGGGCGCCCTCAGCCTCTTCCGGGGCGCCGACGGGCGCCCCTGGGGCGAGGCCGAGGAGGTCGCGGGCCAGGTGATGGCCGACCTCGCCGCCATCACCCTGGCCCAGGAGCGGCCCGGCCGCCGGGCCGAGCGGCTGGCCGAGCGCCTGGCCGGCATGCTCAACGACCGGGGCACCATCGAGCAGGCCAAAGGGGCGCTGGCCGCTCACCTGCACTGCTCTCCGGAGGACGCCTACATCCTCCTGGCCGAGGTCGCGCGCGAGGAGCACTGCTCCGTGGCCGACGTCGCCGTGCGCGTGCTGGCCGGCGACGACGGTGCCATAGCGGGCGCGCGGCGCCGATTGTCCGAGCGCCGCCGGACCGCGACGGAGGGGTGATGGGGCTCCCGACGATGCACGAGGAGCCTGCTGGGCGCAGATCAGGACAAGGAGAAGCACTGCGAGGAGAGACGGAGCGCGCCCGGGCGCTGGCGGAGGCCGGCCGGCGGCTGGCGGCCCCGGGGGACACCTCGGCCAAGCTGTGGGAGACGGCCCGCCTGGCGGCGCGGACGGTCCCCGGGTGCGACCACGCCGGTATCACCCTGGTGCGGCGCGGCTCCGGGCTGGCCACTCCCGTCTACACCGGGCCCACGGCGCTGGCGGCCGACCAGCTCCAGTACGACCTGGACGAGGGCCCGTGCGTGGAGGTGGCGCGCGAGGGCGTCCGGTGGCGGCGGCTGGTCGACACCGCCTCCGACACCACATGGCCGCGGTTCGCCCGCGGCGTGCGCGACCTGGGGTGGGCAGCGTCATCTCCTGTGCGCTGCACGCGCCCAAGGGGGTGATCGGCGCGCTCAACCTCTACGCCGAGGCGCCGGGCTGCTACGGCCCGGGGGCGCGCGAGGTGGCGCTGCTGTTCGCCGCGCAGGCGGGATCGCTGCTGGCGGCCGCGCGGGCGGCGGACTCCCTGCGCCAGGCCATCCAGACACGCGAGCGCGTCGGCGTGGCGACGGGGATCCTGATGGAGCGGCACAAGATGCCGGCCGACCGGGCGCTGGAGCGGCTGGCGGAGGTGGCGCGGATGGAGGGCGTGCCCGTGCGCGAGGTCGCCGACCGCGTCATCGAGACCGGCCGCGACCCCGGGCGCGGGTAGCGGGGCGCGGGCGCGGGGCGCGGCGGGCGGTCGGCCCGCCGCGCCCCGCGCCGTTTGGCGCCCGGTGGCGACCGCACTGAACCGGGCGGGCCGCGCCGACGTCCTACCGGTGTCGTTGCCGCACGTCGAACCCCAGGAAAGGCGGACCCCGCCATGGCCCATCCCCCCAACCCCGCCCCGGCGCGCCGCCGCAGCCCCGTGCTCCTCGTGGGCACCGCCGTCTGCGGCTTCCTCGCCCTGGTGCTGCTGATCATCGGCACGGTCTTCGTCTTCCTGGCCCGCGCCGACTACTCCGGCCACACCGGCCGCGCCGAGGCGGTGGTCACCGACGTCGTGGTCACCGAGGACACCGACAGCCGCCCCGATCGCGGGCGCCGCGACCACGACGACGAGGACATCGACGTCTTCGTCGCCTACACCGCCGAGGGCCAGACCTTCGACCGCGCCGAACTGACCGGCCTCAACCCCTCCGACCACACCGTCGGCGAGACCCTGACCGTGGCCTACGACCCCGCCGACCCCGGCCGCCCGGTCACCGTGGAGAGCACTCAACCGGGCGCGTTCCGCGTCTTCGGCTACGTCGGCGCGGGCCTGCTGGCCGGCGGCGCCGTGGCCCTGGCGGGCGCGATCGCGTTCACCGCGGCCTTCCTCCGCCGCCGCTAGGCAGTGTTTTTTGATTTGGTGAGGTCGCGAAGCCAGATTCGGATGGAGGCGAGTTGGACGGTTCCGTCATAGACCGCAGCCCTCTTGTCGTACCTGGTCGCGACCGCCCTGTTCTGCTTGAGCAGGTTGATCGCGCGCTCGACGGTGTTGCGGCCCCGGTAGGCCTGCCGGTCGAAGGCCGGCGGCCTGCCTCCCCGTGATCCGCGCCTGCGCCGGTTGGCCCGCTGGTCGGCGGGCTGGGCGATGGTCGCCTTGATGCCGCGCGCCCGCAGACGGGCGCGTATCGCGGCCGAGGAGTAGGCCTTGTCGCCCAGCAGGCGGTCGGGACGGGTGCGGGGCCGGCCCCGGGTCCGCGGCAGCCGCAGCGCACCCATCAGCGGCGCGAACATCAGCGTGTCGCCGCGCTGGCCCGGGCTGGTTGCGATGGCAAGGGGGCGGCGGCGGGAGTCGGCGAGCAGGTGGATCTTGGTGGTCAGCCCGCCCCGGGACCGGCCCAGCGCTTCGGATCCGTCCCATTCCTCCCGGACCGCGTCCCCTTTTTCGCCGCTCCGGCGGCGTGGTGGTGGGCGCGCACCAGGGTGGAGTCGATTCCCACGTCCAGGGGCCGGCCGGTGGCGGCGTTGATACGCAGCCGCTCGGCGATCCTGTCCCAGGTGCCGTCCAGGCACCAGCGGCGGTGGCGTCCGGCGGCGGTTTCCCAGGGGCCGTAGCGTTCGGGCAGGTCGCGCCAGGGGATACCGGTTCTGGTCCGGTAGAGGATGGCGTTGATGACGCGGCGGTGGTCGGCCCACCGCTTGCCTTTGCGAGGGTGGGCGGGCATGAGCGGGGCGAGCAGGTCCCACTCGGCGTCGGTGAGTTCATGGCGTCGGACCATGGATCCCAAGGATTACCGAAGACCAGCCCGCCCCGCAGACCTTTCAAAAAACAGGACCTAGCCGGGCCCCGGTCACGGCGCCGTACGATACGCGCCGTGACCTGGACGGACCGGGTGAGCTGGGGGGACCCAGCGGCTTTCGGAGCTGTTTCCCGGCGGGCGCCCGCGGCCTCCTGCGCGCTGATTCCCTTACCCGGCCGGGGTTTCCGGCGGCCCGCGGGTCTGACCGCCCGCCATCCGTCCGCTGACCTGGGCCTCGATTCCGGCGTACCCCTATTGCGCTGCGGCGCGGTGATCTCTAACGTGATCTCCCCGCAGCCGCCGTGCCCCCGTGACCTGCGGTGACACAGGGAGGTCCGATCCTCTTATGTTTCCCTGATCGCAAGGAGCAGGCATGGCCCCCCGCCGTTTCCGGCTGTCCACCTTGTGGGCAGCGTTCCGCTCGCCGACGCAGAGGCCGTCTTCCGTGCCGTGAGCTCTGAGCTGGGCGACCTGGTCGCCCGCATCCCCGACGGCGAGACCGGAGAGCGCGACAACTGGGTGGTGTGGCAGCTTCCGCTGCTGCGGAGCCACCCTGACCTGGAGACCGTCCCGCCGATGCCCGAGTACGGGCCGGGTGTGCGGGTCAAGGTCCGCGAGGGGGCCGACCCCTCAGGCGTGGTGTTCGGGCACTTGGGCTATGCCCGCGCCGCGCTGGAGTCCTGGCCGGTCTTCGCCCGCCTCCAGGCCGAAGGCGTGATCCCCGCGCATGCCCGGTTCCAGGTCAGCCTGCCCACGCCGATCGCCGTGGTGGCCGCGTTCACCGCCGTGCACCAGGCGGAACTGGAGCGCGCCTACGAGGCACGCCTGCTGGCCGAGCTGGCCGAGATCACCGCGGCCGTCCCGGCCGACCGGTTGGCGGTGCAGTGGGACTGCGCGGTGGAGTTCGCCCTGCAAGAGGGCGTGTTCCCGGCGTGGTTCGGCGAGGACGACCCCGACGGGCTGCTGACCGGGATCGTCGAGCGCATGGTCCGGCTGGGCGAGGCCGTGCCCGCCGGCGTTCCCCTGGGCTACCACCTCTGCTACGGCGACTTCGGACACCGGCACTTCGTGCAGCCCGCCGACACCGCCCGCCTGACGGCCGTGGCCAACGGCGTCGCGGCGGGCCTGAGCCGACCGCTGGACTGGGTGCACCTGCCGGTGCCGCGCGACCGGGACGACTCCGCCTACTTCCTCCCGCTCAAGGGCCTGGCGCTGGCCGAGGAGACCCGCCTCTACCTCGGCCTGGTGCACGCGACGGACGGGGTCGAGGGCGGGCGCCGCCGACTCGCCGCGGCCAAGGAGGCGGTGCCCGCGTTCGGGGTGGCCACCGAGTGCGGACTGGGCCGCCGTCCCGCCGGCAGCTCCCCGGCCTGTTCGCGACCCACGCCGTACTGGCCCGCGAGGCAGCGGCGGCGGGCTGATTCCGCCCGGCGCCGCAGTGCGCCTCCGGCGCCGGCCACACGGCGAGGCCCCGGAACGGCCTGGTCGCCTACTCGACCGGCACGGTGCCCCGGCGCGGGCCGCCGGGTCCGCGCCGGGGCACCGTGCCGGCCCGCGCCGGGCCCGGCGGACGGTGGTGGCGCAGATCGACGTCCGCCACCACCGTGCGGGTCAGGGGCCCTGCACGACCGGATTGCTCAGCTCGCCCACGCCGGGGATGCGGCAGCCGGCGACGTCGCCGGGGCGGATGTGGGCGGCGCCGGGGGTGCCGGTGGAGATGATGTCGCCGGGGAACAGCGGCATCACCTGGCTGTGGAAGGCCACCAGGAACTCCGGCGAGTAGCGCATGTGCGCCACCGTGTTCACCCGGTGGTCGGCGCCGTTGAGCACGGTGGCGACCTCCAGGTCGGCCAGGCGCCCGGCCGCGGCCAGGACCTCCGACAGCGGCACGATCGCCGGGCCGAAGGAGAAGAAGCCCGGGAAGTTCTTGCTGCGGGTGAGGAAGCGGGGGTTGCGGGCCAGGATGTCCTCGGCGGTCTGGTCCAGGATCGTGCACACGCCCCACACGTGGTCCAGCGCGGCGTCCTCGCCGACGTCGCGGCACTCGCGGCCGATCACCACGCCCAGTTCGCCCTCGGCGGTGACCCGGTCGCTCTGGCGCGGCAGCGGGATGGCGTCGCCGGGGCCGATGATCGTGTGGTCGCCCTTCATGAAGGAGGCGGGCTCCTCGGGCACCGACTCGGTGAGGTCGGAGGCGTGCTCGACGTAGTTGAGGCCGATTCCCCAGATCTTGCGCGGGCGGGTGTAGGGGGCGGTGAAGACGGTGTCGCCCACGGGGGAGAACGCGGAGTCGGGCGCCGAGCGCACCGCCTGGACGAAGTCGCGTTCGGCGACGCTCTCGATGACGCCGAGCGCCGTGGCGGGGGCGCCGGGGACCACGTCGGCGACGGCGGCCAGGCCCCGGTCGCCGTCGACGACCACGGCGGTCTCGCCGCCTTCGCTGCGGACGGTCGCGAGGTACATGTGTCTCCTTCGGTCGGGGGTGGGGCGGATGGTCGGTGCGGGCGTGGGTGGGCGGGTGTGCGGTGGCGCGCGGGCGCTCCCGCGGGGCGGGCGTCCCGGCCGCCGGGGCGGCAGCGGCGGCCGGGACGCCGAGGGGTGGGCGGGAGTGGGGCCGGACCGACCCGGCCGGCCGCCTGGGCGGGCGGCGCTAGGGCAGGACGGGCACCAGGCCGCCGTCGACCAGCACGCTCTGCCCGGTGATGTAGGCGGCCTCCTCCCGGGCCAGGAAGCCGACCAGCGCCGCCAGCTCCTCGGGGCTGCCGTAGCGCCCGGCGGGGATCTGCGCCTCGGCGGCGCGCCGCACCTCCTCGGGGCCGGTGCCCTGCCGCTCGGCGCGGCGCGCGTCCAGCGTGCGCACGCGCTCGGTGTCGATGCGGCCCGGCGAGACCATGTTGACGGTGATGTTGTCGGGCGCCAGGTCCACCGCCAGCGACTTCACCAGCCCGGCCAGCGCGGGCCGGAAGACGTTGGACAGCACCAGCCCCTCCAGCGGGCGGCGCACGCTGGAGGACCCGATGATCACGACGCGCCCGAACCCGCCCTCGCGCATGGCCGGCAGCGCCGCGCGGATCGCGGTGACCGCGCTGCGCAGGGTGAGCCGGTAGGCGGTGTCCCAGGCGGCCAGGTCGACGTCGGCGAAGTCGCCCGGGGGCGGGCCGCCCGCGTTGACGACCAGCACGTCCAGCCGGCCGTGCCGGGCGACGGCGCCCTCGACCAGCCGCTCGACCTCCTCGGCCACGGAGACGTCGGCGCGCTCGCCGGCGACCTCGCCCAGGTCGCGCAGGCCCGTGACCGCCTCCTCCAGCCGGCCGGCGTCGCGTCCGCAGACGGTCACCGCCGCCCCGTCGCGCAGCAGTTGGGCCGCGCAGGCGCGGCCCAGGCCGGCGGTGCCCGCCATGACCACCGCCGCGCGGCGCGGGGTGTTCGCTTCCACCATCGTGCTCCTCCTCGGGTCGTGTGCTGTGCGGCGCCGGGCCGCGTTCAGTGCGCGCCGACCGCGGCGGCCGTGCCCGGTACGGTGTAGCGCTCCACGGCCTCGGTGTCGAAGGCGAAGCCGAGGCCGGGTGTGTCGGGCAGCACCAGGCGGCCGCCGCGCACGGCCAGCTGGGTGTCGACCAGCCGGCGGAAGTTGAGCACCGCGTCGTCGGGGAAGAACTCCACGAACGTGCAGTTGGGGATGGCCGCCACCAGGTGGACGTGCAGGTCGTGGAACCAGTGCGGGGCCACCGGCACCCCGTAGGAGGCGGCGGTGGCGGCGATCCGGCGGAACTCGGTGATCCCGCCGCACACCGCCGCGTCGGTCTGCAGAACGGCCGCGCCCTGGCGGTCCAGCAGCTCCTTGTGCCGCCAGCGGCCCGCCTCGATCTCACCGGTGGCCACCGGCACCCGCGTCGCGGCGGCCAGGCGGGCGTGGTTGGCGATGTCGTCGGGGCTGAACGGCTCCTCGATCCAGTAGGGGTCGTAGGGCGCCAGGCGCTCCACGGCGCGCAGGGCGGTGGGCAGGTCGCTCCAGGCGTTGTTGGCGTCGAGCATGAGCAGCACGTCGGGGCCCACGGCCGCGCGGGCGGCGGCGACCCGGGCCTCCTCCTCGGCGGGGGACAGCCGGCCGACCTTCATCTTCACGGCGCCGAAGCCCTCGGCGACGTAGCCGGCCAGCTCCTCGCCCAGCATCTCGGGGGTCTTGCCGTCGAGGTAGTAGCCGCCGCTGGCGTAGGCGGGCACGGACTCGGCGTGGTAGCCGCCGAGCAGGCGGTGCAGGGGGAGGCCCAGCGCGCGGGCGTTGCGGTCCCACAGGGCGATGTCCAGGGCGCTGAGGGCGCGCATGACCGAGCCGGTGCGCCCGTGCAGCAGCGCCTCCTGGTACATGTCCGCCCAGATCCGCTCGACCAGCAGGGGGTCGCGGCCCAGCACCACCGCGCCCAGCAGGTCGGTGACGGCCGCGCGCACCACCTCGCCGCCGCTGCTTCCGGCGTAGCAGAACCCGCGGCCCTGCACGCCGTCGTCGCCGGTGACGGTCACCAGGACGTAGTCCCGCGCGGTCACCTGCCGGGTGGCGAACGAGGTCGGCCGCTCCAGCGGGACCCGCGCCACGCGCGCTTCGACGGTGGAGACGGTTACGTGGTCCGGCATCAGCACTCTCCCTGTTTCCGCCGGCCGGCGGAGTCGCGGGTGGTGGTCTCGGCGGGCCGCGGACGGCCGGCGGGACACTGTATTTGGAATTTGGTATTCCATGTGCCCTTGTTGTGGTCCGGAAGGCAATGTACCTTGCGTCACATGGACGCGCTAGCCCCGATGCGTGCACACGGGCCCCTGAAGAGCTCGCGGATGAGCGAGACCGCCTACGAGGCGATCGAAGGCGCCATCGTGCGCTGCGAACTGCCACCGGGCACCCCGCTGGTGGACCGGCAGCTCTCGGAGGTGCTGGGGGTCAGCCGCACGCCCATCCGCGACGCCATGCAGAACCTGGAGGCGGCGGGGCTGGCGGTGCGCGTGCGCGGCCGCTACTCGGTGGCCGGGTTCGACGTCGAGGACGTCCGGGAGCTGTACCAGGTGCGCCGGCTGGTGGAGCCGGCCGGGCTGGAGCACCTGGCGCGGGACTGGGACGAGGAGGTCGTCGACGAACTCGCCGGCTTCTTCGCCTCCGCCGCCCAGCCGGGGCCGCCGGGGCCCTACGAGGAGTACCTGGCGCGCGACCACGCCTTCCACAAGCGGATCGTCGACCTGACCGGCAACTCCCGGCTGATCCGCTTCTACGCCATCAACGAGAAGCAGATCAACCGCATCCGCCACTACCTGGCGCCCGGCTACGAGGGCCGGATGCGCGAAGTCGTCAACGAGCACAAGGACGTCTGCGAGGCCATCGGCAGGAAGGACCTGGACGCGGCCCGCGACGCACTCATCGGCCACCTGCGCGCCGGTGAGGAGACCATGATCAAGTTCCTCGCGCAGCAGCGGAAGCGGACCCAGGGCTGAAGCCCTGGCGCCGGGACCCAAACGGCCCCGGACCGCTCCGCCGACCGCGCCGCCTTTCCGCAGGCCCACTGCCCCCGGTGTGCCGTTCCCCAAGGAGGCGAGATTTGGCATGCCCGAAAACAAGGTAACGCCGGTGCCACCGGCGATCGGCCGCCGCCGGTTCCTGCGCGTCAGCGGACTGGGCCTGGGCCTGGTCGGCGCCGCCGGCGCGGGCGGGCTGCTCACCGGCTGCACCGCCGACGGCGCCGCGAGCGCCGGCTACCCCGAGCGCCCCATCCAGGTCATCATCGCCTACGCGCCCGGCGGCGGAACCGATGTCGGCGCCCGCATCCTCCAGCCGTTCCTGGAGGAGGAGCTGGGCGCCCAGATCCAGATCGTCAACCGCCCCGGCGGCGGCGGGTGGGCCGGCTGGAACGAGATCGTGCGCGCCGAGCCCGACGGCTACACCATCGGGTTCATCAACTCGCCCAACTTCATGACCGGCTACCTCGACCCCCGGCTGGGCCGGACCGACGTGTCGGTGGAGTCCTTCACGCCCATCGCCAACCAGGTCACCGACTACGGCGCGATCGCCGTGCACCCCGACGACGACCGGTTCTCCGACATCGGGGAGCTGATGGCTTACGCCGAGAAGCATCCGCTGATCGTGACCTCCACCGGCGTGGGCAGCGACGACCACTACGCCTCGCTGGCGCTGAGCGACCGCTACAGGACGCGCTTCAGCGTGCTGCACAACGAGGGCTCCTCCGACGGCATCTCCGACCTGCTCGGCCGCAACGCCGACGTGGTGTTCGCCAACGTCGGCGAGGTGATGTCCCAGCACGAGGACGGCAAGGTCAAGGTGGTCGCGGTGATGCGGGGCGGCAAGGAACGCTCGCCCTACCTGCCCGACGTGCCCACCATGGCCGAGGCCGGGTTCGAGGGCGTGGAGTCGTGGTCCTCGCGCGGGATCGCCGGACCCGCCGGGCTCGACCCCACGATCGTGGAGACCCTCAGCACCGCCTGCCGCAAGGCCATCAACAACCCCGAGCACATCGACCAGCTCGGCAGCCAGGGCCTGGAGGTCGACTACAAGGCCCCCGACGACTACGCCCGCATGCTCAAGCGCGACGACAAGTCCACCCGCCGTCTCGGCGAGAAGTACATCTGGGGCCCCGAAGCGGTCTGACACCCGCGGCGCCGCCCTGCTCCGCGGCCGCCGCGCCCCGCACCCCAGCGGACGGCCCGCCCCGCGCGGCCCCGCCGCCCGCCCGCCTGCGGCCCGCCACCACCGGGGCCGCGTGAGGAGCTGATACCCCGTGCAGACGTCAACCCCGACACGGCCGCCCCGGCGGCGGCCGCTGACCCCCGACACGGTCCTGGGCCTGGTCCTGGTCGTGCTCTCCGCCGTCTTCCTCGCCGCGACCCTCGGGCTGTCGGCCGAGGCCGCGGCCTGGCCGCGCGGCGTGCTCCTGGCGCTGGCCGCGCTGGGCGCCGCGATCGCCGTGCGCGGCCGGCGCGCGCCCGCCCAACCCGCGCCCCCGGCCGGCGGCACCGACACGGCCCCCTCCGCCGAACCCGACGCCGACGCGGTCGCCGCCGCGGCCGAGGCGCGCGACCCCGAGGGCGCCGGCGACGGCGACTGGCGCCCGGCGGTGCTGCGCCGCCCCGCCATCGCCCTGGGGATCATCGTGGCCTACGTGGCGCTGCTGGAGGTGGCCGGCTTCCTCGCCGCCACCGGCCTCTACCTGCTGGCGCACCTGTGGTTCAACGGGGTGCGCGACTGGCGGGTGTTCGCCGGGGTGGCGGTGGGCGTGGTCGCCTTCATCCACTTCCTGTTCGCCTACGAGCTGAGCGTGCCGCTGCCCGCCGGCATGCTCTTCGAGTAGGGGGCCGCCATGGACTCCGCGCTGTTCCTCGACGCCCTGGCCAACCTGTTCACCGTCGAGGTTTTGCTGGCCATCACCGCCGGCGTCGTCGGCGGCATCGTCATCGGCGCCCTGCCCGGCCTCAGCGGCACCATGGGCATCGCCCTGCTGGTGCCCATCACCTTCGGCATGGACCCGGTCGCCGGGATCTCCATGCTCGCCGCCATCTACACCTCGGCCACCTACGGCGGGTCGATCTCGGCCATCCTGATCAACACGCCGGGCACCCCGGCGGGCGCGGCCACCGCGCTGGACGGCTACCAGCTCACCCGCCAGGGCAAGGGCGCCAAGGCGCTGGCGGTCTCGGCCATCGCCTCGATGGTCGGCGGCGTCGTCAGCGCGTTCGCGCTGCTGCTGCTGGCCCCGCCGCTGGCGCAGGTCTCGCTGGCGTTCTCCGCCCCCGAGTACTTCCTGCTCGCCGTGTTCGGCCTGCTCATCATCGGCAGCCTGTCGGCCGGCTCGCTCCTCAAGGGGTTCGCGGCCGGCGTGCTGGGGCTGCTGCTGGCCACCGTGGGCATCGACATCCTCACCGGCTACCCCCGCTTCACCTTCGGCACGACCGCGCTCCAGTCGGGGATCGAGCTGGTGCCCGCGCTGATCGGCCTGTTCTCGCTGTCGCAGGTGCTGATCCTGGCCGAGGGGCGCGAGGGCGCCACCGAGGCCATGACCAAGGGCCTGCGCGGCCGCGCCCTGCCCACCCTGGCCGAGCTGAAGCGGATGGCGGGCACCGTGGTCCGCTCCTCGGGGATCGGCGTGTTCGTCGGCATCCTGCCCGGCGCCGGCGGCGACATCGGCTCCTGGGTCGGCTACAACGAGGCCAAGCGGTTCTCCAAGGGCGCGGAGAAGGAGGAGTTCGGCCGCGGCTCGATCAAGGGCGTGGCGGCGGCGGAGTCGGCCAACAACGCGGTGACCGGCGGCGCCATGATCCCGCTGCTCACCCTGGGGATCCCCGGCAGCTCGGCCACGGCGGTGATCCTGGGCGGCCTGCTCATCCACGGCATGCAGCCCGGCGGCGCGCTGTTCACCGAGCAGGCCGACACCACCTACGCGATCATGCTCGGGTTCCTGCTGGCCAACATCCTGATGGGGATCATCGCCATCGTCGGCGCGCGCTACTTCGTCATCGCCACCAGGGTGCCGATGTCGGTGCTGGTGCCGATCATCGTGGCGCTGTGCGTGGTGGGCACCTACGCGGTCAACAACAGCGTCGCCGACGTGTGGGTCATGCTGGTGGCCGGGCTGGTGGGCTACCTGATGCGCAAGGTGGGCGTGCCGCCCGCGCCGATCGTGCTGGGCCTGATCCTGGGCGCCATCGCCGAGAAGGGCGTGCGCCAGTCGCTGGTGATGGCCCAGGGCGACGTGCTCGGCTACTACCTGTCCCGGCCGCTGTCGCTGGTGCTGCTGGGCCTGATCCTCATGTCCCTGCTGGCGCCGGTGCTGGCCAAGCGGATGCGGCGCAGCGTGCCGCGGAACGCGGAGGTCGAGGCGTGAGAGGCGTCCCGCTGGCCCGCATCCGCCGCCGCCTGCCCTCGGCCGCGCTCGCCGACCCGGCCGCCCGGGCCTACACCGAGACCGCCGCGCTGCTGCGCGGGGCCGGGGTCGGCGCCGGGGCGACGGTGGCCGTCACCGCCGGCAGCCGCGGCATCCACGGCATCGCCGAGGTGCTGGCCGCCGTGGCCCGCGCGGTCGCCGACGCCGGCGCGCGGCCCGTGCTGTTTGCGGCCATGGGCAGCCACGGCGGCGGCACCGCCCAGGGCCAGCGGGACGTCCTGGCCGCGCTGGGTGTCACCGAGCGGGCCGTCGGCGCGCCGGTGAGCTGCTCGGACCGGGTGGTCCACCTCGGCGAGACCGGGCCGCCGCTGCCCGGACTGCCGGTGTACTTCGCCGCGGAGGCCGCGGCGGCCGACGCGATCGTCGCCGTCAACCGGGTCAAGCCGCACACCTCCTTCCACGGCCCGCACGAGAGCGGCCTGCTGAAGATGCTGACCGTGGGCGCGGGCCGGGCGCGCGGCGCCGCGATGGTGCACCGGCTGGGCTGGGCGCACATGGTCGACGCCATCGCGGCCATCAGCGCCGTGGTGCTGGAGCGGCTGCCCGTCATCGGCGGCGTCGCCCTGGTGCAGGACCCCTACGAGCGGCTGTCGGTGGTGGAGGCGGTGCCGGCCGACCGCCTCGCCGACCGGGAGCCGGAGCTGCTGGAGCGCGCCCGCGCGCTGCTGCCCCGGCTGCCCGTGGACGACCTGGACGCCCTCGTCGTGCGCGAGATGGGCAAGACCTACAGCGGCTGCGGCATGGACACCAACGTGATCGGGCGGCTGCGGCTGGAGGGCATGGCCGAGCCCGACCGGCCGCGCATCCGCTGCCTGGGCGTGCTCGACCTGTCGCCCGACTCCCACGGCAACGCCACCGGGGTGGGGCTGGCCGACTTCACCACCGAGCGCCTGGCCGCCGCCATCGACCGGGAGGCCACCTACCTCAACTGCCTGACCAGCGGCGGACCGCAGCGGGCGGCGGTGCCGATGACGTTTCCCGACGACGCCGCGCTGCTGGACGCGATGGGGCGGATGCTGCGGCCCGCCGACGAGGCGCTGGTGCGCATGGCCGTCATCGACAACACCCTCGCCCTGGACGAGATGTGGGTGTCGGAGGCGGTGCTGGCCGAGGTGGAGGCGGCCGAGGACATCGAGGTGCTGGACCGCCGGCCGGGCCCGGAGTTCGACGCCCGGGGACGGCTGGTCCTGTGACGAGGCGCCGGCCCGGAGGGGCCGGCGCGGCGGGAAACGACGACGAAAGCGGGGACGTGAGCATGCCGGACGCCAACGGCGCCACCGACGGACCGGGCGTGGACCCGGCCGGACTGCGCGACCTGGTCGCGCGCATCTTCACCGCCGCCGGGCTCACCGGGCCCGACGCCGACACGGTCGCCGACCACCTGGTGCAGGCCGACCTGCGGGGGGTGGACTCCCACGGGGTCAGCCGCACCGCGATCTACGTCGAGCGGCTGGGGCAGGGGCTGATCGCCGCCCGGCCCAAGCCGCGCACCCTCACCCAGACGCCGGTGTCGGCGCTGGTGGACGCGGGCAACGGGCACGGGATCGTCGCCGCCGAGCAGGCGATGCGCACCGCCGTGGCCAAGGCCGAGGAGTCGGGGGTGGGCATGGTCGCCGTGCGCAACTCCAACCACTGCGGCATGCTCGCCCACTACACGGCGACCGCCGCGCGCGCCGGGCTCATCGGGTTCGCCACCACCAGCGCCCCGGCCGCCATGGCGCCGTGGGGCGCCAAGGAGCCGTTCTTCGGCACCAACCCGCTCTCCTACGCCGTGCCCACGCCGCCCGGACGCGCCGACATCGTGTTCGACATGGCCACCAGCCACGTCGCCAAGGGCAAGATCATCCTGGCGCACAAGAACGGCCAGGACATCCCGCTGGGGTGGGCGCTGGACGCCGAGGGCCGCCCCACCACCGACTCCGGCGCGGCGCTGGCGGGCACCGTGCTGCCGCTGGGCGGCCCCAAGGGGTCGGGCCTGGCGCTGCTGGTCGACGTGCTCTCCGGGCTGCTGTCGGGCGCCCACTACGGCCCGCACATCCCCCAGCTCTACAACAACCCCGACCGGCCCCAGGGCCTGGGGCACTTCTTCCTGGCGCTGGCGCCCGGGGTGTTCGCGCCGCCGGAGGAGTTCACCGCGCGCGTGGCCGCGCTCGCCGACGAACTGGCGGCCCTGCCCGCCGCCGAGGGCCACCGCCGGGTCTACCTGCCGGGCGAACCCGAGGCCGAGCGCGCCGAGCACCGCCGCGCCCACGGCATCCCCCTCTCGCCGGAGGTGCGCGCCGAGCTGCGCGCCACGGCCGGAGCGCTGGGCCTGCCCGCCGACTCCTGGGCGGTCCTGGACGGCCCGGCCGCACCGGCCGCCCCGCCCGCCGCCGAGCCCGGGACCGCGCGGTGAGCGCCCCCGCCGGCACGGCTGGCGGCGCCGGAACCGGCGCCGAGAGCGGCGCCCCCGCCGCGGCCGCCGTCGACGCCGCCACCGCGCGGCTGCGGGCGGCGCTGGCCGCCCACGGGCGCGTCGTCGTGGCCTACTCGGGCGGGGTGGACTCCGCGCTGCTGGCCCACACCGCCCACCACGTGCTGGGCGAGGGCGCGCTGGCCGTCACTGCGGTCTCGCCCAGCCTGGCCGCCGCCGAGCGGCGGGCCGCCCGCGCGTTCGCCGCCGAGCACGGGATCGCCCACCTGGAGGTCTGCACCGACGAGGGCGAGCGCCCCGACTACGTGGCCAACGGCGGCGACCGCTGCTTCCACTGCAAGTCGGCGCTGCTGGACGCGCTGGCCCCGCTGGCGGCGCGGCTGGGCGCGGCCGTGGCCACGGGAACCAACCTCGACGACCTCGGCGACCACCGCCCGGGCCTGCGCGCGGCCTCCGGGCGCGGTGCCGTCACCCCGCTGGCCGACGCCGGGTTCACCAAGGCCATGGTGCGCGCCGCCGCCGCGCGACTGGGCCTGGCGGTGGCCGCCAAACCGGCGGCGCCCTGCCTGGCCTCGCGGGTGGCCTACGGCGACCCCGTGACCCCCGAGGTGCTGGCGCGGGTGGAGGCCGCCGAGGCGGCGCTGCGGTGCCACGGGTTCACCCAGGTGCGGGTGCGCGCCCACGCCGGCGGCACACTGGCCCGCGTCGAGGTGCCGGAGGGGGAGGTCGAGCGGGCGGCGCGGCTGCGCGCGGTGGTCGAGCCGGCGGTGCGCGCCTGCGGGTTCGCCTTCTGCGCGCTGGACCTGGGCGGGTTCGCCAGCGGGCGGCTCAACGCGCTGCTGCCGCTGGTGGAGGCAGGGCGGGCCGCGGGAGGACGGCGGTGAGCGGCACCGGAGCAGGCGGAAGCGCCGACGGCCGGGCCCGCGACCCCGGCTACCGCGACCTCGGGTTCGCCCGCATCGACACCCGGCGCGAGGCCCGCCAGGGGGTCGCCGAGTGCGTCTACACCCCCGGCAAGCGGCCCGAGGAGGTGGTGGCGATCGTGGCCGAACTCCTCGCCCACGCCACCGGCCCGGTCCTGGCCACCCGCGCCGACCCCGACACCGCCCAGGCGGTGCTGGCCGCCCACCCCGCGGGCCGCTACGACCCCCAGGCGCGGCTGCTGGCCTGGCGGCCCGCCCCGCCGCGCGGCTTCCGGCTGGCCGTGCTGACCGCCGGCACCGCCGACTGGCCGGTGGCCGCCGAGGCGGCGGCCGTGGCCCGCGCGGTGGGCCTGGAGGTGGACGTGTACCGCGACGTGGGCGTGGCCGGGCTGCACCGGCTGCTGGACTGCGTCGACGCCGTCACCGCCCACCACGCGGTGGTCGTGGTGGCGGGCATGGAGGGCGCGCTGGCCAGCGTGGTCGGCGGGCTGGTGGCCCACCCGGTGATCGCCGTGCCGACCTCCACCGGCTACGGCGCGGGCCTGGAGGGGGTCACCGCCCTGCTGGCCATGCTCAGCTCCTGCGCGGCCGGGCTCACGGTGGTCAACATCGACTCCGGGTTCGGCGCGGCCATGGCCGCCCACCGGCTGGCCACGGCGATGGCCGCCGCGGCCGGCCCGGGCGGCGGCCCGCACCGCGCGGGTCCGGCCGGCGCCGGCGGGACGGGAGGCGCCGCGTGATCCTGTGGCTGCACCCCTTCGCCGGGATCTCCGGCGACATGCTGCTGGGCGCCCTGCTGGACCTGGGCGCGCCCCTGGACGAGGTGCGCGCGGCCGTCGCCTCCACCGGCCTGCCCGGCTGGCGGCTGGAGGCGCGCACCGTGCTCAAGCGCGGCATCAGCGCCACCAAGGCCGAGGTGGCGGTGACCGACACCGCCACCGCCCGCCCGGCCCGCGTCCTGCTCGACCACATCGACCGCGCCCGGCCCCAGCGCGCCGCGCGCACCGCCGCCGCGGCCGTCACCGCCATCGCCGAGGCCGAGGCGCGGCTGCACGGCGCCGACCCCGCCGAGGTCCACCTGCACGAGATCGGCGGGCTGGACACCGTGGTCGACACCGTGGGCGCCGCCGCCGCGCTGGACCTGCTCGGCGTGCAGGAGGTGGTGTCGGCCCCGCCCACCCTGGGCCGCACCACGGTCGCCACCGCACACGGGCGGCTGCCCGCCCCCGCCCCGGCCACCCTCGCGCTGCTGGCGGGCGTTCCGGTGACCGGCGCCGACATCGCGGCCGAGACCGTCACCCCCACCGGCGCCGCGCTGCTGCGCACGGTGGCCGCCGGCTACGGCCCGCCCCCGGCGATGGTCCCGGTGCGCACCGGCTACGGCGCGGGCACCCGCGACCTGCCCGACCGGCCCAACGTGCTCCAGGCGGTGCTGGGCGAGCCGGTCGGCGCAGGGGGCGGCGGCGCGGAGGAGCCGCTGGTGGTGCTGGAGACCAACGTGGACGACGCGACCGGCGAGGAGCTGGCGCACGCCGTCGCGGCCGCGCTGGAGGGCGGCGCCGTGGACGCCTGGACCAGCCCGATCGTCATGAAGAAGGGCCGCCCCGCCCACACCGTGCACGCGCTGTGCCGGCCCGGCCGGGCCGCCGAGGTGGAGGCGCTGCTGCTGCGCCACACCGGCAGTTTGGGGATGCGGCGCATATCGGTGGGGCGGGTCGCGCTGCCGCGCCGCACCACCACGGTCGACGTCGGCGGGCACCCCGTCCGCGTCAAGCACGGGCCCTGGCACGCCAAGCCCGAGTACGACGACGCGGCCCGCGCCGCCCGCGCCCTGGGGCTGCCGCTGCGCACCGTGGTGCGCCGCGCCCTGGCGCGGTCGGCGGCCGAGGACGGCGCCGCGCCGCCCGGCACGGCCGGTCCCGGCCCCGATCCCGGGCCCGGCTGACACCCCCGCACCCCCGTTCCCGATCCCATCGGTCCTTGAGGAGGCCCCGTTGCCCGGTTCGCCCATCACGAGTTCGGCGCGCGGCGTGTTCGCGATCGCGCCCACCCCCTTCACGCCCGACGGCGCCGTGGACACCACGTCGCTGGACCGGCTCACCGACTTCTACACCGCCTCCGGTGTCACCGGCATCACCGTGCTGGGCCAGCTGGGCGAGGCGCCCAAGCTCGCCCACGACGAGGCGGTGGCCATCGCCGCCCGCGTGGTCCGGCGGGTCCAGGTGCCCGTGGTGGTGGGGGTGTCGGCCCCCGGGTTCGCCGCGATGCGCTCGCTCACCGCCGCCGTCATGGACGCCGGCGCCGCCGGGGTGATGATCGCGCCGCCCAACACGCTGCGCACCGACGACCAGATCACCGCCTACTACCGCAACGCGGCCCAGGCCATCGGGCCCGACGTGCCGTTCGTCATCCAGGACTACCCGCTGACGTTCTCGGTGGTGATGACGCCGAAGGTGATCCGCGCGATCGTGGCGGAGAACCCCGGCTGCGTCATGCTCAAGCACGAGGACTGGCCGGGGCTGGAGAAGATCTCGGCGCTGCGGGGGTTCGAGCGCGACGGCTCCATGCGGCGGCTGTCGATCCTGTGCGGCAACGGCGGCCTGTTCCTGGACTTCGAGACCGAGCGCGGCGCCGACGGCGCCATGACCGGCTACTGCTTCCCCGACATGCTCGTGGAGCTGGTGGAGTTGGCCGCGCGCGGCGAGCGCGAGGCCGCCCACGACCTGTTCGACGCGCACCTGCCGCTGCTGCGCTACGAGCAGCAGCCGGGCGTGGGGCTGGCGGTGCGCAAGTACGTCTTCGCGCGCCGGGGAATCCTCGACCACGAGGCCCAGCGCGCCCCGGCGGCCACGCTGTCGGCGGCGGCCCGCGCCGAGGTCGACCTGCTGCTGGAGCGCCTGGCCCGCAGGGACGGGCGCGCGCGGCTGAGCCCGCTCGCGCGCTGAGGGGCCGGGCCCGGCGGGGCGGAGCGGCACCGCCCCGCCGGGCGCGCGCCCGCGCCCTCAGCCGGCCCGCCACTCGGGGCTGTCCAGGGCACCGCCGGCCTGCGGGCCCATCATCGTCATGCCGCCGTCCACGAACAGCGTGGCGCCGGTGATGTAGGAGGCGGCGGGGTCGGCCAGGAAGGCGATGGCCGCCGCCACCTCTCGGGCGTCGCCGGGCCGGGCCAGCGGGTAGCCCGCGCGGGTGTCCTGCTCGGGGGTCTGCTCGTGCTGGCCGGTCATGGGCGTGGCGATCTCGCCGGGCGCCACGGCGTTGGCGGTGATGCCGTACAGGCTCAGCTCCAGCGCCAGGGTGCGGGTGAGCATGCGCAGGCCGCCCTTTGCCGCGCAGTAGGGGCCCGCGCCGATGCGCGGATAGGCCTCGTGCACGCTGGTGACGTTGACGATGCGCCCGCCCCGCCCGGCGTCGCGCATGTGCCGCGCCGCCGCCTGGGAGCACAGGAACGGGGCGTCGAGGTCGACCGCCAGCGTGGCCCGCCACAGGTCGTAGTCCATGTCGAGCAGGCCCTGGCTGGTGCCCCGGCCCGCGTTGTTGACCAGCACGCCGATGCCGCCCAGCACCTCGGTGAGGTCGTCGACCACCCGCGAGCCCGCCACCGGGTCGGTGAGGTCGTGGCGGCGCACCTCGGCGCGCCGCCCGGCCGCGCGGACCTCCTCGGCCGTGATGCCCGCGCCCTCCTCGTCGGAGTGGTAGGTCAGCCCGATATCGAACCCGGCCTGGGCCAGCCGCACGGCCGTGGCGCGGCCGATCCCGCTGTCGCCGCCGGTGACCACCGCCGTGCGGGGGTAGTCGCCGAACTGGTCGGGCGGTTGGACGGACGGCGCGGCACCGGTCTGCGTCTCGGACATCTGCTTCCCTTCCCTTCGGATGCTCGGCCGCGCCCCTGGGGCGCGGAAGGCGTCGCAGAGGCGGCTGCCCGAAACGGCGCGCGTCAAAGCCGGTCCGGGCGCGCGGCCGCCGGGGGAGCGGGGGCGGGCGGGGCGGCCGGGTCAGGCCGAGGCGCGGTGGCCGGTGACGGAGTGGGCGCGGCCCCACGCGATGAGCGGGCGCAGGGAGTCGAGCAGGTCAAGGCCGCGCCGGGTGGGCCGGTAGGTGACCTGGACCGGGGTGGTGGGCACGACCTCGCGTACGACCAGGCCGTGGTCGGCGAGTTCGCGCAGCCGCTGGGAGAGCACGCGGTCGGAGATGCCGGTGACGGCGCGCCGGTACTCGCCGAAGCGGCGGGCGCCCTCGGCGCCGGCCAGCAGGATCAGCGGCAGCCAGCGGCGGCCGACGAGGTCGAGGACCTGGGCGAACACCTCGCAGTCGGCGGGGTGGGCGGGACCGGAGGAGGATGTCACTTACCAAAAGTAAGCTGCTAACCCGGCGGTTGGCAACCGCGCCCCCGGCCGGTGAGACTTCAAGGGCCGCCCCGTGTTGTGTGCGGGCGCGCACCCTGCTGTGAAAGGACCCCCGGATCGCCATGTCCGAAAGCCAGACCGCCCCCAACCCGCTGCTGGACGAGCTGAAGTGGGTGCACGGCATGCTCCGCCGCGACCTCGCCGCCTGCCGGCGGCTCGCCGCCGACGCCGCCCGGGGCGCTCCCGCCGGGGAGATCCGCGAAGGGCTGAGCCGCCTGCGCAGCCAGGGGCCGCTGTTCCAGCTGCGCACCAACTGCCTGGCCTTCTGCCGGTTCGTGCACCACCACCACGGGCTGGAGGACGCGGCGGTCTTCCCGCGCGTCCGCCGGACCGCGCCCCACCTGGCTGCGGCCGTGGACCGCCTGGAGGCCGACCACCGCGTGGTCTCCGACCTGCTTGACGAGGTGGAGGCGGCGGCCGGCGACCTCACGGGCGACGCCGCCGCCCAGGCCCGCGCCCGCCTCGCCGCCGCCCTGGACACCCTGGCCGACCACCTCCTGGAGCACCTCGACTACGAGGAGGACGTCCTGGGGCCGGTGTTCCTCACCTGGTAGGACGGCCGCCCCGGCGCTGCCCGGCCGCCCGGGCGCGCCCGGGCGGGGCGTCCCCGTGTCCCGTTGGCCACCCGGCGGCGGCCTCCCGCCGCCGGCCGGCTCGTGTCCCCGAGCCGCACCGCGTCCCTCCGCCCCCGCGCCGCCGCGCGGTCCCCGCGCGCTCGCACCGCCCCTCGGCACGCGGCCGCCGTGAGGCGGCTGATGGGAGAGGGGCGCCCGCCGCCCCTGTTCCAGAGAGCAGAATGTCCGGCCGGTTTTTCCTCAAAGCGCTACATCCGATGTAGCGTGATGTCGCTCACCGCGCCTGACCTCGCACTTCACAGGCCAGCGGCGCGGTGCCGCCCTGCTCGGCGTGCGCGCGACCGCCCCCGAGGGGCGGCCGGACTGCGCGGCTTCCCCGCGCGAGTGGCGAAAGGGACCCGACCATGACCGCACCGCACAGCGCGCCGGCCACGGCCGCGAAAGCGCCGGCGTACCGCTGGGTGATCCTCATCCTGGCCTGGCTGGCCTTCACCATGACCTCGGTCGACCGCTCCACGTGGGGCCCGGCCTCGGCGTCGGTCGGCGAGGCGCTGGGCGTCTCCATGGCCGGGCTGGGCGTCTTCGCCACCGGCTACTACATCGGCTACGTGATCTCCAACGCCGGCGGCGGATTCCTTACCGACTGGCTGGGCGGCCGCACGATCCTGTCCGCCTCGCTCTTCGCGGCCGGGGTGTTCATGGTCTGCTTCGGCTCCAGCACCTCGGCGGCCATGGGGATCGCCTTCCAGGCCGTCATCGGCCTGTTCGCCGGCGCGGACTACTCCGCCGGCGTCAAGTTGATCTCCACCTGGTTCAGCGAGCGCGACCGGGGCATGGCCATGGGCGTCTTCATGACCGCCACCTCGCTGGGCACCGTGGTGGCCAACACCGTGGTGCCGCGCCTCATCCAGTGGCACGACTGGCAGACCTCCTACCACTTCTTCGGCGGGGTCTCCATCGCGGTCGCCGTGGCCTGCTACGTGCTCGTGCGCAACGGCGACACCGGGCCGGCCGCCGCGCGCGGGCGCTCCGCCGCGCTGCCCGACCTGCGGCCCATGGCGCGCAACCGCGACCTGCTGCTGCTGGGCCTGGCCGGGTTCGGCGGCCTGTGGGGCACCTACGGGTTCATCACCTGGTCCAACACGCTCATGGTCGACGGCAACGGCGTCGACCCCGTCACGGCCGGGACCGTTGTGGCGGTGTTCGCGTTCACCGCCGTCATCGGCAAGCCGCTGATCGGCCTGGTCACCGACCTGATCGGCAAGGGCCGGCGGCTGCCCACGGTGGTGGTGCTGGCGTTCTTCTCGGCCACACTGCTGGTGTTCGGCGCCATGGACAGTGCCACCGCGTTCCTGTGGGTGGCCCCGTTCCTGGGGCTGGGCGCCTACATCTACTCTCCGCTGATGGTGACCATGATCCCCAACGTGGCCGGGCGGGCCCTGGCCGGGTCGGCGGCGGGCGCCACCAACGCGGTGTGGCAGCTGGGCTCGGTCATCGTGCCGGTGGTCGTGGGCGCGGTCTACCAGCACACCGGCTCCTTCTACGCCGCCTTCGTCACCCTGGCCGTGGGCCCGCTGGTGGGCGCGGCGGTGATGCTGCTGGTCCGCGAGCAGGCGCCCGCCAACGCGGACGCCCGCGCCGGGGCCGGCGCCGACACCGCGCGGGCGGCGCGGACGTGAACCGCGGAAGGTCCGATGACGGGATGGAAACGAGAGGAGCGGCCGAGGTGATCGGTGGCATCGACAGCGGCGAGCACTACGACGTGGTGGTGGCCGGCGGCGGCGCCGGGGGCGTGGCCGCCGCCGTGGGCGCCGCCCGCGCCGGGGCGCGCACCCTGCTGGTGGAGCGCGGCCCCTGCCTGGGCGGGGCCGGGACCCTGCGCAACGTGGTGACCTACTGCGGGATCTACACCCGCGCCGAGCCCCACGAACAGGTCATCCGGGGTGTGGCCGAAGAGGTCCTGGCCGGGCTGCGGGCCGAGGGCGCGGTGTCAAAGCCGCGCAGGTACACCGCCGTCACCGTGGTGTTCGACCCCGAGACCGCCAAGCGGGTGCTCGACGACGTCTGCGCGCGGGCCGGGGTGGAGGTGCGGCTGCACAGCACCGTGCTGGACGCCCGCCGCGAGGACGGGCGCGTCGTCTCGGCCGTGCTCGCCGACCACGCCGGACTGCACGAGGTCACGGCCGGCGCGTTCGTGGACGCCTCGGGCGAGGCCGACCTCGCCGTCCGGGCGGGCGCGGCGGTGCGCTACGGCAACGGCGGCCGGGTGCAGAACGGGTCGCTGGGCGTGCGCTTCGGCGGCGTGCCCGCCGACGCCGAGGTCACCCGCGACACGCTGCGCGCGGCCGTGCGCGCGGCCCGCGCCGACGGGGTGGGCCCGCTGATCTCCGACCACGGCCTCATCGCGCGCATGCCAATCTCCGGCGACGTCATCGCGTTCGTGGTGGACGAGGGCTACGACGCGCGCGACGCCCGCGACACCAGCCGCGCCGAGGCGCACGCGCGCCGGCAGGCGCGCGCCTACCTGGAGGCGCTGCGCACCCTGCCGGGCTGCGGCGACGCCTACCTCGTGGGCACCGGCCCCGAGCTGGGCACCCGGGAGTCGCGCCACGTGGAGGCCCGCTACCGGCTCAGCGGCGAGGAGGTGCTGGGCGCGGCCCGGTTCCCCGACGCCGTCGCACTGTGCGGATGGCCGGTGGAGTACCACCCCGGCCCGGGGCTCCCGGCGGAGTGGCACTTCATCAAGGACGACGGCTACTACGAGATCCCCTTCGGCGCGGTGTGCAGCGCCGACACCGCCAACCTGTTCGCGGCGGGGCGCTGCATGGACGCCGACCGCGTGGCCGGGGGCTCGGTCCGGGTGATGGGCGCCGCGTTCGCCACCGGCCACGCCGCCGGTGTCGCCGCCGCCCTCACGGCCGACACGGGCACGGCCGAGGCCGCGGGCGTGCGCCGGGAACTGGTGCGCCAGGACGCCCACCTGCCCGGGGCCGGCTGATCCGGGCGGCGCCCGCCCCGTACGAGGCGCGCGCCGCCCTTGGGCTCCGCGCCGTGCGTCCGTGGGGGTCCGCACGGCGCGGCCGCCCGCCGCCCGGCGGCCGTGCCGCTCCGCCGGGGGCGCGGCACGGCCGCGCTACGCCTCGGGGAAGTCGGCCAGCTCCGGCTCGATGTCGGCGACGGTGCGGCGCAGTTCGGCGATGAACGACTCGATGCGGTCGCCGCCGAACCGGGCGGAGGGCACCGAGACGGACAGCGCGGCCACGCCGAACCCGCGCCCGTTGTGCAGGGCCGCCCCGAGCGCCGACACGCCCTGCTCGGTCTCCTCGATGTTGAGCGTGTAGCCGCGCGCGCGGGCCGCCGCCAGGTCGCGGCGCAGGCGGGTCCACTGGGCGCGGGTCAGGGGCACACGCCCCGCCCCGCCGCCCTCGCCGGGCCCCTCGCCCGCGCCGTCCCCGGCGACCGCGTACAGTTCGCGCAGCCGCTCCTCGGGGAGTTCGGCCAGCAGCGCCTTGCCGCCCGACGCCTGGTGGGCGGGGAGGCTGGTGCCGCGCCGGTCGCCCACGTGCAGCACCTGCGCCGACTCCACGCTGGACAGGAAGCGGATCTCGGCGCCCACCCGCACCGCCAGGTTGACGGTCTCCCGCACCCGCGCGCACAGGGCCTCCATGTGCGGCTGGGCGATCCGGCGCAGCTCCCGGATGGGCGGCCCGCCCACGTAGCTCGACGACAGCGACGGACCCGGCAGGTAGTTGTGGTTGTCGTCCTGGACGGCGAAGTCGCGGTAGACGAGCATGGCCAGCAGCCGGTGCGCCGTGGAGCGGGCGATCCCCAGCTCCCGCGCGGCCTCGCTGACCTTGATCCGGCCCTGGTCGCGCAGCAGGTGCAGCAGGAGCAGGACGTTGTCGACCGACCCCAGCGCATAGGCAGGCTTGTTCTTCATAGTGGAATCTTATTGCTCTGTGAAGAACACCGTTCCTAGGGTTGCGGCAACGCCCGCCGGCGGGGGCGTGCCCGGTCGATTCCGGGCCGGGGCGCACCCTCGGCCCCGGCCCACCCCCGCCGGCGGGCGCCCCCGCGCGAGCCGCCCCCGGGCACCGCTCGCCGCCCGCCCGCGACGGAAGGAACCGCCATGGCCGCCGCAGAACCGGCCGCACCACAGCCCACACCCGAGGAGGAGGCCGCGCTCGCGCGGCTCTACGCCGACTTCGCCGCGCAGAACCTCACCCCGCTGTGGACCCAGCTCGGCGACCTCATGCCCGCCCACCCCGCGCCCCAGGCCCGCCCGCACGTGTGGGAGTGGCAGACCCTCTACCCGCTGGCCCGGCGCGCCGGCGAGCTGGTGCCCGTGGGGCGCGGCGGCGAGCGGCGCGCCATCGCGCTGGCCAACCCCGGGCTGGGCGGGCGGCCCTACATCACGCCGACCCTGTGGGCCGCCATCCAGTACCTGGGCCCGCGCGAGACCGCGCCCGAGCACCGCCACTCCCAGAACGCCTTCCGGTTCGTGGTGGAGGGCGAGGGCGTGTGGACGGTGGTCGACGGCGACCCGGTCGCCATGCGGCGCGGCGACTTCCTCCTCACCCCCGGCTGGCACTTCCACGGCCACCACAACACCACCGACGCGCCGATGGCCTGGATCGACGGTCTGGACATCCCGTTCGTCCACTACACCGACACCGCGTTCTTCGAGTTCGGCGCCGACGAGGTGAGCGACCGCGCCACCCCCGACCTCTCCCGCGCCGAGCGGCTGTGGGCCCACCCCGGCCTGCGCCCGCTCTCGCGCCTGGAGCGCACCGCCGCCTCGCCCATCGCCGCCTACCGCTGGGAGCACACCGACCGCGCGCTCACCCAGCAGCTGGAACTGGAGGACGAGGGCCACCCGGCGACCGTGGAGCCCGGCCACGCCGCCGTGCGCTACACCAACCCCACCACCGGCGGCGACGTCATGCCCACCATCCGCGCCGAGTTCCACCGGCTGCGCGCGGGCAGCGCCACCGCCACCCGGCGCGAGGTGGGCTCCGCCGTCTACCAGGTGTTCGACGGCACCGGCACCCTGGTCCTGGACGGCGCCGAGCACCGCGTGGCCACCGGCGACCTCGTGGTGGTGCCCTCCTGGTGCGCCTGCCGCATCGAGGCGGAGTCGGGCCTGGACCTGTTCCGCTTCAGCGACACCCCGATCTTCGAGGGCCTGCACCAGTACCGCGCGGCCGTGGAGGAAGACCCCCGATGAGACTCGCGACCCTGCGCCTGCCCGGCGGCCGCACCGCGGCCGTCCGCGTGGAGGGCGCCACCGCCGTGGAGCTGCCCGCCGCCGATGTCGGCGCCCTGCTGGCCCTGCCCGACTGGCGCGAGCGCGCCGCGGCGGGCGGCACCCGCCACGACCTGTCCGAGGCCGACCCGGCGCCCGTGGTGCCCCGGCCGGGCAAGATCGTCTGCGTCGGGCTGAACTACCGCGCCCACATCCTGGAGATGGGCCGCGAGCTGCCCGCCTACCCCACCCTCTTCGCCAAGTACCCCGAGGCGCTGATCGGCGCCCGCGACGACATCGTGCTGCCGGCCGCCTCGTCGGCCGTGGACTGGGAGGCCGAGCTGGCGGTGGTGGTCGGCGCGACCGTGCGCCGCGCCGACGCCCGCGCGGCGCGCGCCGCCATCGCCGGCTACACCGTCCTCAACGACGTCACCGCCCGCGACTACCAGTACCGCTCGGCCCAGTGGCTCCAGGGCAAGACCTTCGAGGCCACCACACCCATCGGCCCGGTCCTGGTCACCCCCGACGAACTGGGCGGCGGGGACGGCGGCCCCGCCCTGGAGATCACCGCCGAGCTCGACGGCGAGACCGTGCAGCGCGCCGACACCGGCGACCTCGTGTTCGGCCCGGCCGACCTGGTGGCCTACGTGTCGGCCATCCTCACCCTGCGCCCCGGCGACGTGATCGCCACCGGCACCCCCGGCGGCGTGGGCCACGCCCGCCGGCCCCAGCGCTACCTCGCGCCCGGCTCCCGGCTGGTCACCCGCATCGAGGGGATCGGCGAACTCGTCAACACCGCCCGCGCCGAGGGGGCCGGCGATGCCTGAGTCCGCCGCCCCCGCCCGCGAACTGGCCTGGGTGGACCAGGGCACCGCACTGGTCGTTGAGCTGCTGGCCGCCCTGCCCGACACCGCGTTCGCCGAGCCCACCGCGCTGGAGGGGTGGTCCCGCGCGCACGTGGCCGCGCACCTGGGCGGCAACGCCCGCGCCCTGCTGCGCCTGGCGGAGTGGGCGCGCACCGGCGTGGAGAACCCGATGTACGCCGGCCGCGCCGCCCGCGACGCCGAGATCGAGGCCGAGGCCGCGCGGCCGCCCGCCGACCTGCGCGGGCTGGTCGCCGACACCGCCGGTGAGCTGCGCGCCGCCCTGGACGCCCTCACCCCCGAGCAGTGGCGCGCCCCCGTGGTCACCGGTCAGGGCCGCACCGTGCCCGCGACCGAGCTGCCGTGGCTGCGCTGCCGCGAGGTGTGGGTGCACGCCGTGGACCTCGGCGCCGGGACCGCCTTCGCCGACCTGCCGCCGGACCTGCTCGACGCGCTGCTCGCCGACACCGCGGCGGCGCGGCTGCGGCGCGGGCAGGACCCCGCCCTGGTGCTGGCGCCCACCGACCGCGAGCGGACCTGGAGCGCGGCGCCGCCCGGCGCGGAGCCGGTGACCGTGCGCGGCACCGCCGCCGCCCTCGCCGCCTGGATCACCGGCCGGGGCGGGGCCGGGGTGGCGACCGCGCAGGGCGCCCCGCCGCCCGACCCGGGCCGCTGGCTGTGACCGGTCCCCAGGGGCGGGGCGGCCCCGGCCGCCCCGCCGCATCCCCGCGACCCCCGCGACCCCAAGGAGGCGCCATGCCCAGCGACACCCCGGCGGCCGGTTCCGCGCCCGGGGCGGCGGCCGCCGCCGGCGACGCGCCGGCGCCCCGCCGCGACCCGGCACCCGTGGACGTGCTCGTCGTCGGCGGCGGGATCGGCGGCCTGGCCGCCGCCCTCACCCTGGCGCGCTCCGGGCGCTCGGTGCGACTGCTGGAGCGCTCGGCACAGTTCGGCGAGGTCGGAGCCGGGCTCCAGCTCGGGCCCAACACCACGCGGCTGCTGGCCGCCTGGGGCCTGCTGGAGGAGGTCGTCGGGGTCGGCGTGCTGCCCCGGCGGCTGGTGTTCCGCGACATCCTCACCGCCGAGGAGCTGACCCACCTGGACCTGGGAGAGGGCTTCCGCGCGCGCTACGGCGCCCCGTACGTGGTGGTGCACCGCAGCGACCTGCACCGCATCCTGCTCGCCGCCTGCGAGCGCGCCGGGGTCGAGCTGGTGACCGGGGCGCGCGCCGAGCGCGTCGAGACCGCCGGCGAGGCCGCCCGCACCTTCTGCGCCGACGGGACCGTGCACGCCAGCGGCGCCGTGGTGGGCGCCGACGGCCTGCACTCGCGGCTGCGCGACCAGATCGTGGGCGACGCGCCGGTGGAGTCGGGCTACGTGGCCTACCGGGGGACGTTCCCGCTGGCCGAGGTGCCGGTGGACGTCAGCCAGGACGACGTCGTGGCCTGGCTGGGGCCGGGCTGCCACTTCGTGCAGTACCCGCTGCGCCAGGGCGAGATGCTCAACCAGGTCGCGGTGTTCCGCAGCCCCGCGTTCGCCGCGGGCGCCGCCGACTGGGGCGGGCCCGAGGAGCTGGACGGCGCGTTCGCCGGCGCCTGCGCCCCCGTGCGCGCGGCGCTGGGCTACCTGTGGCGCGACCGGTTCTGGCACATGCGCGACCGCGAGCCCGCCGACACCTGGGTGCGGGGCCGCCTGGGGCTGGCCGGCGACGCCGCGCACCCCATGCTCCAGTACCTCGCCCAGGGCGCCTGCCAGGCGCTGGAGGACGCCCACGAGCTGGCCCGCCAGGCCGACCGGCACGCCGAGGCGGGCGCGGTGGACTGGCCGCGCGCGCTGGCGGCCTACCAGCGCGTCCGGGTGCCGCGCACCGCGCGGGTGCAGCGCACGGCGCGGCTGTGGGGCGACATCTGGCACGTGGACGGGGTCGGCGCGGTGCTGCGCAACGAGCTGATGCGCACCCGCGACATGTCCTCCTACACCTACGTCGACTGGCTCTACGGCGCCTGAGCCGCGGGGGACCGGGAGCGCGGCCCGGGCGGTGCGGGGGCGCCGCCCGGGCCGCGGCCCGGGCGGCCGGCCGCGTCCCGGGGGCTCAGCCGGCCGGTGCGGCGGGGGCCGGCCGGGCGGCGTCGTACTCGGCGACCAGGGCGCGCGTGGCCGCCTCGTCGGGGAACCACGCGGCGAGGTCGGCGGGCTGGTCGAAGCCGCGGACGAACCGGTCGGCGAGGTCCTGGTGGCGCCCGGCGGCCAGGCAGAACTCGGTGACGTAGGCCGGGTGGTAGTGCAGCCGGGCGGCGAGGTCGCCGGTGAAGTGCCGGGCGTGCTCCATGTAGCGGTCGAAGGTGGCGAACATGAAGTCGGTGTCGAAGGGGCGGTCGCCGTGGGCCAGGATCGCCTCCAGGTACACCTTGGCGGCCACGCAGGCGTTGTTGGCGTCCTGCTGGAGCGCCGGCGAGGTCACCACGACGGTGTCGCCCATACCCAGCACGGACCCGCCCGAGGGCAGCTGGGCCACGGGGGTGCGCACCATGGGGTTGGCCAGGTCGAGCACCGCGGCGCGGCTGTCGGCGAGCACGGCGTCGCGGTAGAGCTCGTGGCGCTGGGGCAGGAACTCCCGCAGCAGCCCGAGGATGACGTCGAGATGGGCCTGGGGGTTGACCCGGCGCGGGAACCGCGACATCGGGCCGTCGGCCGGCCCGGTCACGCACAGCTGGCGGCACCGGCCGCTGACCGAGAACCCCGGCCAGGTGAGCAGGTGGCCCAGGCCCGGCACGATGTCGACCTCGATGAGGTCGCCGCTGTCGCCGGGGTCCTCCACGAAGGCGATGGCGGTGGAGACCGGGGGCATGCGCGCCACCGGCCGGGCGGGGTCGACGTCGAACACCTCGGCCAGGCCCTGGTGGCCGGTGGCGACCACGGTGAGGTCGAACATGCCCACGAGGTGGTCCAGGTCGGTGACGGTTGCGCCGTGCAGCACCACCGTGCCGCCGTTCTCCTCGAACACCTCCTGCCACACCGCGATCTTGACCCGCTCGTCCACGGCGTGGGCCGGGGCGGGCAGCCGTCCGGTCCAGTCGAAGGCGGTCTCGCCGCCGGGACCGAAGCCCCGGATGCGCATCCCGCTCAGCCGCGGGGCCTCCTCGGACCAGAAGTCCAGGCCGTACTCGCGCTCGGCGGCGTGGGCGGTGTCGAAGAGGGTCTGCATCGACACCGCGCGGCTCTCGTACAGTTCGGCCGAACTGCGCACGGTCATGAGCGTGACGTCGTAGCCGTGCTCCTGGAGACACAGGGCCAACTGGAGCCCGGACTGCCCGCCGCCGACGATCAGGATCTTGCGCACGTTTTCGCCCCCCAGGTGGAAAAAGCACAGAGCCGCAATTCGGGCGGTCCGCCCGAATGCGAAAAGGGTGGGGGCTATGTTCCTTGGGCGTAACATCCCATGCCAAATGGGTCACGCTGCGTGATCGAGGGATGTCGGGAATCGGCGGGAAGAAAGCGTGGAAAACGGGGGAAATGCGGGGAAAGCGGATGCCTTGGAATTCATGGGATCATCCGAAAGGCGAATTTGAGAATACCCGCCGGTAATTCACATGGGTGCGCGCGCCCGCTCCCGCGCACCCCCCGCACCCGCCCCGGCGCGCCCTCCGCCGCGCGCCGGGACGGGCCGCACGGCCGCCTCTAGTGGGCGTCGCGGCGCACCACGGGCCGGCGGCCCTTGATGGTGCTGTTGCGCAGCGCGCTGATCACCTCGTCGGCGGCGGAGTCGGGGACCTCCACGAGCGAGAACCGGTCGGCGATCTCGATGGAGCCGATGTCGCGCCCGCTCAGCCGCGACTCCCCGGTGATCGCGCCCACCAGGTCCTGGGGGCGCATCCGCGCCCCGCGCCCGGCGCCGATGAACAGCCGCGTCATGCCCTGCGCGGGCGCGCGCCCCTGGCGCCGCTCGCGCCGCCCGCCCTCGCGGCCGCCGCCGTCGCGCCCGCCCCGGCCGCGCGCGCCGCCGCGCTCGGGCCGCTCGGCCACCCGCACCTCGGGGATCTCCTCCTCGTCGTCCACCGGGCCCGACGCCTCGTGGGCGAGCTTGACCGCCGCCAGGGCGACCTCCATGACGTCGAACTCGTCGGCCAGCGTCTCGACCACCACGCGGAACCGGTCGAGGTCGTCCTCCTCCAGCAGGTTCTCGCGCAGCGAGGCCGCCGTCAGCTCCAGGCGGCGCGCCCGCATGTCGGCGACGGTGGGGATCTTCTCGACGTTGACCGTGTAGCCGGTGGCGCGCTGGATGCTCTTGAGCATCCGGTGCTCGCGCGGCTCCACCAGGGTGATGGCCACGCCCTCGCGCCCGGCCCGGCCCACGCGGCCCACCCGGTGCACGTAGGACTCCGGCGCCGAGGGCACCGTGTAGTTGACGACGTGGGTGAGCTGCTCGATGTCCAGGCCGCGCGCCGCCACGTCGGTGGCGATCAGCAGGTCGGCGGTGCCCGCGCGCAGCCGGCCCATGGCGCGGTCGCGCTGCTCCTGGCTCATGCCGCCGTGCAGCGCCTCGGCGCGGTGCCCCCGCGCGTTGAGCACCTCGGTGAGCTGGTCGACCTCCTCGCGGGTGCGGCAGAAGACGATGGTGGCGGTGGGCGCCTCGGCGTCCAGCAGCCGGCCCAGCGCGGCGGGCTTGTGCGCGCGGGGCACCACGTAGGCGCTCTGGCGCACCAGCGGGGCCTGGTCCATCTCGCGCGCGGGCCGGGCGATCTGGATGCGCACCGGGTCGGTCAGCGTGCGCCGGGCCATGGTCTCGATGCGCGGCGGCATGGTCGCCGAGAACAGCACCCGCTGGCAGCCCTCGGGGACCTCCTCCATGATCGCGTCGATGTCCTCGGCGAAGCCCATGTCGAACATCTCGTCGGCCTCGTCGAGCACCACCATGTGCAGGCCCTCAAGCGAGAGCGTCGAGCGGCCCAGGTGGTCCAGCGCCCGCCCGGGGGTGGCCACGACGACGTCGACGCCGCGCTCCAGGCTGTGGATCTGGCGGCCGATGGGCTGGCCGCCGTAGACCGGCAGCACGCGCACGCCCAGGTCGCGCCCGTAGCGGTGCACCGCCTCGCAGACCTGCATGGCCAGCTCGCGGGTGGGCACCAGCACCAGGGCGGCGGGTGCGCGGCCGTCGCGCTCCTCGGGCAGCCGCTGCAGTATGGGCAGTGCGAATGCGGCGGTCTTGCCGGTGCCGGTGGCGGCCTGGCCCAGCAGGTCGCGCCCCTCCACCAGCGGCGGGATCGCCTCGCGCTGGATGGGCGTGGGCTCCTCGTAGCCCAGCCGGGTGAGCGCCGCCAGCAGCTCCGGCCGCAGCGGCAGCTCGGTGAAACCGCCCGTGGTCTCGGGCGCGGTGTCGGTCATGGCGGAACTCCTCGGAAGAACTCGGGAAAGTACAGGCCGGCGCGGGCGGACGCGCCGGGGCGGCTCATCGCATCGTCCCACTCCTGGCGGCTACCCGCCGACCGCGCGCCGGGCACATGGGCGCGCCGCCGGCGCCCGGCGCGCCCGCGTCGCGGGCCCGGGGGCGCCGCGCGGACCCTCCGGGCATGACCTTGATCACGCGCAAGGCGCTTGTCCGCCGCGGGCGCGGTCCGATACGTGCGAGCGGGGCGGCCCGACCGGGTTCCCGGGGCGCCGCGCCCGCCCGCGCCAGGCCCGCGACCTGGGCGGACCCGGTGCGACCGGCGGAAACACCCCCGCCTCGGCGCGGCCGGCCGCGGGCCGGGGCCCGGGGGGGAGGGCGGGGGGAATGGGCTGCACTCCGGATGGGATGTGGCGTCTTGCGTGGAATGTCGGATTCGGGACTCTGGGTGCTTTCCCGGAGGTATTACGCGTGATCAGAAAAGTGCGTGATCAGACCGTTCTGGCCCGTGAGTCCTGTGCTAGCGTAACCGCCGATTCGTCGTAATCCTGGCGGTTGCTCCGGCGGTATCGTCCGCGGGAGCGCGGTTCCCTATGCGATCGGCACGAAGGTCACGCCTGGCTTCGCCCGCGGCGCGGTCTCGGCGCCCGTCTCCGGCGCCTCCCCGCTGCCGACCCGCCGTCGAAGCTCGGTGAACCGGCCGCCGCTCACCCGTTCCCGCATACGAGGAGGTGTGCCGTGGCGCAGGCGTCGTCATCGGCCGGCCAGGGCTATCCGCCCCAGGCGCAGCCGCCGGTCACGCACGATGGCCGACCCCAACCGCCCATGTGGCCCGCGCCCGAGCCCGAAGGGCGCTGGCAGCGACTGCTCCGGCGCCTGGGCATGGGCAAGCAGCCCCAGCAGCGGCCCGGCATGACCGCCAACGACCTGCTCAACGCCCAGCAGCAGGCGTTCGCACAGCAACTGCCCCCACAGCAGGCCCCGGGCACCGGCCCCTGGCCCCAGCAGTACCCGCAGCAGCCCCACCCGCAGCAGCAGGAGTCCTACCCGCAGCACCCCCAGCAGCACCAGCACCCGCAGCACGCCCAGGACCCCCAGCAGCAGTACGCGTACCCGCAGGCGCCCGCCCCCACCGGAGCCGCCTGGCCCCAGCAGCCGCCCTCGGCCGCGATGTCGCCGCAGGCGGCCCCCCAGGCCGCGCCCGGCGAGCAGCCGCAGGCCGCCTCCGCCGCGCCCGAAGCCCCCGCCCAGCCCGAGGCGTCCGCCTTGGAGCAGGCCGGGGAGAGCGACACCCCGCCGCTGGAACTGGTCACCGGCACCCTGGCCGGCCTGGCCATGCGCGACCTCGCCCTGGTGGACTCCCTCATCGAGGTGGTCGAGGACCTGGAGGACAGCAGCGAGGACCCCGAGCTGCTGGAGCGCCTGTTCAAGATCGACAACCTCGCCACCCGGATGCGCCGCAACAGCGAGAACCTGCTGGTGCTGGCCGGCCAGGACACCGGCGACCCCTCGGCCGAGCCGGTGCCCATGCTCGACGTCGCCCGCGCCGCGATCTCCGAGATCAAGGACTACCAGCGGGTCCAGGTCGGGCGCATGCCCGGGGTCTTCGTCTCGGGCTCGGCCGCCGACGACCTCAGCCACCTGCTCGCCGAACTGATGGACAACGCCACCGGCAAGTCCCCCGAGCACGCCCAGGTGGTCGTCAGCGGCCAGTACATGGCCGACGGCGAGCGGCTGCTCATCACCGTCCAGGACGAGGGGATCGGCATCCCCGAAACCCAGCTGGCCCGGCTCAACGAGCGCCTGCAGGGCGATCCCGTGCTCGACGAGCAGACGATCCGGCACATGGGCCTCTACGTCGTCAGCAACATCGCCCACCGCCACGGGATCGAGGTGCAGCTGGAGGCGCGCGCCTTCCGGGGCATCAGCGCCCACGTGGTGGTGCCGGGCGACCTGTTCAGCACCACCGGGCCCCTGCCCGCCGCACCCGAGCCCGCGCCCCGCTCGGTGGCCCCGCCGCCGCTGCCCCGGCGCCCCGCGGCGAACCCGGCCGCGCCGGGTCCCGTTTCGTACCCGAAGGAGGACCGCAGCGCCATGGATTCCTCGTCGGTCACCGCCGCCGGGCTGCCGCGCCGCAGCGCGCACCGGAGCACCGCCCCGCTGCCGATGCCGGAGCCGCAGGATGCCCCGGCCGCCGAGCCCGAGGAGACCGTCGACCGCGCCGAGCGCATCCGCGACGACCTCGCCGGCTTCCTGGAGGGCGAGCAGGAGGCCGCCCGCGAGGGCGACGACAACGACCAGTCGCGCTGATACGCCGCCCGGTGCGCCCGGCCCCCATTCCCGACCCCTACTTAACGAAGAAGCTGGACTGACATGGACAACCGCTTGAGTGAGAGCCCCGAAGCGGAGAACTTCACCTGGCTGATCTCCAACTTCGTCGATGATGTCCCCGGTGTCGAGCACGCCATCGTGGTCTCCTCCGACGGCCTGCTGCTGACCGCCTCCCGCGACTTCCCCGAGGAGCACGCCGAGCAGCTCGCCGCCATTGCCAGCGGCATGCACAGCCTGGCCGTCGGCGGCGCCAAGCTGTTCCAGAAGGGCGACTGCGAGCAGCTCATCGTGCGCATGCAGCGCGGCCACCTGTTCGTGATGTCGATCAGCGACGGCTCGTGCCTGGCGGTGCTCAGCGCGCCCACGGCCGACATGAAGATCGTGGCCTACCAGATGACCAAGCTCGTGGAGAGCGCCGGGCACGCGCTCACCCCGCAGCTCCGCTCCCAGCTCCGCGGGGTCATGGCGCCGTGAGCCGCACCGCACCGCGGCCCGCCGGAGCGGGCCGGAGCGCAACCGCCGGCACGGAGAGGGCAACCACATGAGGAATCGCAGGCGAAGGGGCGCCCGCATCCGTCCCTACACCTTCACCGGCGGCCGGACGCGCTCCCGCCACCCGTTGATGGTCCAGACCCTGGTGTCGGCCGCCGACGCCAACGCCGAGGTCCCGTCGACCCTGCTGCCGGAGTCGCGGCGCATCCACCAGATGTGCCGGGAGACGCGCTCGGTGGCCGAGATCGCGGCGGAGTTGAAGATCCCGCTGGGCGTGACCCAGGTGCTGCTCAGCGATCTGGCCGACCAGGGGCTGGTCTACATCCACCCGACCATCACCGGCCACAGCCCATCGGAAAACCAAGTTCTTGAGAGGGCGCTTCGTGGACTCGAACGTCTCTTCCAATAGCAGCGCGCCGGGCAGGTCGCTGGTCTCCGCCAAGGTGGTGATCGCCGGCGGGTTCGCGGCGGGCAAGACCACGCTCGTCAAGTCCGTCTCGGAGATCCCCCCGGTGTCGACCGAGGCGGTCATGACCGAGGCCAGCCGCGAGCACGACGACCTGTCGTCCACCCCGGACAAGACCACCACCACGGTGGCCATGGACTTCGGGCGGCTCACCCTGGAACACGAGCTGATCATGTACATGTTCGGCACGCCGGGGCAGGCGCGGTTCTGGTTCATGTGGGACGACATCGTCCGCGGGGCCGTGGGAGCGGTCATCGTCGTCGACAGCCGCCGCCTGGCGGAGTGCTTCGACGCGATCGACTACTTCGAGACCAACCAGACCGTGCCCTACATCGTGGCGCTCAACCGCTTCGACGGGGAGCTGCCCTACACCGTCGACCAGATCCGCGAGGCGCTGGAGATCGCGCCCGAGGTCCCGATCGTGGACTTCGACGCCCGCGACCGCAACTCCGCGGGCGGGGTGCTCAAGGAGCTGCTGCGCTACACGCTGTCGCGCAAGGCCGAGCCGGTCGGCTGAGTCGTCCGGGAACCGGAGGCCCCTCTCCGCCGCGGCGGAGAGGGGCCTCCGTGTAGCCCGGCACCGGTGCACGCGCCGCCGCCACGGCCGTGCGCCGCGCTTCACCCCCACCCCCCGGGAGCCGCCGGGCGCCGCCCGGCCCCCTGCCGCGCCCGCCGCTCCCGTGGCAGACCATGCGAAAACGAGGTGCGCAGTGCAGGACAACGTCGTCACCGTCGCCGTCACCACGGGCAACGAGGAGAGGCAGTACATCGCCCAGTCCAAGGAAAAGTTCAAGATGGCCGAACTGCGCATGGCATTCATCGCGGCCGTGGAGGGCCACGAGGGCGTGCGGGTCGTCATGCTCCCCTCGACCGACCGGACGGCCGAGAACGCCGACATGGTGGTGGCGGGGGTGGACGCCGTGATCATCACCGGAGGGACCGACATCTCCCCCGAGCATTACGGCGCCGAGGCCGATCCCAAGACCGCGGCACGGGACCCCGAGCGCGACCGCGCCGAGTACGCGTTGGCCAAGGCGGCCGTCGCCGCCGGAGTCCCCGTCCTGGGGATCTGCCGCGGCATGCAGATGATCAACGTCGCCCTGGGCGGCACCCTGACCCAGCACCTGCCCGACAGGGTCGGCAGCGACATCCACCAGCCCTCCAACACCTCGATCGAACGCCACCCGGTGCGCGCGAAGCCGGGCACGCGGCTGGCGAAGACCCTGGGCACGCAGCCCCTGAACGTCCCCACCTACCACCACCAGGGGATCGACAAGGTGGCACCCGGGCTCGAGGAGGCGGCGCACGCGGCCGACGGCGTGGTCGAGGCGGTCGAGGGCCGGCGCACCGGCCCCCACGCGCTGCCGGGATCGGTCCGCGGCGTGCAGTTCCACCCCGAGGTCTACGACCCGCGCCGCGACGGCCAGGCGAACCTCTGGAAGGCCATCTTCAGCGACCTGGTCGCCGACGCCCGCGCCTTCCGCGAACGGCGCCGCCGGCCCACGCCGACCAGGGACGTGGCGCGCCGCCGCCTGGCGATCGGCGCCGGCAGGAACCGCCCCAACACCGTCCGCGGGCGGGCGGCGAAAGAGGCCCGCGACGCCATCAGCCGGCGCCGCGGCCGCGGCGCCCGCTCCTGACCCTGCCGCCACACCTCCGGGGCGGCGCCGGCGCCGCCCCGGAGCCCCCCCGCGCGGCGCCCCCCAGGGCTCCGCACGCTCCCGGGGCGTCCGCGATGGAACGCGCCCAAGGCATGGGCTAGATTTCTAGGTGCCCGCACCGTGGCGGGCACCGCGGTGATCCGGTCCTCTGGCGCCCCCCGTGCGCCCTCGGCGGTCGGCCGTCCGTCTCCGGCGAATCGCACGCGGAGGGGAAGGGCCATCGTGGACGACCAGGGTGAGAACGCCGGCGGACCGGTCCCGGCGCGCGCGGAGCCCACCGCGCCCCACCTGGGAGCCCGTGCCCGCCTGCCCGAGCGGTTCCACTACCCCATGCCGGGCCTGCGCCCCGACGGCACCCCGTTCCGCCGCGACGAACTTCCCGAGGCCGTGCGCCAGGCCGCCGCCGCGCGCGGCGACCGCAGCGCCGCGACCCTGGCCGAGATCCGCCGGCTCAGCGCCCTGCTGCCCCCCGGGTCCCGTCCGCGCTTCTCCGTCGCCATCGGCGCCGGCGCCTCGGTCGCCGCTCGCGATCCCGAGGTGCTGGTGGTCGACACCCGCACCCAGTGGCAGGTCGGCAACTCCCGCGTGCCGCTCCCGGCCGCCGACCGGATCCAGCGCCTCCAGGAGATCGGGATGGGCGACCCCGGACAGTTCGCCGACGCCCAGCGGCCGGTGCCGCTGGGCGCCCTGCACTTCTGGGAGGACACCCTGGCGGCCCGGGGCCCGCTGGTGGACGGCATGGCCCGCTTCGCCGCCGACGGCCGGGGGCGGCTGCTGGCGCGCATCCAGCCCACCGACGGCTCGGAGCCGGTGGTCGTCGAGGTCGAGGGCACTCCGGTGGTGGCCACCGGGGTGGGGCAGCGGGTCCCCGGCGCGGACCGCGCCGTGCCCTCGGTCCCCGACGCCCTGGCCGTGATCGCCGACCACCTGGCGCGGCACGGGGCCGACCCGCGGGTGATCGACGCGCTGGCCTGGCTGCCCGACCGCGAGGGCACCGCGCAGAGCGCCCTGGAGACCCTGCGCAGCATCGGCTGGGCCGCCCGCCTGGCGGACGCGGCGCGCCGCACCGACCCGGCCGACCCCGCGGGGCCGCTGGTCGGGTCGGCGCTGCGGACGCTGCGCGCCACCGAGGCGTGGGACCGCGCCCGCGCCGCCGCCCCGGGCCGGGCGCTGTGGAGCGACGAGGTGGTCGAGGGCCGGTTCGACGCCGCCGTCAGCGACAGCTGGCTGGTGGCCGGCCGCGGCGGGGTCGGCGCCGCACCCGAGACGATCCTGGCGGCCAACCCCCGGGCGCACGTCGTCCAGCTCGTCGGCGCGCCGCGCACCGGCGAGGGGGTCAGCGAGCGGTACAAGCGGCTGCTGCGGGCGCACGATCCCTCCTGGGGCGGCGACGGCCGCCTGGAGGTGGTGTGGGAGGCCGCGCCCGAGGCCGTGGCGGCGACGCGCGGCCCCGGCGGCGAGGTCCGGTTCCGCGCCCACGGCCGCGAGGCGGGCGCCTACGTGGCCGCCATGGGGCGGGTGCCGCGCCTGCCCGGGGTGCTGCTGGAGTTCGCCCACGCCGCCCGCGTGCCGGAGCGGGAGATCACCGGCGAGCTGCTGTTCGACGGCGCCCGCCAGCACCTCGGCTACCGGGTGTCCGTTCCGGTCGGGGGCGGGCGCCACGTGTTCGAGGTGGCGGGCTCGGCCTCGCGCGCCCTGCCGCCCCGCATCTTCGGCCCGGCCGACATCCGCGAGGTCCAGCGCGCCGGCCGGCACGCCTTCGCCGAGACCGGTGGCGTGGTGGCGGGCTTCGTCGCCACCGCCGTCCAGGCGGTCAACCGGGCGCTGCACCGGCACGGCCGGCCGCCCCTGGACCCGGGGGGCCCGGCCGAGAGCCCGTCGGCGCGGGTGCCGCTGGCCAAGGGGGCGGGCGCGCGGCAGCGCGGCGGGTTCACGGCGCCGTCGCAGGCCCGCCGGCCGCCCGGCACCGGCACCTCGCGCCGGCCCAAGCTGGGCTGAGAGCCGAAGAACCCGAGAACCTGCGAACCTGCGAACCTGCGAACACAGCCTGCCGGGCGCGGCTTCAGCGCCAGGACGCCGCGGCGGCCGCCGCCAGGACGGCGCTGGTGAGCCAGAGGCCGCCGGAGGTCCCCGCCAGGCTGGAGATCCCGGCCGCGGCGGCGGGGATGGCGACCTGGCCGACCCGGTTGCCCCACAGGCGCAGGGCCAGCGCCGTGGCGCGGGCCGTCTGCGGTGCGGCGGTGGCGACGATCGTCATGGTCAGCGGCTGCCCCAGGCCCAGCAGGAAGCCGCCCAGCGCCAGCACCGCGCCCAGCGCCACCGGGGAGCCGATGGGCAGGGCCACCACCGCCAGCGCCGCGCCCGCACCCGCCGTGCTCGCCGTCAGCAGGGTGCGCCGCCGCCAGCGGACGATCAGCCAGGGCAGGCTCAGCCGCGACAGCAGCGACGTCAGCGCGCGCACCGCCAGCAGCACGCCCACGGTCGCCGGGGAGATGCCGCGCGCCTCGGCGATCAACGGGAGGTAGGCGGTGAGGATGTCGATCGAGGCCAGCAGCGCCAGGCTGGAGAACAGGCCCGAGGGCAGGCCGGGGCGGCGCAGCAGGGCCAGCGACGACATCCGCTCGGCCGCGCCCCGGCCGCCTTCCCCGCCCCGCGCGCCGGCGGCCCGGGTGCCCGGGCGCGGGCGCAGCCGCGCCGGCGCCGCCAGCGGCAGCAGACCCAGCGCGGCCATCGCGCCCGCGATGAGCAGCGCCGTGGTTGTGGCGCCCACCAGCGCCGGCCCGCCCGCGTCGCCCAGCACCGCCCCCGAGATCAGCGGCCCCACGAGCTGGCCCAGTGAGGCGGCGGCGGTGAACCAGCCGAAGGCGCGGTCCAGGCCGGAGTCGGGGGAGAGCCGGGCGATCAGCCCCTGCCCGGCGATCATGCAGACGAGGTGGCCCACGCCCAGCACCGCGCTGGCGGCTGCGATCAGCGCCAGGCCCTGGGCGGCCGCCAGGGCGAGCGAGGCGGCGGCCAGCAGGCCGGTACCGGCGGCGATGAGCACCACGCCGTGGCGGGTGCGGTCGATGAACCGGCCCAGTGGCACCGCCATCACCACCGGCAGCAGCGCGTAGGCGGCGGTGATCAGGCCCACGGCGGCGGCGTCGCCGCCCAGCGCGATGGCGCGGTAGGAGATCAGCGGGCGCGCGAGGTTGAGGGTGGTGTGCGTCAGCACGACGCTCACCAGCAGCGGCCACAGCCACGCCTGCCCCGCGCCGCCGCGCCGCCCGGTCCGCCCGCCCATCGCCGCCGCCCCCCGTTGGTGTGCCCGTGATGCCGTGTGCGCCGCCTGTGCGACCGCCGACGGCGCGCGTCCGCGCCCCGGGGATCCTATGATCCGCCCTGTCCGGTTCGGGCGGCGGCCCGGCCTTCGCGCGGTGCGGCACCCCCGGCCCGCTCCGGCCGGGGGTGCCGCTGTGCCCCGGGCCCCGCCGCCCGCGACGGCGGGGCCCGGGGGTCACGCCTTCGGTGCCGCGTCCTCGGCGGCGCCGGCCTCCCCGGCCGCCCGCGCGGCCGCGCGGCGCGGCATCAGCGCGGCGGCCGCGCGCTTGAGCGGGGCGGACAGGACCGGCGCGCACAGCAGCAGCACCAGGACGCACAGCAGCACCAGCGAGGGCGTGCGCTCGACGAACAGGCCCAGGCCGCCCTGGAGGAGCAGGGTCTGGCGCAGCGTCTCCTCGGCCATCGGGCCCAGCACCAGCGCGATCACGGTCGCCGCCGGGGCCAGGCCGTAGCGCCGCATGAGGAACCCCAGCACCCCGCAGGCGAACATGATGCCCACCTCGACCACGCTGCCGTTGACCGCGAAGGTGCCGAACGCGCACAGGATGATGATGAGCGGCGCCAGCGTGCGGAACGGCGTCTTGGTGACCTTGGCGAACAGCGGGATGCAGAACACGTTCATCACCAGCAGCATCACGTTGCCCAGGTACATGCTGCCGATCAGCCCCCACGCGAAGTCGGGGTTGTCGCGCATGAGCAGCGGGCCGGGCTGCAGGCCCCACATGAGGAACCCGCCCAGCAGCACCGCCGTGGAGGCCGACCCCGGGATGCCCAGCGTCAGCAGCGGCACCATGGCCCCGGTGGCGGCGGCGTTGTTGGCGGCCTCGGGCCCGGCCAGCCCCTCGACCGCCCCTCGGCCGAACCGCTGGGGCCGCCGGGACAGCCCCTTCTCGATGCCGTAGGAGATCAGCGAGGCCACGGTGGCCCCGGCGCCGGGCACCACACCCAGCACGAACCCCAGCGGGGTGCCGCGCGCGATCGCCCCGCGCGAGTCGCGCCACTCCTGGCGGCTGGGCCAGAAGGCGGCGGAGCGGCGGTCCACCCGCACGTCGGTCATGGTGTCGTCGTTGTGGCCGCCCCGGTAGAGCGTCCACAGGATCTCGCCGATGCCGAAGAGGCCGATGGCCACGGGGATGAAGTCGATGCCGTTGATCAGCTCGGTGGAGCCGAAGGTGTAGCGCTGCTCGCCGCCGCCCACGTCGATGCCCACCGTGCCGATGGCGAACCCGATCAGCACCGAGATGAGCCCGCGCAGCCAGCTGCGGCCGACGAGGACCACCAGGGTGAGCAGCCCGATGATGATGAGCAGGAACAGTTCGGGCGGGCCGAACGAGGACGCCACGCCCGCCATCAGCGGCGCGGCGATGGTGAGCAGGACGACCGCGACCGTGCCGGCGGCGAACGAGCCGACCGCCGCGATCACCAGCGCCGGCCCGGCCCGCCCCTTGCGGGCCATGGGGTAGCCCTCCAGGGTGGCCGGCACGCTGGCGGAGTCGCCCGGGGTGTTGATCAGGACCGAGGTGATGGTGCCGCCGTACATGGCGCCGTAGTAGACGGCGGCCAGCATGACGATGGCGGTGGTGGGCTCCAGGCCGAAGGTCAGGGGCAGCAGGATCGCCAGGCCGGCCGAGGGGCCCAGGCCGGGGATGGCGCCGACGAGCATGCCCACGACCACGCCGATGCCCAGGAAGAGCAGGTTGGTGGGGGTCAGGACGCCGGTGATGCCGCTCACGAGGTTGGCGAAGATGTCCATGCGGACTCCGAGGGGTGTGCCGGACTCGGCAGGGCGGGTGCGGGGGGCGCCGGACGCGGCCGGGCAGGGCGGCGGGCGGCGCCGTGGTCCGCGGCCGGTGCGCCGGCCCGAGGGGGCCGGGCGCACCGGCGGTGCGCGGACGGGGGCCGGCTGCGGCGGAGGGGAGGGGGCCGGCTAGCGCAGCGGGAGCAGGCCCGGCGGCAGGGGCGCGTTGAGCCACCAGACGAACACGAGGTAGAGGGCGGTCGGGAAGGCGGCGCCGAGGACGACGGCGCGCACGGGGTGGGCGCGGTCGCACAGCAGCAGCGCGGCGATGAGCGCGAGGGAGCCGGTGATCACCGCCCCCACGGGGACCAGGACGGTGACGAACGCGGCGCACACGGCGCACAGCGCCAGGACCAGCCAGGGGTGGCGGGACTCGGCGGCTGCCGGGGAGTCCGCGGTGTCGGGGGTGGTGGCGGCCGCGCCGCCCGCCTCGGCCCGGGTGCCGGCCGCGGTGTCCGGCGCGCCGTCGGACGCCTCCGGCGCGGCGGCCGGGCGCGCCGACGCGCTGTGCGCCGCCGCCAGGAGGCAGGCCGCCACTCCCAGGCCGCCGATGACGCGGGGGAACAGCCCCGGCCCGATCCGCCCGGCCGTGGTCTGCCACTCCATGCCGAAGGCCATCGCGGTGTAGCCGGCCAGCACCGCCGCCAGGACCAGGTAGAACACGGTGGCGCCGGTGACGGCGATCCGGCGCCCGCCGCCGGCGGCCGATGCGCCGCCGTGGGCGGCGTCCGGTCCGCGCGCCGCGGCGGCGGCCGCGGCCGGGGCGCCGCCCGCCTCCGGAGGGGTGCGCTGGAAGGGGAGCCGCACCCGGGGGTTGCCGGTCCTGGCCATCAGACCGCCCCCTGCTCTTCCAGCGAGTCCTCGAACCGCGTGCCGGTCTCCTCCAGGTAGGCGGTGAAGTCGTCGCCCCAGCGCAGGTCCTCGGTGAGGTGGTTCTTCTCCAGGTAGTCCTGCCAGGCGTCGGTGGCCACGACCCGCTTCATGGTCTCGATCCACCACTCGCGCGCGTAGTCGGGGGTCTCGGGCGGCAGGATCAGCCCGCGCGGCATCGAGACCATGCCGTCGTAGCCCAGGTCGGCGGCCGTGGGGACGTCGGGCAGCGCCTCCAGCGGGTCCTCGCCGCTGAACAGCAGGGCGTTGACGTCGCCGCTGTCGACCTGGCCCATGATCGAGCCGGGGTTGGACACCATGGCGTCGATCGCCCCCGAGGACAGCGCCGTCTGGAGCTGTCCCTCCTCGTTGAAGGGCACGTACTCGATCTCGTAGCCGGCCTGGTCGGCGAGTTCGGCGTGGATGATGTAGTCCACGTTGACCGTGCCGATCCCGCCCACCGACACGGTGCCCGCGTCCTTGGCGTGGGCCACCCAGTCCTCCCAGGTGGTGATCCCGGAGGAGTCGGGCGTGATGAACAGGGTGTCGTCGGTGGCGAACAGCCCCACGTGCGTGAAGTCGGCGTGGGTCCAGCCGGTGTCGGCCTGCAGCGGCGTGGTGATGAACGACCCCGAGGTGGTCGAGATGACGTAGGGGTCGCCCGCGCTGCTGAGCAGGTGGCCCCAGCCGGTGGCGCCGCTGCCGCCCTCCCGGTTCTCGACGACGATGTCGTGGGGGTACAGCTCCTGCTGCTGGAGGATCTCCACGATCGTGCGGGCCATGATGTCGTTGCCGCCGCCGGGGCCGAACGCGATCGTCCAGTCCAGTTCGCGGCTGGGGTAGGCGTCGGGGTTCTCCTCGACCGCCGTCCCCGCCCCGCAGGCGGTCACGGCGGCGAGCAGTGTCGCCGACGCCAGCAGGCGGATGGTGGTGGTTCGGGGCATGGGGTGCCTCCTCGCCGGCACGGTGCGGGATTTCGGTAGTGGGGCGCGGGCCGGCCGCGGGTGCTGGGCGGCGGCCGGCTCAGGGAGGGTGCGGGGGACCGGCGGCGGTGGGCGGCGGAGGTCGGGCCGCCCGGGCGCCCCGCTGGGCGCGAAGGGTCCGCGGCCCGGCGGGGCGCCCTGCTGTCAGGACCAGGTGAAGCGGGGCGGGCGCTTCTCCAGGAAGGCCCGCACGCCTTCGGCGTAGTCGTCGGTGTCGAAGGAGGAGTTGCGCAGCTCGGTGGTCTCCGCGTCGTCGTGGAGCTGGCCGGCCACGATCCGGTTCACGATCTGCTTGGCGGCGCGCACGCTGTACTGGGCGCGGGTGGCCACCAGTTCGGCGAAGGAGTAGGTGTGCTCGGCCAGGGCGTCGGGCTCGGTCACCGCGTCGACCAGGCCGGTGCGCAGGGCGCGGTCGGCGTCCAGCCGGCCGCCGGAGAACAGGATCCACTTGGCCTGCGCCGGGCCGACCAGGTCGACCAGGCGGCGCGTGGACTCCAGGCTGTAGACCAGGCCGAGCTTGGCCGGGGTGATGGCGAACCCGGCGTTGGTGTCGCAGAAGCGCAGGTCGCAGGCGAGCGCCAGGCCGCACCCGCCGCCCACGCAGTGGCCGTGGACCATGGCGACGGTGGGCTTGGCCATGCCCTCCAGGGCGCGTTCGGCGGCGGCGACGTGCTCGTTGTAGGAGCGCGCGCTCTCGGCGTCGGCGCGCACCCGGCCGAACTCGCTGATGTCGGCGCCGGCGGCGAACGCCTTGGTGCCGGCGCCGCGCACCACCAGCACCTTGACGCCGGGGTCGTCGTCGATGCCGCGCAGCAGGGCGGGCAGTTCGGCGTACATCTCCAGCCGGATGGCGTTGCGGCTCTCGGGCCGGTTCAGCGTCAGGGTCGCGACGGCGCCCGAGCGCTCCACCACCAGATCGTCGGACATGGGGTGCCTACCTTTCCTGCGGTGCGGGGGAGTCGTGGAGTTCGGGGTGGGCGTCGTAGGCCACCTCGGCGGCGTAGAGTTCGGCGATCTCGGCCTCGCTGAGCCCGGCGTCGGCCAGGACGTCGCGGGTGTGCTGGCCCAGCCACGGCGCCGGGCCCTTGACCTCGAACTCCAGTGAGCCGAACTTGGCGGGCGGGGCGATGGTGCGCATGGTGCCGACGATGGGGTGCTCGACCTCGGCGACCATGCCGCGGGCGATGACGTGGGGGTCGGCCAGCGCCTCGGCGTAGGTGAGCACCGGGCCGCCGGGCACGCCCGCCCGGTCCAGGGCCTTGATCCACTCGGCGGTGGGGCGGGTGGTGGTGATGGCCTCGATCTCCTCCTGGAGTTCGTCGATGTGGGCCATGCGCGCCGGCAGGGTCGCGAACCGCTCGTCCTCCAGCCAGGCGGGCCGCTCCAGGGCGTCCACCACCAGGCGGTGCCAGAGCCGGTCGTTGTTGGCGCCGATGGTGACGTAGCCGTCGGCGGTGCGGTAGGCCTGGTAGGGGGTCGACCGGCGGTGGCGGGTGCCGGTGGGGGCGGGCTCCTCGCCGCTGCCGAAGTAGGCGCCCGACTCCCACACCGTCCAGGCCAGGCCCGCGTCGACCAGGGAGATGTCGATGTAGTCGCCCTGCCCGGTGGCGCGCCGGTTCAGCTCGGCGGCCAGGATGGAGTAGATGGCGGTGGCGCCGGCGGCGATGTCGTTGACGGCGATCCCGACCTTGGCCGGGCGGCCGTCGGGGTGGCCGGTCATCCGCAGGAAGCCCACCGCGCCCTGGGCCATGATGTCGAAGCCCGGCCGGTCGCGGTAGGGGCCGGTCTGGCCGAACCCGCTGATGGAGCAGTAGATCAGTGCGGGGTTGGCCGCCCGCAGCGTCTCGTGGTCGATGCCCAGGCGCGCGACCACGCCGGGGCGGAAGTTCTCGATGACGAGGTCCGCGCCCTGGGCCAGGCGCAGGAACACGTCGCGGCCCCGGGGGTCCTTCAGGTCCAGCGACACGCTGCGCTTGCTGCGGTTGGGCATGCCGAACGGGTAGCTCTCGCCGTTGACCTTGGGGGCCAGCCGGCGGGAGTCGTCGCCGGTGATGGGCTGCTCCACCTTGATCACGTCGGCTCCCAGCTCCGCCAGCACCATCGTGCAGTAGGGGCCGGAGAGGAAACGGGTGAGGTCGAGGACCCGGAATCCGTCGAGTGGCTTCATCCACGCACCTGATTTCGTGTGCTTCCCACGGTGATGTCACATGCTTTCCGCATTGTGGGATACGATCCCGTATAACAGGAACGTACGATTGCAGGCATGTGAACGTCAATGGGGTTGGGAGAAATTGAGCGAGACAACCGAAGGCCAGGCCGTCGGCGGCGCGCGCGCTGCGGGCGCCGCACGCCAGGGCGTGCAGTCGATCGACCGCGCCGTGGCCATCCTCAAGTGCTTCAGCCCCCGGCGCCCCGAGATGGGCATCAGCGATCTCGCCCGCGCCACGGGGCTGTCCACCAGCACCACCCACCGGATTCTGGCGTCCATGCAGGCCAACGGACTGGTCCGGCAGACGCCGCAGCGGCGCTACGCCCTGGGTCCGCTGCTGGTCCAGCTCGCCCGCAGCGGCGCGTTCCCCACCACACTGGGCGACGCCGCCCGGGGGCCCATGCACGAGTTGCGCGCCCTGGTCGACGAGACCGTGGGCCTGCACGAACTGCTGCCGGGCAACCGGCGCGCGGTGGTCGACCAGGTCGAGAGCCACCACGCGCTGCGCCGCACCTACACCGAGCTGGGCGTGCCCATCCCGCTCGTCTACGGCGCCCCGGGCAAGGCGATGCTGGCGTTCCTGCCCGCCGCCGAGGCCGAGGCGGTCCTGGCCGAACCGATCGCGCCCGTCACCCCCGCCACCATCACCGACCGCGCCGAGGTCCGCGCCGAGCTGGCGCGCGTCCGCGAGGACGGCTACGCGCTGTCCTTCTCCGAGCGCACCCCCGGGATCCGCACCGTGGCCGCGCCCGTGTTCGACCACGACTCCCGCGTGGTGGGCTCCATCAGCGTCAGCGCGCCGGAGTCGCGGATGCCCGAGGAGCGCATGCGCGAGATGGGGCCGCAGGTGCGGCGCTGCGCCGCCTCGGTGTCGCAGGCCCTGGGCTGCCCCCGGCCCTGACGGCCGGCCGCCTCCCGGCGGGCGGCGGCCCGGCCCGGCAGAGTGGGGCGCGAACGCGACCGGGTTCCACGAGCTGAGGGGCCGCCCCCACGCCGAGCCCCGGGTCGCCGACACCCGCTGACCGGCCCGCGGCCGGCCCCGGACCGATGTGATGCGGCCGACACCCGCGCGCCGTAGGATCGATCGCACCAGCTCACCCGACCCGCCGCCCCACACTCCCGGACACCCTCCCCCAGCCCGTTGGAACCGACCATGCAGCGATCCACCGGCCGCCGTCCGCGCCGGGCACCGGCGCGGACCTGGCCCGTGCCGCCGCGCACCGACGCCATGGCGGTCCTGAGCACCGCCCGCAGGGTCGTCGACGACCTGCGCGACGGCCTGTCGGGACCCGGCGCCGCGCGCGCCGCCCGGCGCGTGCGGCGGTTGCTGGGCGCCCCCGGCCTGGCCCTGGCCGACCTGTCGGGCGCCCTGGTGTGGGCCGGGCGCCCGGCCCCCGGGTCACCCACCTCCGCCCTGGTCGACTCCGTGCTGCACACCGAGGACCCCGCCGGGCGCGCGCCGCTGGTGGCCGTGCCGCTGCACGTCGACGCCGAACTCGCCGGGGCCCTGGTGGTGTCGGGGCCGGTGCCCGCCGCCGCCGTGCGCAAGGCCGCCGACTGGATCGCCGACGCGCTGGAGCGCTGCCGCCTGGAGACCTCCGCCGAACTCGCCGCCCAGGCGGAGTTCCGCGCGCTGCGCGCCGAGATCTCCCCGCACTTCGTCTACAACGCCATGACCGTGATCGCCTCGCTGGTGCGCACCGAGCCCGACCGCGCCCGTGAGCTGATGACCGACTTCGCCGACTACACCCGCTACAGCCTGGCCCGCCACGGCGACTACACCACCGTCGCCGACGAGTTCCACGCCATCGAGGCGTACCTGATCCTGCAGCGGGCGCTGCTGGGCGACCGGCTGCGGGTGCAGGTGCGCGTGGCGCCCGAGGTGCTGGGCGTGGCAATGCCCTACCTGGTGCTCCAGCCGCTGGTGGAGAACGCCGTGCGCCACGGCGTGGAGCCGCGGCCGGGCGCCGGACTGGTGCAGGTGGCCGGCGAGGCCCAGGGCAACGACTGCGTCATCAGTGTGGAGGACGACGGCCCCGGTATGGACCCCGCCGTGGCCAAGGCGGCCCTGGCCGGGCGGGGCGCGGCCGACAGCGTCGGCCTGGCCAACGTCGACCGCCGGCTCCGCCACGTCTACGGCCCCTGGTACGGCCTGGTGGTGGAGACCGCCGTGGACGCCGGGACCCGCGTGGTGCTGCGGGTCCCCCGATTCCAGCCGGGAGTGATGCCCTGATGGCGGATCGGCCCGTCGGGCTGCGGGTGCTGGCCGTGGACGACGTCCCGCTGGCGCTGGAGGAGCTGTGCCGGCTGCTGCGCGAGGCCCCCGAGGTCGCCGAGGTCACCCCCGCCGGCGACCCCATCAGCGCGCTGCGCAGCATCCAGGCCCGGCCCTTCGACGCGGTGTTCCTGGACATCGCCATGCCGGGCCTGGACGGTATCGAGCTGGCGTCGCTGCTGTCGCGGCTCAGCGACCCCCCGGTCATCGTCTTCGTCACCGCCTATGAGGACCACGCGCTGACCGCCTACGGGCTGGGCGCGATCGACTACCTGCTCAAACCGGTGCGCGCCGACCGGCTGGCCACCGCGCTGAAGAAGGCGGCGCGGCTGGCGGCGGCCGGGCCGCCCGAGCCGGCCGGCGCCGAGGGCGGCGCGGCCGTGCCCCGCCGGCGCCGCGCGCCCGAGACCATGGCCGCCATCCGGGTCGAGACCGCCGGGCGCACCCGCTACGTGCGCCGCGGCGACGTCGCCTACGTCGAGGCCAGCGGCGACTACGTGCGGCTGCACACCGCCGGCGGCGTCCACCTGGTGCGGATGCCGATCTCGCGGCTGGAGGAGTACTGGGCCGAGGCCGGGTTCGCGCGGGTGCACCGCGGGTTCATGGTCGCGCTGGGCGCCGTGCGCGAGCTGCGCAGCGACGCCGTGGGCGGGCTGCTGGCCCACACCGACCTCGGCGACGTCCCGGTCAGCCGCCGCCACGCCCGCGAGCTGCGCGCCCGCCTGCTCCAGGCCGCCCGCAGCGGCGAACTCGACCGCGACCGCGCCGAGCGCGCCGACCGGTCCCCGCGGTCCGAGCGCCCGGCCCGCCCCGCCCGACCGGAGCGGCGGCCCTGATGCCCCAGCGCCCCCGCCGCGTGGCCGTGACCAGCCCGCAGACCCGCCTGGCGCACGCGCGCGGGCGGGCGCGCGGCCGCTGGCGGGTGCCCCGGCTGGACCCCGCCGACGCCGACCGCGCCCTGCGGCTCTACCGCCGCCAGCGCGCCCAGGCGCTGCGGGCGCTGGCGGCGGTGCTGGTGCTGCTCATCGGCCTGCCCGCCGCGTTCGCGCTGTGGCCCGAGGGCGCGGGGCCCCGGCTGCTGGGGGTCCCGCTGGCCTGGCCGCTGCTGGCCTGGCTGCCCTACCCGGCGATGATGCTGCTCGCCCGCTGGCAGCTGCGCCGCGCCGAGCACATCGAGGAGGGCTGATGGGCGCGCTGGCCGCCGTCGCGCTCGTGGTCGCCGGAACCCTGGTGATCGGGCTGCGCGGGGTGGCCGCCATGCGCACCACCTCCGACTTCCTCGTGGCCTCGCGCCGTGTCTCGCCGCTGCTGAACTCCGCGGCGGTGTCGGGGGAGTACCTGTCGGCGGCGTCGTTCCTGGGCGTGGCCGGGCTGGTGGTCAAGGACGGCGTGGGCGCGCTGTGGTACCCGGTCGGGTTCACCGCGGGCTACATCGCCATGCTGATCCTGGTGGCGGCGCCGCTGCGCCGCTCGGGCGCGCTGACCGTGCCCGACTTCGCCGAGGCGCGGCTGCGCTCGCCGGGGCTGCGGCGGCTGAGCGCGGCGGTGGTGCTGGTCATCGGCGCGCTGTACGTGGTGCCGCAGTTCCGCACGGCCGGGCTGGTGCTCAGCGCGGTCAGCGCCACCCCCTACTGGGTGGGCGTGGTGATCGCCGGGTTCGTGGTGAGCGTGACGCTGGCGCTGGGCGGCATGCGCGCGGCCACCTACGTGCAGGCGTTCCAGTTCGGGCTCAAGCTGCTGCTGTTCATCGTCCCGGCGGTGTGGCTGGTGGTGGCGGCCGGACCCGAGGTGCGCCACGCCGCCGTCCACCCGGTCGACTTCACCCGGTTCGCCGCCGACACCCCGGTTTCCTTCCAGGTCGACGTCACCCTGGTGGTGGAGGAGCCCACGCGGGTGCGCACCGGCGAGGGCGACCCCCGGCTGCTGCGGCCCGGCGAGCACCCCATGGCCGGCGGCACCTCGGCGGTGTTCCCCGAGGGGGCGCGCGTGCCCGAGGTGCGCGGCGACGCCCCGCTGGACGCCCAGCAGTGGGCGCGGCCGCTGCTGGACCAGGAGGGCGACGGCCACCCGCTGGTGGGCACGTGGGCGGTGCTGGTGGCCACGGCGCTGGGCACCATGGGGCTGCCGCACATCCTGATGCGGTTCCACACCAGCCCCGACGGCCGGGCGGCGCGGCGCACGGCGGCGATCACGGTGGCGCTGCTGGGCGTGTTCTACCTGTTCCCCGGGGTCTACGGGGTGCTGGGGCGGGTGCTGGTGCCCGAGCTGTACCTGTCCAACGCCACCGACACCGTGGTGGTGGCGCTGCCCGCCCAGGTCGACACCGGGTGGGCGGGCACGCTGGCCACCGCGCTGCTGACCATGGGGGCCTTCGCGGCGTTCCTGGCGACCTCGCTGGGCCTGGTGCTGGTGATGGCCGGCGCCATCGCGCACGACCTGCTGCCGGGCGGGCTGCGGCGGCTGCGCGCCACGGTGGTGGGGGTGGCGGCGGCAACGGTGCTGCTGGCGCTGCCCGCCGCAGGTATCGACGTCGGGGTGGTGGTGACCTGGGGGTTCACCGTGGCGGCGGCGACGTTCTGCCCGCTGCTGGTGCTGGGCGTGTGGTGGCCGCGGCTGACCGCCGCGGGCGCCGTGGCGGGGGTGCTCACCGGGCTGCTGACCACCCTGGGCGCGATCGCGCTGGCGCTGTTCGGGCCGCCGCTGGGCGGGCTGGGCGGGCTGCTGGTGACCCAGCCGGCGCTGTGGACGGTGCCGCTGGCGTTCGCGGCGATGGCGGGGGTCTCGCTGAGGGGCCGGCCGCCGTCGTGGTCGCGGCGGGCGATGCTGCGGCTGCACCTGGACGAGCGGCGGCGGGAGGGGCCGCAGGCGCCGCCGCGGCCGGGCGGGCCGGGCGCCGGGGCGCGCTGAGGAGCGCCGCGGGCACCGGAGGGCACAGCGGGGCACCGCGAAGGGCGGGGCGCGGCGCCGGGGGCGCCGCGGTGACGGGCGGCCATGCGGGCCGCCGCCGCCCGTGCCGGGGAACCGGCCGGGCCCCGCGCGCGTCCCAGGGCCCGGGAGGGGCCGAGAGTCCCTCCCCCGGAACCGCCCCCGCCCGGCACACTGGACACGCAGGGGAGCGATCCGGACACGCACGGTCCCACCGGTACGGCCGCCCACCTGGGCCGCGCCCGATCCGCGCCGCCCCGCGCGGCTCCCGCCCGGGGCCGCCCGCGCCGTTCGCCGCGCGCCACCGACCGCTCGTCGACCGTTCGTCGCGCAGCACGGCGTTCGGGCGGGTCCCCCTGTCACCGCGCGCCCCCGTTTTCCTACTGTGGCGCGGAACACAGTGTGTCCCAGAACACAGGCGTCGGCGCGACGCGGGTGTCCTCGGGCACGGCTGTCCCAGCCACACACGAGATGGGGATGCGGAGGTAGTGGTGACCGACTCCGACCACGCCACCGGCGGACCGCCGCCGGACCACGACTGGGAGCGGGTGCAGGCCAGTCCCGAGTTCGTGGAGCTGCGCAGGCGCCTGCGCGTCTTCGTCTTCCCGATGACGGCGTTCTTCCTGGCCTGGTACCTGCTCTACGTGATCCTGGCCGACTACGCGCACGACTTCATGGCCATCCCGGTGGCGGGCAACATCAACATCGGGCTGGTCTTCGGGCTGCTCCAGTTCGTCTCGACGTTCGTGATCACCGGCCTCTACGTGCGCTACGCCAACCGGCGCCTGGACCCGGTGGCCGACAAGATCCGCACCGACATCGAGAAGACGGGGGCCTGACATGGACGCCGGCACCCTCACCCTGGCCGACACCGCGCTGACCGACGTCAACCCGGTCCTCAACATCAGCATCTTCGGGCTGTTCGTCGCGATCACCCTGGTGATCGTGCTGCGGGCCAGCCGCAACACCAAGACCGCCGCCGACTACTACGCCGCCGGCCGGGCGTTCAGCGGCCCGCAGAACGGCATCGCGATCGCGGGCGACTACCTCTCGGCCGCGTCCTTCCTGGGCATCTGCGGCGCCATCGCGCTCTACGGCTACGACGGCTTCCTCTACTCGATCGGGTTCCTGGTGGCCTGGCTGGTGGCGCTGCTGCTGGTCGCCGAGCTGCTGCGCAACACCGGCAAGTACACCATGGGCGACGTGCTGGCCTTCCGGATGCGCCAGCGGCCCGTCCGCGCCGCCGCCGCGATCTCCACCCTGGCCGTGTCGTTCTTCTACCTGCTGGCGCAGATGGCGGGCGGCGGCGGCCTGGTCAACCTGCTGCTGGGCATCGAGGGCGCGGTCGCGCAGTCGGTGGTGATCGCGGTCGTGGGCGTGGTCATGATCATCTACGTGCTGATCGGCGGCATGCGCGGCACCACGTGGGTGCAGATCATCAAGGCCGTGCTGCTGATCGCGGGCGCCTTCGTCATGACGGTGTGGGTGCTGGGGCTGCACGGGTTCAACCTGTCGGAGCTGCTGGCCCAGGCCGTGGAGCGCGGCGGCGAGAACGGCGAGGCGCTGCTGGCGCCCGGCGCGCAGTACGGAATCGACGCCATGACGCGGCTCAACTTCCTGTCGCTGGGGATCGCCCTGGTGCTGGGCACCGCCGGCCTGCCGCACGTGCTGATGCGCTTCTACACCGTGCCCACCGCCAAGGAGGCGCGGCGCTCGGTGGTGTGGGCGATCGCGCTGATCGGCGTGTTCTACCTGTTCACGCTGGTGCTGGGCTACGGCGCGGGAGCGCTGGTGGGGCCCGAGACCATCGAGGGCGCGCCGGGCGGCCCCAACTCCGCGGCGCCGCTGCTGGCGCTGGCGCTGGGCGGGCCGATCCTGCTGGGGTTCATCGCGGCGGTGGCGTTCGCGACCATCCTCGCGGTGGTCGCCGGGCTCACCATCACCGCCTCGGCGTCCTTCGCCCACGACGTCTACGCCAACCTGATCCGCAAGGGGGCGGAGGACAAGGTCGGCGAGGTGCGGGTCGCCCGGATCACCGCCCTGGTGATCGGCGCGGTGTCGATCATCGGCGGCATCCTGGCCCGCGACCAGAACGTCGCGTTCCTGGTGGCGCTGGCGTTCGCGGTGGCGGCCTCGGCCAACCTGCCGACGATCCTCTACTCGCTGTTCTGGAAGCGGTTCAACACCTCCGGGGCGCTGTGGAGCATCTACGGCGGCCTGGTCATCACGATCACGCTGATCGTGTTCTCCCCGGCGGTGTCGGGCAGCGAGACGGCCATGCTGCCCAACGCGGACTTCGCGATCTTCCCGCTGTCCAACCCGGGCCTGGTGTCGATCCCGCTGTCCTTCCTGCTGGGCTGGCTGGGCACGGTGCTCTCCAAGGAGCACAACGCCAGGAAGCAGGCGGAGATGGAGGTCCGCTCCCTCACCGGAATCGGTGCCGAGAAGGCGGCCTCGCACTGAGCCGCCGCTGAAGCCCTCCCGGACAGGCCGCCCCGGAACCTCCCTCCCGGTTCCGGGGCGGTCGTCTGCGCCGGGCGGCCCGGCCGCCGGGTGCGCGGCCCCGGCCGCCCCGACCGCGCGGCCGGGCGCTACTGCCGGGACACCGCCGAGGCCCCCCTGCGCAGGACGTACTTCTGGATCTTGCCGGTGGCGGTCTTGGGCAGGGCGTCGGTGAACTCCACCTGGGTGGGGGCCTTGAAGTGGGCCATGTTGTCGCGGGCGAAGGCGATCAGCTCCTCGGCCGTGGCGTGCGCGCCCTCGCGCAGGACGACGGTGGCCCGGGGGGTCTCGCCCCACCGCTCGTGCGGCACGCCCACCACCGCGACCTCCTGGACGGCCGGATGGCGCAGCAGCACGCCCTCCACCTCGATGGAGGAGATGTTCTCGCCGCCGGAGATGATGACGTCCTTGATCCGGTCCTGGATCTCGACGTAGCCGTCGGGGTGGGTGACGGCGGCGTCGCCGGTGTGGAACCAGCCGTCGCCCATGACCCGCTCGGTGGCCTCGGGGTCGTTGTAGTAGCCCGCCATCACCACGTTGCCGCGCACGGCGATCTCGCCGACGGTGGTGCCGTCCCAGGGCACCTCGGCGCCGGAGGAGTCCAGGACCTTCAGCTCGCCGCTGGTGATCAGCTCCACGCCCTGGCGGGCCTTGACGGCGGCGCGCTCGGCGGGCGGCAGCCCGGCGTGCTCGGGGCGGGGCTCGCAGACGGTGATGAACGGCGTGGTCTCGGTCAGGCCGTAGACGTGGGTGACGGTCCAGCCGAAGGTCTCCTCCAGCCGCCCGATGGTGTCGGCGGCCGGGGCGGCCCCCGCCGTGACGACGTGCACGCCGGGCCGGACCCGGCCGCGCACCTCCTCGGGGGTGTTGGCCAGCGTGATCAGGACCGTGGGCGCGGCGCACAGCCACGCCACGTCCTCGTCGCGGATCAGGGCGAACACGCGGGCGGGGTCGACGGCGCGCAGGCACACGTGGACGGCGCCGACGGCCGTGACGGTCCAGGTGTAGGTCCAGCCGTTGGCGTGGAACATGGGCAGCGTCCACAGGTAGCGCTCGCCCAGCCCCAGACGCAGGTGCAGGAGCGTGCCGACCACGTTCATGTAGGCGTTGCGGTGGGTGATCATCACGCCCTTGGGGCGGGCGGTGGTGCCGCTGGTGTAGTTGATGGTGAGCAGGTCGGTCTCGGCGATCTCGACCGGCGTGTAGTCGGGCGCGGACTCCGCCAGCAGGGTCTCGTAGTCCGCCCAGCCCGGCGCGGAGCCCTCCAGCGCCACGAAATGGCGCACGTGGGGGAGCCGGTCGCGCACGCGGTCGACGGCGGCGAGCTGGTCGGCGTGCGCGCACACGACCTCGGCGCCGGAGTGCTCGATGATGTAGGCGAAGTCGTCGGGGGCGAGCCGGTAGTTGACCGGCACCAGCACGGCGCCGATCTGGGGCACTGCGTAGAACGACTCCAGTTGGGCGTGGGTGTTGGGCGCGATGTAGGCGACGCGGTCGCCCTTGCGCACCCCCATGCGCTGGAGGGCGGCCGACCAGCGGTCGCAGCGCTCGAAGAAGCCGGCGTAGGTGAGCCGGAGATCGCCGTCGACCACGGCGTCGAGATCGGGATACAGCCGCCTCGTGCGCCGGGCGAACTCAAGCGGGCTGAGGGCGGTTTCCACGGGCGTACCTCCTGCCTCGGCGACGACCGGCGTCAGCGGCCCCCGGCCACCAATAACCCCAGGCCGGGACCCGCCCACCGAACATACGTTTCCCCCTGACCCGGGACAAGACCACCAACCCACCCGACACAGCCCCGCCGCGCCCCCGCGGCGAGTCGCGTCGCGGGGAATGCGCGCACGGAACGCCGCGGCCGTCGGCCGCGGCGCCGCTGGAGACCGGCGTGGAAGCCGTCTCCCCGCGGTTCACCCGCCGCCGCGTGCCCGGCGGCGGCGCGGCCGGTCGCCGGTCCGGAGGGAGCCCTGCGGCGCCCGGGGCGGGTTCCGAAAGCCGAAAGTTTCGGTCCGCCGTCCTGCTCCGCCCGGCGGGTGATCGTGCAGGCGGGGCGGGCGGTTGGCCAGGGTTGACGCTCGCTTCCGGCATTGTTCGGCCAGAAAACATTCGGCAATCTTCCGGAAATTATTGACAACTCCCCGCGGTCGCCCCAACACTCGGTCTCATCACGCTGCCTAGTCCCCCAGCCTTCACAAGGAGGCAGCAGCACATGACCGAAATCCCCATTCGCGCCAAGCAGCCGACCCGTCCGCGCGCGCAGGCGCGCCCGTGGCGGCTCCTCAGCCGCGTGTGCGCGGCCGCGGCGGCCCTGGTCCTCAGCGTGACCATGCTGCCCGCGTCCGCCAACGCGGACATCACCACCAACCAGACCGGCACGAACAACGGCTACTTCTACTCGTTCTGGACCGACGCCCAGGGCACGGTCTCCATGGGCCTCGGCTCCGGCGGCAACTACACGACCCAGTGGCGCAACACCGGCAACTTCGTCGCCGGCAAGGGCTGGGCCACCGGCGGCCGCCGCACGGTCACCTACTCCGGCACCTTCAACCCGTCGGGCAACGCCTACCTGACCCTCTACGGGTGGACCCGGAACCCGCTCGTGGAGTACTACATCGTCGACAACTGGGGCACCTATCGGCCCACCGGCACCTACATGGGCACCGTCACCAGCGACGGCGGCACCTACGACATCTACAAGACCACCCGCCACAACGCCCCCTCCATCGAGGGCACCCGGACCTTCGACCAGTACTGGAGCGTCCGGCAGTCCCGCCGCACCGGCGGCACCATCACCTCGGGCAACCACTTCGACGCCTGGGCGCGCGCCGGGATGAACCTCGGCAGCCACGACTACATGATCATGGCGACCGAGGGCTACCAGAGCAGCGGGAACTCCAACATCACGGTGGGCGGCACCGGCGGCAACCCCGGCAACCCCGGCAACCCCGGCAGCCCGGGCGGCTGCACCGCGACGCTGTCGGCCGGCGAGCGCTGGGACGACCGCTACAACCTCAACGTCGCGGTCAGCGGCTCCAGCAACTGGACCGTGACCATGAACGTCCCCTCACCGGCGCGGATCCTGTCCACCTGGAACATCAGCGCCAGCTACCCCAGCCAGCAGGTCCTGACGGCACGCCCCAACGGCAACGGCAACAACTTCGGCGTGACCATCCAGCACAACGGCAACCACACCTGGCCGACGGTCTCCTGCAGCGCGGCCTAGCCCCGCCCGCGGCCCGGCTTAGATCCCCCAACCCAACGAAACCCGTGGCGCGACGGCCCAACGGCCTGGCCGCCGCGCCACGGCGCGTCACGGGTCCGGCCCGCGGCGGGCCGGACCGCCTTGAATTCAGGGGAAACGGAATCCGGACGAGGGTTTTCCCCACGGGCGCCGGGTCCGGAGAGCGGGCGCTGGTCAGTCCTCGGCCAGGACGATGAGGCGGTCGCCCGGGGAGAAGCGGACGCGTTCGCGCTTGTCGGGGTTGAGGACGATGCCGTGGTCGGGGTCGGACGACTGGGCGTGGAGGCGGTAGCCGATGGCGGTGTGTGCGCGGCGGCGGGCGGATTCCAGGACCGTGTAGTAGTCGATGCGCGCCCCCCGGGCGGACGTAGTCCTCGATCGGCTTGAGGTAGATCTCCGAGCCGGCCGGGTCGAGCAGGTGGGTGAAGATCTCGTGCAGGTGCGGGTTCTCCGACACCTGGGTCATCAGCAGGCTGATCAGCTTGCCGCTGACGATGAAGTCGTCGGTCTGGGTGATCTGGCCCAGTTCGCGGTTGCGGTCGTCGCGCATCTCGCTGACGATCGAGTACTTCTCCTGGCGGCGCTCGGAGATGTCGCGCAGGTGCAGCAGCGTCACCAGGGTCTGGGAGTCGGCGTTCTGGAGCTTGAGGTGGTCGTAGGTCAGCACGATCACGTGGTGGTACATCGCGAGGTTCACGCGCTCCAGGAACGCGCGGTCGGTGATGTCGGCCTCGGCGAACGCCACCTTGGCGTTCTTCAGGCGCGGCTCGACCGCGTCGATGTCCGCGCGCACCCGGGGGCTGCGGGCCGCGACGTGGATGCCGGAGTCCGGCGGCAGGTAGCTGTCGAGCTGCTCCAGCACCTTGGTCGCGCCGGTGTTCCAGCCCATCACCAGCACCATGCGCGGCTCGCTGGGGCGGGGCCGGGGCGGGACGATCAGCTCCTCCTGCGGCGCGGGCGGTCGGGGCCCCAGCTTGATGGTGCTGTCGTCCTCGGCGATGACGATGAGCTGGTCGCCGCGCCGGATCTCGGTGTCCATCGGCGGGTTGAGCACGGTCCGCCCCTCGGCCGTGCGCAGCCCCAGCAGGCTGGAGGTGGCGAAGGCCGCGAGCGCGTGGCCGTAGGGCGTGCCCACCAGGCCCGGCTGCTCGGTCAGGTAGATCTCGTCGCCGCCGAAGTCGAACAGGTCGGTGTAGACGGCCGAGAGCCCCGACTGCAGCGCGGTCTGCACCACCAGCCGCGACGCGATGTCGGTGGTGTCGATGATGTTGGCCTGGCGCCCGCCCGCGAGCTGGGTCGGGCGGACGCTGAGCGGGTCGCCCACCGCCGCCACGATGTTGCAGGACCGCCCGCGCCGCCCCGGCCGGTTGGCGATCGCCAGCAGGGTCTTGATGACCTGGTTGTCGCCGCCCTCCTCGCCGGAGGGCACGACGATGATCGACCGGGCGTCGTCGGGGTTGGCGATGTCGAGGTCGTGCGGGTTGAGCAGGTTGCCGGTGCGGCAGATGACCCGGGTCGAGCGGGTGTCGGCGATCCGCTCGCGGATCTCGTCCTCCATCTCGACCTTGTCGCGGTCGGCGAGGATGGCCACGACCGCGCGCCGCTCGCTCTCGTTGGCCGCGATCAGCTCCTCCAGCATCACGAACACCTGCTCCGACCAGCCCAGCAGGATCGTGTGGCCGCGCTCGATCACCCGCGAGCGGCCCTTGCGCAGCTCGGTGAGCTTGTTGTCCAGGCCCGAGGAGATCACGCCGACCAGCGCGCTGAACACGAAGATGCCGCCGAGCGTGGCCACCAGCATCACGGCGATGAACGGGAGGTTGGCGGTGTCGTCGCCGCCGATGGCGCCGGGGTCGGTGATGCGGATGAAGGTCATCCACAGGAGCCCCAGGAACCCGTGGCCGGCCAGGCCGCCGGTGCGGGGCACCGCCGCCCAGGTGACCAGGCCGAACGCCAGGATCATGAGGACGAGCACCACCGCCAGCCAGCCGATGAGCGCGGGCGTGCCGCGCGACATCGTGCCGTCGAACCAGTAGCGCAGGCGTTCGCGGCGAGTGATCCTGGGCACGCGGAACCTCCCGTGGCACGGTTCGGGGACAGGGCGCGGGAGCAGGAACCGGCCAGGGGGCATGGGCGACGGTGGACTCGGCTTCCCGGAAGTAGGGATCGTACTCCCCGCCGCCGACCGTTGCGGACGCGCGCGCGGTCGCGGAAGCCGCGGACGGCCCGTCACGGCCTTTCGCGGCCGGAACCGGCCGCCTCCGGCCACCGGTCCGGCCGCCCTCAGCGGCGCGGCAGGTAGAAGCCGGTGGCCACGCCCGGCGACCACAGCGCGGACTCCGGCGGCCGGTCCGGCAGCGCCACGCCGGCGGCGGCCACCAGGTCGCCCTCGTAGCGCAGCACCCACGCGGAGTGCAGCGGCCAGGGCGGGTGCGCCACGGGAATCCATGCGGTGGCGCCGAACCAGGTGGTGAACAGCCCCCACCGCGCCGTCACGAACCGCTCCAGCGGGGAGGGGCGGGCGATCGGCGCGCCGACGGCGACCCGCCACCGGGCGCGGGCGGGCGGCCCCGGCGCGCGGCGGCGCACGCCGCCCACCGCCTGGCCGCCCGCCGTGCGCACCGCGACGTCGGACCAGATGTAGGGCACGCGGGCCAGCGCGCGCCCGGCCAGGACGTTGTGCGCGGAGTCGGCGTCCATGGTGAGGAACACCACCCCCTGGCGGCCGTTCCGGTCGCGCGCGTAGAGCCGCACGTTGGCCTCGTCGAACCCGCCGGTGGGCACCGCGCCCAGGACGCGCGTGTAGGCGACGCCGAACGCCACCACCCCCACGTAGGTGGACCCCGCCAGCACGTCGGGCCGGGTGCCGGGCGGCAGCAGCGGCGCCACCAGGTCGGGGTCGACGCTCCAGTGCAGGAACACGACGTCGCGCCAGCCCTGGGTGAGCGCCGGGGGACCGGGCGGCGGCGCGACCGCCTCCGGCGGCAGCGGATCCGACGCGGACACGGCACACCCTCCCTTCCGCCGGCGGCCCTCGCGGCGCCGGGGCCGAACGCGGGCCCCGGCGCACCCCCTCCTACCCCCGCGGCGCACCCGCTCGTCCTCAGACGGCCGTGTGGTCCTTGTCGGCCACCGACGCCAGGTAGGCGTCGGACTTCTCGGGGTCCAGGATCCAGTGCTGGAAGTCCGACGGGTCGGTGTAGCCCTTGGCGAACCGGTAGGCGACCTCGGGGTTGTGCGCGGCCGTGGCGAGCACGCGCTGCACGTGCTCGGGCAGCGGCGCCAGCATCATGTTGGTGTAGGCGGTCACCCAGCGCGCGTGCGCCCAGTAGGTGTCGAACGTCCGCTGCATCCACTCCGGGTCGAACGGCCGGCCGCCGTGCTCCAGGATGGCGCGGTAGTAGACGTCGGCGCAGCGCGCCGCGTTGTTGGAGCCCTGCCCGGTGACCGGGTCGTTGGCCACCACCACGTCGGCCATGCCCAGCACGTGCGCGGTCGCCGACAGCCGCCCCACGGGGTGGCGCACCACGGGCGCGTAGCCGCCGAACAGGGTGCAGCGGGCGTCGGTGGGCCGCGCGTCGGCGCACAGCTCGTACTCCCAGGGCACGTAGCGCCGCATGAGCTCCAGCGTGCGCTCCAGGTGCTGCTCGGGTCCCGGCCGGTCCGACCAGCAGTCGAACGGCCCGCCCGGCACCGCCTCCCACAGCAGGATGTCGCAGGGCCCGGTGTTGGTGTAGCCCGGCATGAAGAAGTGCTCGCCGATCCCGGGCAGCGCGCTGATGCGCACGTGCGGCTCGGGGTAGTCGGGCCGGGGCGCCATGCCGTGCAGGTAGATGCACGACAGCATCCGCTGGGGCCGGTCGTAGGGCGAGCGCTCGGGGTCGCGGTCGAACAGCTCCACCAGTTCGCCCTTGCCGGCGGCGATGACCGTGAGGTCGTACATCGCCGACAGCGCCTCCAGCTCCGAGGTCATCACGCCGTGGTAGACGACCTCGCCCCCGCGCGACTCGAACAGCTCCAGCCAGCCGGCCATCTTCACCCGCTGGTCGACGGACTGGGCGTAGGCGTCCCAGCGCCCCACGAACCCGAAGGCGACCTCGCCGGGCGGGTCGGAGACCGTCAGCCGCTGCGCGACGATGCGCGGCGCCCGGTCCTCCCACAGGTTGAGCCCCAGGTCGCGCTCGATCTGCAGGCTGGGCGCGAACATGCACTGGGTCGACATGATCCGCCCGCCGCGGATCTCCTCGGGGGTGCGCGCGGACATGACCGTCACGTCGTAGCCGGCGCCCTGCAGGCTGAGCGCGAGCTGGAGCCCGGCCTGCCCGGCGCCGACGATGAGGATTCTGCGCATTGCCGCCTCTCTTGGTTGCCGATGGGGGGTAGCGGCGTACCCGGCCGCGCCGCCGGCCGAAAGACCCGTGGCGGCGCAGGCGGCCGGGGCGGCCGGTCCGCGCACCGCGCGGACAGCGGGGTCGTGGGTGGTGCGCGCGGCGGCCTAGCGCAGCGCCGCCGCCTGCCGGTCGGGGCCGCCGGACGCGGAGGTGCGCCGCAGTGTGTGGGTCAGCGAGGCCGTCAGCGTCTGGACCACCGAGGCGCGGTCGCGGGCGTCGCACGCCACCAGCGGGATCTCCGGGTCCAGCTGGAGGGCGTCGCGCACCTCGGCCAGGTCGTGGCTCTGCTCGCCGTCGAACAGGTTGACGGCGACGATGAACGGCACGTCGGAGTCGTTCTCGAAGTAGTTGACCGCCGGGAAGGACACGTCCAGCCGCCGGGTGTCCACGAGCACGACGGCGGCGCTGGCGCCCCGGCTCAGGTCGTCCCACATCGGCCAGAACCGCGCCTGGCCGGGGGTGCCGAACAGGTACAGCACGAGGTCGGGCGACATCGTGATGCGGCCGAAGTCCATGGCGACCGTGGTGGTGACCTTGCCGGTGCCCTGGGTGTCGGGGTCGACCGTGCGGGCGGCCTGGGTCATCCACGCCTCGGTGTTGACCGGGGGGATCTCCGACACCGTGCCCACGAGGGTGGTCTTCCCGACACCGAACCCGCCGGCCACGACGATCTTCGCCGAGGTCAACTGCGGCGACCGGTCAGGCGAGCTGGTAAAGGCCATCGATGACTCTCTTCAGCAGGCGGGGGTCGTAGGGGGAGGAGTAGGTCTCGGGGTTGATGACCATGCGCTCGCGGGCGGCCATGTCGCCGATGAGCACCCGGGTGACGCCCAGCGACACCCCGCAGTGCGCCGACAGTTCGGCGACCGACTGCACGGCGGTGTGGGCGCGCTCGTAGAGGGAGCGCGCCTCGGGCGGCAGCCGCCGGGAGTACGCCGGGTCGTAGTGCGGCACCGAGATCAGCGTGTGCACGTGGAGGCGGTGCCGGGTGCGGGTCCGCCCGCCGGTCAGCACATAGGGGCGCACCCATGGATTGACCGTCATAGTGGCTTCTTCCTCGTGGTGGGCGGGGACGTCACGACACGCTCCGGCCGACGGACATCCCGCGCAGGTCGTCGCGCATCTGCGGGGTCAGCACGTGGCCCACGCTCTGCACCAGTTGGGTCATGCGGTGGGCCACCACGCCGAGGTTGGCGCCCTCCCGGACGAGCACGGCCAGTCCGGCGAGGCTGCCGATGCCCATGAACAGGAAGTGCCCGGCGGGGAACTTCAGCATGATCTGGTCGCAGCGGGCCTCGTCGACCTGGCGGGCGATGTTGTGCCCCAGGCTGATCAGCCCGCTGGTCATCGCCGCGAGCGGGTCGGCCGTGTCGGCGGGGATGTCGCCCGAGGAGATGAGCGGCAGCCCGTCGGAGGACACGATGAGCGCGTGGGCCACGCCCGGGGTCGAGTTGGCGAAGTCGTTGACCAGCCAGCCGAACTCCTGGGGGCTGCGCGGTGCTGCGCCGTCCATCACCACACCTCGTTGTCGTCGTCGCGGTCGGTGCCGGGGCCGCCGGCGGGCGGGGGCGGGTCGTCGGCGCCGGTGCCCGCGGCGCCGGAGGTGAAGGCGGCGAGGTCGTCGGCGAACGACCCGGCCGGGGCCGGGCCGGTCCCGGCCTCGTCCGCGTCCGTGCCGCCCTCGCGCGCCAGCGGTCGGCGGGGCCGGTCGGCGCTGCCGGCGTCCTGGCGGCGCAGGCTGCGGCGCTCGCGGCGCGGCAGGTCGCCGGCGGGCGGGCGCTCGGGCGGCGGGGGCTCGGGCGGGGGCGCCGACTCCGGGCCGATGGGGCCCGGCGCCAGGCTCAGCCGCGGCGGCGCCGGCGCGGGCTGCTCCGCCCCGGCGGGGCCGCCGGGGTCGGCGGGGGCGCCGGCGGCGAAGAGGTCGCCCACCGGCGGCGGGGGAGCGGGGATGTCGCACACCAGGTGCGGCGGCAGCGACACCACCACGGTGGTGCCGCCCGGCCCGCCGGCGGTGCGGCTGGAGAAGTGCACGCCCACGCCGTGGCGCTGGGCGAGCCGGTGCACCACGGGGAAGCCGGTGTGCCGGGCGGTGCGGTCGTCCACGGGCGGCACCGGGCCGGCCATGGCGGCGTTGAGGGTGCGGACCTGCTCCTCCTTGAGGCCGATCCCGGAGTCGACGATGCGCACCACCACCCCGCCGGTCTCGGTGGGGTGGGCGCTGACGGCCACGGAGCCCGGCGAGTAGCGGGTGGCGTTGTCCAGGAGCGGGGCGATGAGCGCGGCCACGTCGTCGGTGGCGTAGGCGGGCACGGCGAGTTCGGCGACCGTGCCGATCTGGATGCGGGTGTAGGACTCGATGGAGGACGCGGCCATGCGCACCACGTCCAGCAGCGAGGCGAGGTCGCCGCCCAGTTCGCTGTCGTCCTGGCCGGCCAGGACCCGCAGTTCGCGGGCCGCGCGGCGCATCATCGCCACGGCGTGGTCGACGGCGTAGAGGCGGCCGAGGCGCTCGGGGTCCTCCTCGTCGCGCTCCAGCAGGTCCAGCGCCTGGCGCTGCTGCTCGGCCAGGACGAGCACCTGCATGGCGAAGCGGTCGCACACCGAGGCCATGGGGCCGCCCGCCGGGTCGGCGGAGGCGGGGGCCGCCGGCTCCGCCGGCGTCGTGCGCGCCGCGGGCGGCTGCCCGGCGGGGCCCTGCTCGGCGGCGGGGGCCGGCGCGGGCGCGGCGTGCCGGGGCGAGGAGGCGGGAGCGGCGGGCGCGGCGTCCGCCGCGGGGGGCGTACCGGCGGCGGCCGGGGGCGCGGCCGGCTCGGCGGAGTCCGCGCGGCGGCGCCGGAGCAGCCGGATCATGGTCTTCTCCCCATGCGCGGGCTGAGGGGCAGGCGGTGCGAAGCGCCGGGGCGCGGCAGTGGCACGGACATCGACTTCTCGCACTTCTGGTCAGGGCGGTGCGCGGCGGGCGCGCGGGAGGCCGGCGCGGCCGACGGGCGCGCGCTGCCGGGTCGGGAAAAGGCCGACGCCAATGGCGAAAAGGCCGGTCGGCGGACCCGTTGATCTTCAGACTTGCACAAGTTGAAGCGGACGAAAAGCGCGCGAGTCGCAATTGCTCTTCTAACTCATTAAAGACGTCAAAACGCCCAAATGTCACGATTGTCCAACTTTGAACAAGTTGGCCCGCGGGCTCCGCCGCCGCGCCCGCCGCCTCCGGCCGCGCGCCGCTGACGAGCCAGGACCCCGCCGCGGGAGCGGGATCAGCGCGCCGGTCCGCGCGCCCGGGCCGCCCACCGGCCCGGAGCCGGTGCCCACCGTAGCCGATCGCCCGCGGCCGGCCGCGGGCACCCCCGCTCGGCGCCCGCCGCCCGGATTTAGGATCCTCCAATGGTCCTGTTCGGTCATATCCGGGAATTCGTCCGGGCGGTGCGGGCGTGGCAGCGGGCCGCGGCGGAGCGGGCGCCGGACTGGGACAGGGAGGTGATCGCCGACCTCGCCCTGCCCATCCTGCTGTCCCCCGAGATCCGCGCGGCCGTCCGCCACGCGGGCGCCACCCCCGAGGAGATCGTCCAGGACCTGGAGCCGAGCCTGGACCGGCTGCTGCGGACCGAGGTCCTGTCCTACTCCATGGAGCTGGACACCCGCCGGTGGCTCCAGGACCTCGCCGACGCCGCCGCCGCCGACGTGGAGTTCCCGCCCGGCGCCCTGCGCTCGGCCGCCGCGCTCGCCGTCGTGGCCGTCGGCGTGCCGCTCGCGGGGCTGCTGATCACCCCGGCCGCCGGGCTGCTGCCCCTGGCCGCCGCGGCGGCGGCCGTCCCCCTCGTGCGGCTGCTGGGCCACGCCAGCCACACCCGCGCGGTGTTCTCCCCCGCCTCCGAGCGGCACCTGCGCGACACCGTCATCGCGCCCGGTGTGCGCCGCGCCATCAACGACCGGCTGCGCGCCCTGGACCGCGAGCAGCCCTTCCACGTCACCCGGGCCCCGGCGCTGACCGAGCCGACCGAGCCCCAGCAGATCGTCTCCACCGACGCCGTGCGGCGGCTCACCCGCCTGGCCGACACCATGGCCTACGGCAGCATCGGGATCTCCGGCCCCCGGGGCGTGGGCAAGAGCACCCTGCTCAAGGGCTTCTGCGACATCCGCTTCGCCCGCGGCGACGCCCCCGACCTGCGCGTCCTGGTCTCGGCGCCGGTGCAGTACGACGCGCGGGAGTTCCTGGTGCACGCCTTCGCCGAACTGTGCGAGGCGGTCGTCGCCACCGCGCACACCCCCTCGGGCCTGTCGCGGGTGGCGGTGCTGCTGCGCGCCGTGGCCGCCGTGCTCGCGGTGGCGGCCGGCGCGGCGCTGTGGCGCGCCTCGGACCTGTCGGTCGCGCCCGCCACCCTGATCTGGCTGGAGCACGTCGCGGTGAACTTCGCGCTGGCCATGGCGGCCGGCACCGCCGCGCTGGCGGCGGTCATCCGCCTGCTGACCGAGCGGCGGGCCGGGCTGCTCAGCGGGGAGCGGGTGCCGGCGGGCCACCTGCGCCGGGCGGCGGCCGTCCTGGCGGCGGGGGCGCTGCCGGCGGCCGCGGCCTACTTCGTGTGGCAGGTCGTGCAGGTCGTGCAGCGGGCGCCCCGCGAGCGGCCCGACTACGCCGCGCTGTGGACGCCGGTCACCCCGGGGCTGCTGATCCTGGCCGGCGCGGCGGCCGCCCTGTTCCTGGCCCAGCGCCTGGCCGCGCGGGCGCGGCGCGGCAGCCCCCGGCGGCCCGACATCGCGCAGTCGGCGCGCGAGCACCTGCGGCGGCTGCGGTTCATGCAGACGGTGACCACGGGACTGACCGGGGGGCTCGCCGCCACCCGCTTCCTCCAGTTCGGCGGCACCCGCGGCAGCGAGCTGGCCGAGCAGCAGATGGGGCTGCCCCAGGTGGTCGCGGACTTCCGGGAGTTCGCCGCCGAGGCCGCGCAGTGGTGGCGCTCGACGCACAACGGCGAGGGCCGGATCGTCATCGGCATCGACGAGTGCGACAAGATCAGCGGCGGGGACGCCGCGCAGCGGTTCATGAACGACGTCAAGGCGGTCTTCGGCGTGCCGCACTGCCTGTTCCTCGTCTCGGTGTCGGAAGAGGCGCTCGCGGCGTTCGAGAACCGCGCCTTCGGGGTGCGCGACGCCTTCGACACCGCCTTCGACGACATCCTGCGGGTGGGCCACCTGACCTTCGCCGACGTGCGCGAGATCCTGGTGCGCCGCGTCGCGGGCATCCCCGACTCCCTGGTGGCGCTGTGCCACGTGCTGTCGGGCGGGCTGCCGCGCGAGTGCCTGCGCACCGCCCGCGCCCTGGTGGAGATCCGCGCCGCCCACGAGGCCGACGGCACCGGGCCGGCGCCCGAGACCGGCGAGTTCGCCACCGCCCTGGTGGCCGCCGAGGTCGACACCGCCAAGCGGGAGCTGCTGCGGCGGCTGCGCGCCGAGGGGCCGGTGTCCACGCGCGCCGACGTCCCCCCGGCCCTGGTGGACGATCTGCTCGGGCAGTCCTGGCCCGAGGTGACGGCCGAGGGGCTGCGCGCGGGCGCCGCCGCGTGTGCGGACGTGCCCGCCGCGCGGGAGTTCGCCACCCGGCTGTGGTTCCTCGCGGCGGTGCTGGAAGCATTCGTGGACGGCCGGTCCCGGCTGGCGGGCGGGCTGCGCGACGACCCCGAGCCGACCGCCGCGCTGCTCGCCCTGCTGGCCCGGGTGCGCCAGGGCGGCACCGACGACGACCAGCTCGTCCGCGCCCAGGTGGACCTGTTCCGCGCCGCGTGGAGCGGCGCGCCCGCCGCCGGGCGGCACGGGTAGCCGGTGCGGCGGGCGCGCGGGAAGCGGGCGGTGCGGCCGAGGCGGGCGGCGCGTGCGCGGCGGCTCAGCGCAGGGCGCCGGCCACCACCTCGGCCGCCGCGGCCACCAGCGCGTCCTGGGGCTCGTCCTCGGGGTCGTCCTGGCCGGTCATGATCGCCATCACGATCGGGTCGCCGCCCTCCTCGGGCCACACCACGGCGATGTCGTTGCGCGCGCCGTAGCCGGCCGTGCCGGTCTTGTCGCCGACCTCCCAGCCCTCGGGCACGCCCGCCCGGATCAGGGCGTCGCCGGTCCGGCTGCGCTTGAGCATGTCCACGAGCAGGGCGCGCTTGTCCTCGGGCAGCACGTCGCCCAGCGTGTAGGCGCGCAGGGTGGTGGCCATGGCCTCGGGCGTGCTGGTGTCGCGGTCGTCGCCGGGCCGGCCCTCGCTGAGGTCGGGCTCGACCCGGTCGACCTGCGTGACGTCGTCGCCCAGCTCCTCCAGCGCGGCGTCCAGCCCCTCGGGGCCGCCCAGCTCCTCGAACAGCAGGTTGGCGGCGCTGTTGTCGCTGAAGCGCACGGCGGCGTCGCAGATCTCCAGCAGCGTCATGGTGGAGCCCACGTGCTCGCTCACGACGGGGGAGTGGGAGTCGGGAAGCAGGTCGGCGGCCTCGATCGGCACCTCCTCCTCCAGTTCGGCCATGGTGTTGGCCTCCAGCACGGCCCCGGCCGAGAACGCCTTGTGGGTGGAGGCGTAGGCGAACCGCTCGTCGGCGTTGAAGGCGACCTCCCGCCCGGTGCCGGTGTCCAGGGCGTAGACCCCGAGCCGGGCGTCGTACTCCTTCTCCAGCTCCTCCAGGTCGGGGGTGTAGGCGGCCGGGTCGAGCGGGGCCGCCGAGGGCGGTGCCGACTCCTCGGCGGCGGACGCGTCCGGCTCCGGGGCGCCGCAGCCCAGCACGGACAGCAGGGCCAGCGCCGCCGCGGCGGCGGGCAGGGCGCGGACGGGTTCGGCGGGTGTTCCGACGGACATGGCGGTGTCCTTCTCCTCGCGGTGGTGGGGCGGGCGGGACGAGGGCGCCCCTCCCGGGGACACGGCAGGGCGCGGGCCCGCGGCGCGGCGAGGCGCCGCGCGTCCCCCCTGGTGGCGGGCCCGCGCAGCAGTCTGGTGGACGACCGCCGATGCCGTCCAAGACGGCAATGACCAGTTCCATGCCAAACGGGCATATCCTCTGGCCATGGATCTTGTCGGCGCCTGCCGCGCGTTCGTCTCCGTGGGGGAGCGCGGCAGCTTCACCCTCGGCGCCGCCGCCGCGCGCATCCCCCAGCCGGTGGCCAGCCGGCGCATCGCGGCGCTGGAGAAGCACCTGGGGGCGCCGCTGTTCGACCGCTCGGCCCGGCGCGCCACCCTCACCCCCTTCGGCCGCGAGATGCTGCCCTCGGCCCAGCGGCTCGTCCGGCTGGCCGACGCCATGGAGTACGACGCCGAGACCGCCCGGCGCACCCCGCTGCGCCTGGCCGTGCCCGACACCTGCGCCACCCTGGCCCTGGCGCGGCTGGAGGCCGAGGCCCGGGGCCACGGCCTGCACCTGGAGTTCCAGCCCGCGCCGCCGGCCCGGCGCGCCGAACTGCTGCGCTCCCACCAGGTGCGCGCCGCCGTGGTGGCCGTGGCGCCCGACAGCGCGGCCTGGACGGTGCCGCTGGGCCTGGCCGGGGCCGCCCCGCCGCGCGCCGCGGTGTACTACCTGGAGACCCTGCGGCCCGGCCGCGGCGACCCCGCGCCGCGCGCCCGGCGGGTGTGGATCCAGCCCGAGGACGACGTCCCCCACGTGCGCGACCGCCTGGTGCGGCTGGGCGACACGCTGGGCCTGCGGCCCGCGCAGGTGGCCGTGGCGGGCTCGCTGACCTCGGCGGTGGCCGACACCCTGGAGTCGGCCGACCTCCTGCTGTGCCCGGCCGGCCAGGCCGCCGAGCTGGGCCTGCACTGGCGCCCGCTGGGCGAGACCGCGCTGCCGCGCGGCTACGACGTCGCCGGGGCGGTGGGCGCCGGCGACGACGCCGAGCGGATCCGCACCCTGCTGGGTGCGGCGGTCGCCCGCTGCCTGGGTGCCGCGGCCGGGGCGGAGGCGGCGGCGTGAGTGTCGAGGCCCTGGTCCGCGGGCTGTGCGCCGAACTCGACGAGGGCGGCCTGCACGGCTCCTTCCTCGTGCGCGACCTCGACACCGGCGAGGAGCTGGGCATCGAGCCCGACCTGGAGTTTCCCATCGCCTCGCTGGTGAAGGTCCCGCTGGCCGCCGCCACCCTGGACCGCATCGCCCGGGGCGAGCTGGACGGCGCGGCCCGGCTGCACGTGGAGCCGGGCCGGGTCACCACCCCCGGGCCCACCGGCATCACCCGGTTCCGCCACCCCGTCGACATCGCCGTGGACGACCTGCTCTACCTGGCGGTGGCCCTCAGCGACGGCGCCGCCAGCGACGCGCTGTTCGGCCTGACCCCGCCGGAGGAGGTCGCCGCCTGGCTGCGATCGGCGGGCCTCCACGGCATCACGGTGCGCCGCCACCTCATGAGCGACCTGCTGGACACCCCGGCCGAGCGGCTGGACCCCGAGGACCTCCACCTGGCCTACGCGCTGGCCATCGAGGCGCAGACCGCCGGGCGCGGGCACCGGCTGCGCCAGCTCGACGTCTCGCGCTCCAACTCCGGGTCGGCGCGGGCGATGGTGGACCTGCTGGAGGCGCTGTGGCGGCCCTCGGCCGTGCCCGAGGGCGTGGCCGCGCGGGTGCGCGAGCTGATGGCCGCCAACGTGCTGCGCCACCGCCTGGCGCCCGACTTCGCCTCCGACGCCGCCCGGTGGTCCTCCAAGACCGGCACCCTGCTCAACATGCGCCACGAGGCCGGGGTGGTCGAGCACGCCGACGGCCGGACCTTCGCGGTGGCCGCGCTGACCGCCTCGCGCGTGGCCGCCATGGTGCAGCCCGGCGCCGAGGCGCTGATGGGCCGGGTGGCGCGCGCCCTGCGCGACCACCTGCGGGAGCTGTAGCGGCGGCGCGCGGCGCTAGACGTCGGGGAGCTCCCCGGTGAGGGCGACCGAGCGGGCGACCTCGCGCAGCTTGGTGTTGGTGTTGTTGGAGGCGGTCCGCAGCAGCGCGAACGCCTGGTCGCTGGTGAGCCGGCGGCGTTCCATGATGATCCCCACCGCCTCGCCGATCTCCTGGCGGGTCTCGTAGCCCGCGCGCAGCGTGGCCACGCGCTGGGCGGCGGCGATGGCCACCACGGCGTGGGAGGCGAAGGCCCAGCCAGGGCGCTCAGCGTGGCGTCGTGGGTGTACAGCTCGAAGCCGAGCATGGAGCCGATCCCCAGCTCCACCGCGCGCGGGCGGTAGCGCGGCCACCGGTCCTCGGCGGCCATGTCGTCGACCCGGAAGCTCTGCTCGTGGCGGGCGGCGTCCAGGCACGGGCCCTCGTCGCACTCCACCTGGGCGCGGTCGGAGGCGCGGACGAACTCGTGGGTGGCGGCCGGGGTGTCCAGCAGGTGCCTGCGCCGGTCCAGCAGCATGACCCCGGCGGCCTCGCAGCCCTGGACGGTGTCCACCGCCAGTTCGCAGATGCGCTGCAGCACGTCCTCCACGGTGTCCTGGGCCAGCAGCTCCCGCGCCATCTCGGCGAAGAGCCGGATGTGGCGGTCCTGCACGGCCCCGTGCGACTCGGCCACCGCCTGCCTCCTCTCCCCGGCGCCCTCCCGGCACTGCGGCGCCTGGGACCACGCTACCCAGGTGCGAACCCGGCATTCCCGACCCGCCCGGGCTCGCGCGCGGCGGTAGGGGCCGCCTCAGCCGGCGAACCGCTCCAGCCGGGCCTCCTCCACGTCCAGGGCGGACTGGGCGCGGCGCAGCGCCCGGGAGTCGTGGAGGCCGCGCCCGCGCGCCGCCAGCAGGGCCTCGCGCTGGGCCGACAGCACCGCCCGGCGCAGCCGCACGTACTCCGCGCGCGCCGCGTCGTCGTCGCGGCCGCAGACCCCCAGCCCGTCGTCCTCGTCGTCGGAGGACCGCACGCGGCTGTCGGCGCGCACCCGGTCCAGCAGGGCCGGATCGGCGGGTTCCCCCTCCGGCGCGGTCACGGCGGGGTCGGCCAGCACGGCGGCGCCGGCCCGCGACAGCTCCGCCAGCAGTCCGGCGTAGTCGTCGCGCATCCGGTCGGGGTCGTCGCCGGGGACCTTGACCGCCCGGATGACCGCCGGCAGGGTGAACCCCTGGACCAGCAGCGTGGCCGCCGCCACGACGAACGCGACCAGCACCAGGAGCGGGCGGTGCGGTGTGTCGGCGGGCAGGGTCTGGGCCGCCGCCAGGGTGATCGCGCCGCGCATGCCCGACCAGGCCAGCACCACGCCGCCGCGCCAGCCCACCGGCTTGCGCAGCCGGAACGCGGCGTCGGCCGAGGCGCGGACCACCCGGCGGCGCAGCCGCTCCCGGCCGCGCCCGCGGGGCCCCGAAGGCGCCTCGGTGTCCTCCAGGCGGCGGCGCAGGACCTCCAGGCGGGGCCGGATCCGCCGGGCGCGGCGCACGTCGCGGCGCATCACCGCCACCAGCGGGACCGCGAAGGCCATGCGGATCACGGTGACCACGGCGGAGGCCGCCAGACCCAGGCCGACGGCGGTCCAGGGGTCCAGGCCGCGTTCGGCCACCCGCGCCACCAGCGGCGCCACGCTCAGACCCATCAGCAGGAACACCGCGTTCTCCAGCAGGAACGATAGCGTGCGCCAGTTGGTGGCCTCGCTGAGGCGGTCGCGCGCGGCCAGGTGGCGCGGGCTGAGGTGGCCGGTGGCCAGGCCGGCGACCACCGCGGCCAGCACACCGGAGGCACCGGCGTCCTCGGCCGGCACGAACGCCACGAAGGGCACCACGAAGGAGACCGCCGTGTTGAGCACGGGGTCGTTGAGCAGCCCGCGCACCCGCACGTTGACCACGCCCACCGCCAGGCCGATCAGCACCGACACCGCCACGGCGTAGAGGAAGTCGCCCAGCACGCCCCACACCGACACCGCCGCCGCCGAGGCGGCCACCGCCGTGCGCAGCAGGATCAGCGCCGAGGCGTCGTTGACCAGCCCTTCGCCCTCCAGCAGGGTCAGCAGCCGCGAGGGCAGGCCCAGGCGCCGGCCCACGGCCGTGGCGGCGACCGCGTCGGTGGGGCTGACGACCGCGCCCAGCGCGAAGGCCGCCGGCCAGCCGATGCCCGGCACCGCCGCGTGGAACAGCCAGCCCGTGCCCAGGGTGGTCAGCACCACCAGCAGCACCGCCAGCCCGGTGATGGGCCCCACGTCGCGCCGGAAGTCCTGCACCGGCATGGTGACCGCCGCCGCGTAGAGCAGCACCGGCAGCACCCCGGCCAGCACCCACTCGGGATCGAGCCGGGGGTGGGGCACCCCGGGCACGAAGCTCAGCCCGATGCCCACGGCCACCAGGCTCAGCGGCAGCGCCACCCCGAGCCGGTCGGACAGCGCGGCCACCACCACGATGCTGACCACGCCCGCCGCGACGACGAGGGTCACCTCCATGCCCGCCCCTTCCCCACCGACAGCGGTCCCGTCCGATGTTCGCGTTTCGGCGCGCGACGAAAGAGGTGGCACGCCGAGGAGCGGCGTGGTCGGGTGGTGGGGGTCACGCCCCGTCGCGGCGCGGGCGGCGCGCGTGAGCGACCGGCCGCGGCCGGCCCCGAGAACACGAGTGCGATGAAAGGCGGAACAGCCATGACGTTCACGACGAAGACGCGGGCCTGCGCGGCGGCGGCCGCGGCGGCGGCGGGCCTGGCCCTGGTCGGGCTCGGCGCTCCGGCGGCCCACGCCGAGCAGGCGAGCGCCGGCGAGCCCTGCGGCTACCTCGACATGGGCCGCTACAACCACTGCGGCACGGGCTCGGTGGCGGTCGACGTCGACCAGTGGAACCCGGCCTTCCCGTCGTCCCTGTACTGCGTGGGCCCCGGGATCACCGACCTGGACAACCACTCCACCGAGGACTGGGGGGTCTACTACGCCTCCTACGCCCCCGGGTACGAGGGCTGCACCGTGGGCGCCGTCTGGGTGCCCTGACCCGGGAGGCGGCAAGCCCCGTCCCCCGGGCGGCGCCCCGGCCGGCTCCCGGGGCGCCGCCCTCAGCGCAGCAGCAGGTAGGCGGCCAGCGCGCCCAGGGTGAAGGCGGTGCCCAGCAGCAGGAGCACGGTCGCGGCCAGGCCCCGGTCGGGCTCGAAGGCGTAGCCGAACCCCAGGCGCCGCGCCACGCCCACTCCCGTCAGGACGATCCCCACGACGAACACGCCGAGCAGGGCGGGCAGGAGTTCGGGCCCCAGGGAGTCGGGCCGGGGCGAGCGGAGGAACGCCACGACCGCGATGACGACCGCCGCCGGGGTGGTCACCACGCCGAAGAGGTCGGCGCCCAGGCTCAGCATCCCGCGCCCCTGGTCACCCGCCACGCTGGCCCCCTCGGTTCTCGGTTGACCGCCTCACAGCGGGAACCGCTCGACCCGGCGGCGGGCCAGGCGGTAGGCGCTGCGGCTCCACTCGCCCTCGGCGGCGACGGAGCCGAGCAGTTCCCGGAGTTCGTTGACCGTCTCGGTGGCGGCGTTCTCGTCGCGCAGCAGGCGCCGGCGCAGCGGGGCGGCCAGCAGCGCCTGGAGCGTGTAGGCCAGCGCGCCGCAGGTCAGCGCGAGGACCAGCACCGCCGCGCCGAGGAGGGCGGCGGCCTGGGCCGCGGGCGCGGCCGCGGCGGCGCAGGCCAGGCCGGCGCCGCCGGCCAGGACCTGCACGGCCCGCACCGTGCCCAGCGCGGTGCGCGCGCGGTCGGCGCCGGCCAGCAGCTCCTCGGCGCGGGCCAGCGCGGCCTCGAAGCTCGCGGCCAGCGCCTGCTCGCGGGTCTCGTAGCGCAGGTGCACGTCGCCGCCGTGCACGGTGACGGCGTGGCCGGCGGTCGGGCCGGGCTGGTCGCCGCCGGGTGTCCGCGGGCCGCCTCCCGCGCCGGTGCCAGTGCCAGTGCTCATACCGTGTTCCCCACCAACGAGAGAAAGGAGTTCATCAGGCGCGAGGAGTGGGTGGCGTCCAGCTGCGGTGCCACCCGGACGTCGCGGCCCACCTGGTAGGTCTCCAGCCAGCAGCTGAACGGCACCACGGCGACCCGGCGGAGGTTCATGGTGCCCACCGCCTCCACGAGGTCGGCGAGCAGCGCGGCGAACTCCGAGTCGCCGCCGCGCCGCCCGCGCGGGATGTAGTAGTCGCGGGCGCGGTCCAGGTCGTCCCAGTACAGGTCGGCCTTTGCGGCCACCACGATCAGCCAGACGTCGGTGCGCCGGCGCCAGGCCCGGGTGAGCCGCCCGCAGATGTCGGCGAAGTCGGCCAGTTCCTCGCGGCGGTTGCGCTCGGTCAGGCTCTCCAGGGTGACCGGCTTGCCCTCGACGTCGCTGAGCGCGTTGAGGACGCCGTTCTGCTCCTCCGGCCAGATCTTGTTGTAGCCCCAGCAGACCGTGTGGATGACCCCGGCCGGGTAGCGCCCGCCGGTCATGATCCGCTCCAGCCCGTGGGTGCGGGGGTCGCTGGCCTGGCCGGGCGGGATGTGGGTCTCGGCGCGGAAGGTCCCGCGCGGGGTGCGGATGCGCGCCCGGTGCCGCTCCACCCGGTCGCTGCGGGCGGTGGGCAGCGAGTGGTTGCGGGTGCGCCCGGTCAGGGACCGGTAGATCATGGTCTTGCCGGCGCCGCTGTGGCCGGTGAGCGCGATGGGCACCTGGGTGCGCATCAGCGAGAAGGGCAGCATGGGCCGCATCGTGACCGGTGATGCCGCGGCGGCGGTGTCGACCGCGGCGGCGGCCCGGTCCCACCCCGCCCGCACCTCGTCCCAGAAGTCCACAGGCGTCCCGCTTCTCGGTCCCCTCGCCGACGGTTGGCGCCCAATTAAAGCAGGGGCCGCCGCGCCCCACCACCGGGTACGGGAGGCCGCCCCCGCCCGGTGGCGGTGCGGTGAGGAGTGAGCCGGGCGCCTTCGGGGCAGGGGAAGCCACGACGACCTGCGGCGACACGCGCCGCGGCCGTCCGCCACCGACCCAGGGGAGGGCCGATGAGGGGGCCGAACCGACCCGAGGGCGGCGACGTGGGGCGCCGTGTCGCCCGCCGCCGCACCGAGCTCGGGCTCTCGCGCGAGCAGTTGGCCGAGCGTACCGGGATGGACCCCGGCTACGTGGCCTACCTGGAGGAGAACCCGGCGGAGCCCAGCCACGAGGCGCTCTACCGCCTGGCCCAGGCGCTGCGCACCTCCACCGAGTGCCTGCTGGGCGCGGGCGGCGACACCCCGCCGGGCAGCGCGGTCACCGCCGTCCCCGCCCCCGCCGGCCGCGTGCTCGGCGCGGAGGAGTGCCGGAGCCTGATCGCGCCCGGCGGCGTGGGCCGGGTCGCGTTCACCACCGCGCCCGGGGCCCCGCCCACGGTGCTGCCGGTCACCTACTCCTTCTGGCGGGGCGCGGTGGTGTTCCGCACCGAGGAGGGCGGGCTGATCGCCCGGCACGCGCCGGGGGCGATGAGCTTCGAGGTCGACCGGCTCGACGGCGCCACCGCCGAGGGCTGGAGCGTGCTCGTCACCGGGCGGGGCCGCCCGGTGACCGACGCCCGGGAGCTGGCGGACCTGCGCGCCGACACCGACGTCCGCCCGTGGGCGGGCGGTCGGCGGGAGGCGTGGATCCGCGTCGACGAGGAGTCGATCACCGGCCGCCGGGTGGGCGACCGCCGCGCCCCCCGGCCCAGGGCGGCCGACACCGACGCCGACAGCGAAACCGGCACCGGCGCGCAGGCGCCGGGCGCGGGCCGCGAGGCCGGGGGCCGCACCGGCTGAGGGCGGGCGCCGCCCCGGGAGCGCGGCGGCGCCGCGCCTCAGCGCGTGAGCTGCCGGCCGCCCGCGACCGACAGCACCTCGCCGTTGACGTGGCCGTTGGCGCCCGAGCCGAGGAAGACGGCCGCGGCGGCGACGTCCTCGGGCGTGCAGATGCGGCCGGTGGGGGTCTGCCGGCTCTCGGACTCCACGGCCTCCCGGCCCAGCCAGGGGGTGTTCAGCGCGCTCGGTCAGCGTGAATCCGGGGCGAACCACGTTGGTCAGCACGCCGTGGCGGGCCTCGCGCACGGCCAGGACGCGCGCCGCCGCCTCCAGGGCGCCCTTGGCGGCGGGGTAGCCGGTGGGCCCGGCCATCGGCTGGTCGACCACGTCGGAGGAGACGAGCACGATCCGCCCCCACCCGGCGCGGCGCATCCCCGGCAGCACCGCCTCCACGGTGGCAAGGGGGCCCGAGACGTTGGCGGTCAGCACGGCGGCCAGGGCCGCCCAGTCCTGGTCGTGGGAGGCGGGCCAGGCCACGGCGTTGGCCACCAGTACGTCGACGCCGCCGAAGGCGGCCTCCACCTCGGCCGCGGCGCGGGCGACCGAGTCGGGGTCGGCCTGGTCCAGGCGGACCGGGCGGGCGGTGCCGCCGGCCTCGGCGATCTCCCCGGCGGTCTTCTCGGCCGCGGCGCGGTTGGTGTGCCAGCCCACCGCCACCGCCGCGCCCTCGGCGGCGAACGCGGCGGCGACGGCGCGCCCGATCGCGCCCGAGCCGCCGGTGACGAACGCTGTCCTGCCGGTGAGTCCGGTTTCCATGCGCACCTCCTGGTGTCGTTAGCCGAACATCATTTAGTCGGCTAATGAATAGCCGACTATACATCAGTAGCATGGGCGGGTGAACAGGGACGAGGCGATGCGCGTCAACCGGGCGCTGACCAAGACGGGCAAGCTCTACCGCGCGGTGCGCGCCCGCAAGCTCGCCGCGCTGGACCTGCATCCGGGCCAGGACGTGCTGCTGTGGCTGCTGGCCGAGGAGGAGGACGGCATGACCGTCTCCCAGCTCGCGGCCCGCGTGGGGGTGGAGCCGCCCACCGCGACCCGCAGCCTGGCCCGTATGGAGAAGCGCGGCCTGTTCCGGCGCGAGCCGGTGCCCGCCGACCGCCGCCAGGTGCGCATCGTGCTGACCGAGGAGGCCCGGCGCCTGCTCCCGGCGATCGAGGCCGCCTGGGTCGAACTCGCCGACGAGGTGGTGGGCGACCTTCCGCCCGAGCAGCGCGCGGCGGTGGTGGCCGCCCTGGAGCACGCCAACGACCGCATGCGCGCCCAGGTCGGCGCGGCGGAGCCGGCCGAGGACTAAAGGGCCCGCCCCGAAGCACTGGCACCGGCGGCGGCGCGGGCGGCCCCCCGAGGGGCGGGCCGCCCGGCCGGCGCCGAAGGCCCCTACTCCTCGGGGCGGCCGCCCGGAGCGGCCGCGGCCTCGCGGCGGCGGGGCGCCCAGGCCATGGCCAGCGCGCCCGCCAGCACGCCGACGGCGGCGCCGGCCGCGGCCCACGTCCAGGGCGGGGCGGCCGCGGCGTCACCGGACGCCCCGTAGTCGGGGATGTCGGCCGGGTCGCCGTAGGAGCCCCGGCGGTCGACGGTGGAGCCGTCGGCCCAGCCGTCGCCCATGTCGCAGTTGACCCGGTCGTGCGCGGGCGCGCCGCCCGGGGCGGGGGCGGGCGGCGCGGACGCGGCGGGAGCGGGGGCGGGGTCGGCCGCTGCGGCGGCCGGCGGGGCCGATGCCGCCAGGACGGCGGCGGCCAGCGCCGCGCCGGCGGTGCGGAGGACGGTCACGAAGGCTTCTCCTCTTCGGGCGCGCGGTGGGCGGCGGCACGACCGCGCGGGGAGGGCGCGGGCGCCGGTGAAGGCGCGCGGCGCCGCCCCGCGCGGTCACCGCGACCCCTTCCCGGGGCGGCCCCGGCCACACGCGGGTCCGCCGGGGCGCGGGCCGCCGGCGGGGTCCGCCGCGACACGCCGGTCCTATTTCCTACTTTTCAGATTGACAAAGATCGGTAGAGCGGTGAGGATGGCGGCAGTCGGCTCGGAACTTCGACTGCGAGCCGGCGCCGCGGCGCTTTCTTTCGTAGAAGATCCAGGGCGCCGCCGATCCGGGCCGGGACCGCACTCTCCGCTGCGGTCCCGGCCCGCCGCGATCCCGTGCACCGCCGCCCGCTCCCGGGCGGCAGGTCCCAGCCGAGAGGACGACTGCCGTGGCCGTGGCGCTGCACTGGCGCCTGCCCGCCCGGGGCGCCGACCAGGGGACGGGGGCCGTGCCCACCCGCGCCCAGAGCGAACGCGCGGTCGGCCTGTTCCGCGCCTTCGCCCGCGCCGCCGCCGACCACGGGTTCACCGGGGTGGCCACCGCGCCCGAGCGGTGGAGCCAGGACGCCTGGATCAGCGCGGCGCGCCTGGCCGACGAGGCGCGCACCCTCACCTTCCTGCTGGCCCTGCGCCCCGGCCTGATGCCGCCCGCCCTGGGCGCCCAGCTCGCCGACACCTACCAGCGGCTCAGCGGCGGCCGGGTGCTGCTGCACGTCGTCGCCGACGACGAGCCCGGCGCCGGGGGAGCCGGCGACCCCCGCCGCGCCGACGCCTTCCTCGGCGCCATCGCCCGCTACCGCGCCGACGCCGACCTCGCCGCCGCCGCGGGCGCCATGGGGCGCAGCCCCGACTTCCCGCCCGTCTACCTGGGCGGGTACTCCCCGGCGGCGCTGGAGGTCGCGGCCCGCCACGCCGACGTGTGCCTGCTGCCGGCCCGCCCGCGCGGCGCGCTGCGGCGCGCCCTGGACCGCGCCCGGGCCCTGGCCGAGCGCGCGGGGCGCCGACCGGCCTTCGGCACCCGGTTGCACGTGGTCACGCGCGACACCGAACTGGAGGCCCGCCGGCACGCCGGGCCGCTGATCGCGGGCACCGGGCCGCGCGGCCGGCGGCTGCCCGCCGCCGCGCCGGCGCGCGCGGGCGCGGTGCCCCGCGCGCCGGCCGGGACCGCGCCGGGGCGCGCCCTGCCCCGGCCCGCCGCACGGCCGGGCGAGGGCGCGGCCGTGCTGGTGGGCAGCCACCGGCAGGTGGCCGACCGCATCGCCGAGTACGCCGACGCCGGGATCACCCACTTCGTCCTTAGCGGCGACCCGGCGCTGGAGGAGGTGCACCACTTCGGCGCCGGGGTGCTGCCGCTGCTGGGCGAGCGCGGCCTGTGGCGCCCGGCCGCGGCCGCGCCCGCCGCCGCGCCGAGGTAGCCGGTACAGGACGGATCAGCGCCCCGCGCCGCAGGCGGCCGGGGCCGGGGGAGCGACGAGAGGGGGTGGCGGCCGTGGCGGAGGCGCGGTCGGCGGCGGCGCTGCGCGCGGCCGTGTTCGACGAGCGGTGTCGCCGGCGCGCGCCGCACCGGCACCCGCCACGTCCGCTCGTCCCGCCTGGAAAGGCAACCGCCATGACCGCCGTAGTCCAGCCACCGGCACCCACCCCGCTGACCCTCGACCGCCTGGTCGAACTCACCGCCCGCACCGCCGAGGAGGTGCGGCGCGGCCTGCACGCCGTCCGCTACGACACCCGCAACCGCTGGTCGATGCGCCTGAGCACCGACGCCTACGTCGACCTGTGGCTCATCTCCTGGACCCAGGACCAGGCCACCGCCCTGCACGACCACGCCGGCTCGCTCGGCGCCCTCACCGTGGTCCACGGCGACCTCACCGAGCACCACTGGACCGGCCGCCTGGCCCGGCGCGAGCTGCCCCAGGGCACCGGCGCCGCCTTCCCGCTGGGCCACGTGCACGACGTGGTCAACCTGGCGCCGGCCCCGGCCGTCAGCGTGCACGCCTACTCGCCGCCGCTGACCGCGATGTCCTACTACCGGGTCGACGACAGCGGCGCGCTGCGCCGCACCCACAGCACCCTCACCGACGACCCCGAACCGGCCGCCCCGACCGTCGCCTCCGTGCCGCTGCTGCGGGAGGACGCGTGAGCGCCGGCGCCGTGCCGCCGGGCGGCGCGGTGGCGCGGCTGCTTGAGCGGCGCCGCGCCCGGCTGGTGCGGCTGGCCCCGCGCGAGGCCGCCCGCGCCCGGGACGAGGGTGCGGTGCTGGTGGACATCCGCCCCCAGGCCGACCGGGCCGCCGAGGGCGCGATCCCCGGCGCGCTGGTCGTGGAGCGCAACGTCCTGGAGTGGCGGCTGGACCCCACCAGCCCCGACCGGCTGCCCGGCCCCGCCGGATCCGCCGACACGCGCGTGGTGCTGTTCTGCAACGAGGGCTACGCCTCCAGCCTGGCTGCTGCCGACCTGCTGGACCTCGGCCGGCCCGGTGCCACCGACATGGTCGGCGGCTTCCGCGCCTGGGCCGCCGAGGGCCTGCCGGTGGTCCCGCCCGGCGCCTGAGCGCGCCGGGCGGGACCACCGGCAGGGCCCCGCCCGCACGCGCGGGCCGCCGCCCCGGGGGAGGCGGCGGCCCGCGCGGCGGCGGGCGGGCCGGAGCGCGGTTACCAGCGGTGGTGCACCTGGGGGCGCACCAGGTCGTCGTAGACCGCGCGCACGGCGTCGTGGACCGGGGCGGGCAGGGGGGCGAACCCGGCCGCGGCGGCGTTGGCGCGGGCCTGGTCGGCGTTGCGCGCGCCGGGGATCACCGTGCTCACGCCCGGCTGGTCCAGGATCCAGCGCAGCGCGAACTGCGCCATGGTCATGCCCTCGGGCACCAGCGGGCGTAGGCGGTCCACCGCCGCCAGGCCGGTGCGGAAGTCCACGCCCGAGAACGTCTCGCCGACGTCGAACGCCTCGCCCGCGCGGTTGAAGTTGCGGTGGTCGTCCTCGGCGAAGGAGGTGTCGGCGCCGAAGCGGCCGGACAGCAGCCCGCTGGCCAGCGGCACCCGCGCGATGACGCCCACCCCGGCCGCCCGCGCCGCCGGCAGCACCCGCTCCAGCGGCCTGTGCCGGAACGCGTTGAGGATGATCTGGACGGTGGCGACGTTGGGGCGCGCGATCGCGGCCAGCGCCTCGTCGCAGGTCTCGACGCTGACCCCGTAGGCGCGCATGCGGCCCTCGGCGACCATCGCGTCCAGGGTGTCGAACACCGCGTCGGCGGCGTAGACGGCCGGGGGCGGGCAGTGCAGCTGCACCAGGTCGAGGGTGTCCACGCCGAGGTTGGCGCGGGAGCGGTCGTTCCACGCCCGCAGGTTGTCGGCGTGGTAGTTGGCGGGGTCCTGCTCGACGCGCCGGCCCATCTTGGTGGCCGCCGTCAGGCCGGGCCGCTCCGCGAGGAGTTCGCCGACCAGCCGCTCGCTGCGGCCGTCGCCGTAGACGTCGGCGGTGTCGAAGAAGGTGACCCCGGCGTCGGCCGCCGCGCGCAGTGCCGCCCGCGCGTCGTCCTCGTCGACGTGCCCCCACGAGGCGCCGATCTGCCAGGCGCCGAACCCGACGGCGCTGACACCGGTCCCGGTCCTGCCCAGTGTGCGTTCTTCCATGGCAGCCGATCCTACGGCCCCGCTTGGAAGCGCTCCCACCGTCGTGGCCCCCGCGGGCGGCACGGGGCGCGGTTTGCCGCCGGCGCGCGCGGTCAGCCGTGCGGGAAGAGGAGGAGCGCCATGGGATGCGGAGTCGCGCACAAGCTCATCGAGTCGCACCTGGTCGAGGGCGAGGCGGTGCCCGGCACGGTGATCGGGCTGCGGGTCGACCAGACCCTCACCCAGGACGCCACCGGGACCCTGGTCATGCAGGAGCTGGAGGCGCTGGGCCTGGACCGCACGCGCGCCGAGGTCAGCGTGCAGTACGTGGACCACAACCTGCTCCAGGCCGACGAGAAGAACGCCGAGGACCACGCCTTCCTGCACTCGGCGGCCCGGCGCTACGGGCTGTGGTACTCCAAGCCGGGCAACGGGGTCTCCCACCCCACCCACATGCAGCGCTTCGGCGTGCCCGGAAAGACGCTGGCCGGGTCCGACTCCCACACCTGCGCCGCCGGGTCGCTGGGCATGCTCGCCATCGGCGTGGGCGGGCTGGAGGTCGCCATGGCCGTCGCCGGGCGCCCGCTGCACCTGCGCATGCCCGAGGTCTGGGGGGTGCGCCTCACCGGCGCGCTGCCGCCCTGGACCTCGGCCAAGGACGTGATCCTGGAGATGCTGCGCCGCCACGGGGTCAAGGGCGGGCTCAACCGGATCGTGGAGTACCACGGGCCGGGGGTGGCCACGCTCACGGCGATGGACCGGCACGTCATCGCCAACATGGGCGCCGAGCTGGGCGCCACCACCACCGTGTTCCCCGCCGACCGCGCCGTGCGGGAGTTCCTGCGCGCCGAGGACCGCGAGGAGGACTTCACCGAGCTGCTCGCCGACGACGGCGCCCGCTACGACGTCACCGAGGAGATCGACCTGTCGGCCGTCGAGCCGCTGATCGCGCGGCCCTCCTCGCCCGGCGACGTGGTGCCGGTGCGCGAGGCCGCCGGCACCGAGGTCGACCAGGTGGTCATCGGGTCCTCGGCCAACCCCGGGCTGCGCGACTACGCCGTGGCCGCCGCCATGGTGAAGGGCCGCCAGACCGACAGCGCGGTCAGCTTCGACGTCAACCCGTCCTCGCGGCAGATCCTCTCCGACCTCACCCGCATCGGCGCGACCCTCGACCTGGTCGCCGCCGGCGCGCGCATCCACCAGGCCGGCTGCCTGGGCTGCATCGGTATGGGCCAGGCGCTGGCCCCGGGCCGCAACTCCCTGCGCACCTTCCCGCGCAACTTCCCCGGGCGCTCGGGCACCGAGGAGGACGCCGTGTGGCTGTGCTCTCCGGAGACCGCCGCGGCCGCCGCGCTCACCGGGGTGATCACCGACCCGCGCGACCTCGCCGCCGAGCTGGGCCTGGAGTACCCCCGCCTGGAGCCGCCCGCGCGCGCCTCGGTCAACACCGCGATGCTGGTGCCGCCGCTGCCGCCCGAGGAGGCGCGGCGGGTCGAGCTGGTCAAGGGGCCCAACATCTCGGCGCTGCCCGACTTCCCGCCGCTGCCCGACCGGATCGAGGCCCCGGTGCTGCTCAAGGTCGGCGACAACGTCTCCACCGACGAGATCTCGCCGGCCGGCGCCCGGGCCCTGCCCTACCGCTCCAACGTGCCCCGCCTGGCCGACTTCACGTTCACCCGCATCGACCCCGACTACCCCCGGCGGGCGCGCGAGACCGCCGGGGACTCCGGCCACCTGGTGGTGGGCGGCGACAACTACGGCCAGGGCTCCTCGCGCGAGCACGCCGCCATCACGCCCCGCTACCTGGGGCTGCGCGCGGTGGTGGCGAAGTCTTTCGCCCGGATCCACTGGCAGAACCTGGCCAACTTCGGCATCCTCGCGCTGGAGTTCACCGACCCCGCCGACCACGACCGGATCGGCGCCGGGGACGTGCTGGTGCTGGAGGGCCTGACCGAGCGCCTGACGGCCGGGGACGAGGTTTGCGCGCGCGACGCCGCCACGGGGGAGGAGTACCGGCTGCGCCACCGGCTCTCGCCCGACCAGGCCCGGGCCGTGCTGGCGGGCGGGCGGATCCCGCTGCTGGCCCGGGAGCTGGAGTAGGGCGGCCCGGGGCGGCCGGCGCGGCGGGCGCCCCGGGCCCGAGCGCTCAAGCCAGGCCGCCGTTGACCATGACGGTCTGGCCGTTGATCCAGCGGGCCGGGCCGGCCAGGGCCGAGACGACCTCGGCGATGTCGGCGGGCTCGCCCAGGCGGCCCAGGGGGATCCGCCCGGTGATCTGGCGCACCAGCTCCTCGCTCTTGCCGTCGAGGAACATGGAGGTGGCTGTGGGGCCGGGCGCCACGGCGTTGACGGTGATGTCGCGCCCGGCCAGCTCCCGGGCCAGGACCGGCACCAGCGCCTCCACGGCCGCCTTGCTCGCCGCGTAGGCGGCGTAGGTGGGCTGGAGCGTGCGGGTGACGGTGGTGGAGAAGTGGATCAGCGCCCCGCCCGGGCGCAGGCGGCGGGCGGCCTCGCGGCTGACCGCGAACGCGCCGTACACGTTGACGCGGTGCACCCGCTCCAGTTCGGCGAGGTCGAGGTCGGCCACGGGTGTCAGGCGCATGATCCCGGCGGCGTTGACGACCACGTCGATCCCGCCGAAGCGGGCCTGGGCGGTGTCGAACAGGGCCCGCACGGAGTCCGCGTCGCCCACCTCGACCTGGGCGGCCACCGCCGTGCCGCCGGCCTCCTCGATCGCGGTGACGGCGGCCTTGGCCTCGGCCTCGCCGGCGGAGTAGCCCACGACGACGCTCTGGCCGTCGGCGGCCAGCCGCTCGGCGGCGGCCCGTCCGATGCCCCGGGACCCGCCGGTGACGACGGCGACGCGCGGCTTCTCGCTCATGGTGCTCACTTTGCTTCCCTCGGTGGAGCGCACGGGCGGCCGGCCGTGCAGCGGTTGTTAACGCTGACAACGTAACGTCGTTATCGATTGTCGTCAATGCGCCAACAGAAAAACGTTGCCACTGGAAACATCGCCGGGTCGGCGGTAGTATCGCCGCCACCATGAAGCGCGAGATCATCTGCGACCGCATCGTCCAGGCGGCCACCGAACTCCTTGCCGAGGGCGGGCGCGAGGCGGTCTCCACGCGCGCGGTCTGTGCCCGCTCCGGCGTGCAGTCGCCCACCATCTACCGCATCTTCCACGACAAGCAGGGCCTGCTGGACGCGGTCGCCCGCCAGGGGTTCGAGCGCTACCTGGCCGACAAGGCCGGCCTGCCCGCCTCCGCCGACCCGGTCGAGGACCTGCGCCGGGGCTGGGACCTCCACGTCGGGTTCGGGCTGGCCAACCCCGCGCTGTACACGCTGGTCTACGGCGACGTGCGCACCGGCCGCCAGTCACCGGCCGCGGCCCTGGGCGCGGCGGCGCTGGCCGAGCGCGTGCGGCGCGTCGCCGCCGCCGGCCGGCTGCGCGTCAGCGAGGAGCGCGCGGCCCACCTCATGCACTCCGCCGGGCGCGGGCTGACCCTGACCCTGATCGAGCTGCCCGAGGAGCGGCGCGACCCCGCGCTGTCGGCGCTGGCCCGCGAGGCCGCCATCGCCGCCGTCACCACCGGCGCGCCCGCCCCCGCCGGCGCGGGCGAGCCGGTCACCGCCGCCGTCGTGGCCCTGCGCGCCGCCCTGCCCGGCCTGGACGCGCTCAGCGCGGCCGAGCGCACCCTGCTCACCGAGTGGCTGGACCGCCTGGCCGCGCCCGCGGCGCCCTCCGTTTGAGGTGCCGCCCCTCCCGCCGCCCCTCCCGCCGCCCCGGCCCGGCCCGGGCGCGAACAACGGCGGCCACCCCGCGCACGCGGGGTGGCCGCCGCCGGCAGGCGGGTGCGGTCCAGGGACGAGGCAGGGGCAGGGCGCGTACGCCCCCGGAGCCGCACCGCCCGGCCCGCGAGGGGCCGGGTCTGTGATGTCTGGTGCGAGAGGCGGACCTCCTGACGTGGTCGCGGCGGACGGATCGGCCGGGGCGGATCAGACGACGTAGGGAGAGACCCGGCGGGCGTCGCGCAGGGCGCGCGCCCACCACTCCAGCTGCTCCAGGAACGCCTTGGCGGCGACGTTGACGGGCTCGGGGGTGACCGGGTTGCCCTCCTCGTCGAACTTGTCGTGGCAGTCCATGAAGCACACGGTGTTGCGGATGGTGGTGGCCTGCACCTCGTTGAAGACCGCGCGCAGGGCCTCGACCGAGGTGACGCCGCCGGTCAGGCCGCCGTAGGACACGAAGCCCACGGCCTTGGCGTTCCACTCGGTGTAGAACCAGTCGATCGCGTTCTTCAGCGAGGCCGGGTAGCCCCGGTTGTAGACGGGGGTGACCACGATGAACGCGTCGGCGCGGGCCAGCCGCGGCGACAGCGCCGCCACCTCGGGCGGCACGGGCGCGCCGGGGTCGTCGCCGCCGAGCACGAACGGCAGGTCGGCCTCGGCGAGGTCGATCACGTCGACCTCGAAGGAGCCGTGCTGCCGCGCCCGCTCGGCGATCCAGCGGGCGGGGATGGGGCCGAACCGGTCGGTGCGGATGCTCCCGACGATGACGGCCACGCGTAGGGGGTCGTTCTCCGGCATGGTGGGCCTTGCTCCTTAACTGCTTCTTCCTGTTCAGGGACGGGGCGGCCCCTGCCGGGGTCTGGGGCGCGGCGGGCGGCGCCCCCGGGCCTTCCGGCCGGGGGCGCCGCCCGCCCGGGCCGCCGTCGCGGATCCGTGCGGCGGATCCGTTGGCGCCCGCGCGGGTCGCGCGCGGTTACTCGGCGGCGATGCGCTCCTGGCGCTGCTCGCGCCGCTCAGCGGCCTCCGCGTCCGGCGTGCCGGCGGTCTGGGGCGCGTCCTCGCCCTCCTGCCCGCCGCGCTTGCGGCGGGAGTCCAGGAAGAACCCGGAGAGGACGGCCAGGACCAGCAGTACCGCCACGCTGGTGTAGGACACGGCGGCCTGCCCGGAGGTGAAGGCCGCGCGGGCGGCCTCCAGCACCGCCGCGCCGGTGCCGGAGGCCAGCTCCTGGGCCACCGCGGTGGCGCCGGCGATGCTGTCCACCGCCTGCGGAGCGGCCGACTCCGGCACGCCCGCCGGAAGGCTGTCGCTCATCTGCGAGCGGTAGACGGCCGAGCCGATCGCGCCGAGGGTGGCCACGCCCAGCGCCATGCCCATCTCCGAGGCTGTCTCCGACATCGAGGACGCCGAACCGCTCTTCTCCTTGGGCGCCGCCGCGATCACCAGGTCGATCACCAGCACCATCAGGGGGCCGATGCCGATGGAGATGATCATGGAGGCGGCCACCGGCAGCCAGAGGGCGGAGTCGGGGCCGGCCTGGGCGAACATGAGGAACCCGCAGGCCATCACGAGCAGCCCCAGGGCGATCGTGCGGCCGGGGCCGATGCGCTGGGCCAGCGGCGGCGACACCATCGAGCCGAGGATGTTGGCCGCCGCGAACGGCGCCATCCACAGCCCGGCGGCCAGCGCCGACAGGCCCATGGACAGCTGGAGGTACTGGGCCAGCAGCAGGATGAAGGAGCCCTGGACCAGGGTGCCCAGCAGCAGGCTGCCCAGCCCAACCGTGAAGGCGCGGTGGCGGAACAGGCCCAGCTCCATCAGCGGGTCGCGCAGCCGCCGCTGGCGCCGCACGAACAGCCAGCCGAACACCGCGGCCACGGCGATCACGACGAACGTCGAGACCTGCCAGCCCTCGCGGGCGGCGTCCTTGAAGGCGTAGACGAACGGCAGGATCGCGGCCAGCGACAGGACCACGCTGAACAGGTCCAGCCGCCCGGGGACGGGGTCGCGGTACTCGGGCAGCAGCAGCGGGGCGGTGATCAGCAGCAGCACCATCACGGGGACGGCCATGAGGAACACCGCGCCCCACCAGAACCACTCCAGCAGGACGCCGCCGGCCATGGGGCCGATGGCGCCGCCGGCGGCGAAGCAGGAGCCCCACACCGCGATGGCGAAGCCGCGCTGGCGGGCGTCGTGGAACATGTTGCTGATGAGCGACAGCGTCGAGGGCATCAGCGTGGCACCCGAGATGCCCAGCAGCGCGCGGGCGGCGATCAGGGTCTCGGGCGTGGGCGCGTAGGCGGCGGCCACCGAGGCGGCGCCGAAGGCCGTGGCCCCGATCATCAGCAGCCGGCGGCGGCCGATCCGGTCGCCCAGCGTGCCCATGGTGATCAGGAAGCCGGCGACCATGAAGCCGTAGATGTCGAGGATCCACAGCTGCTCGGTGCTGGTGGGGTCGAGGTCGGCGGCCAGGTGCGGCAGCGCCAGGTGCAGTGCGGTGAGGTCGAGCGAGAGCAGCAGGATCGGCAGAGCCAGCACGGCCAGGCCGACCCACTCCTTCACTCCGGCCTTGGAACCGGATGACATGGTCCTTCCTTCCCCTCGCGGGCGCGGATCGCGCCGTCTGGCCACCAGGGTGGCCAGCGGGGGTTCCGGAGAGGTTGCGGTCCCCGGGCGCCGGACCGGAACCTGTACTAGGCTGCCCCCATGCGGTTCGGCGTTCTCGGGCCTGTGCAGGTGTGGAGCGCCGACGGGCGGCTGGTTCCGGTGCCCGAGGCCAAGGTGCGCGCCATCCTGGCCGCCCTGCTCATGCGCAACGGCACCCCCGCCACCACCGGCGCCCTCATCGAGGAGGTCTGGGAGACCGACCGCCCGGCCGCGCCCGAACGGGTGCTGCGCTCCAAGATCTCCCGGCTGCGCGGCGTGCTCGACTCCGCCGAACCCGGCGGGCGCGACCGCCTCGTGCACCGCCCCGGCGGCTACGCCCTGCGCTTCTCCGACGACGAGCTGGACGCCCTGCGGTTCCGGGCGCTGGTGGAGCACGCCCGCGCCAGCGCCGACCCCGACGTCCGCGCCGCCGCGCTGGAGGAGGCGCTGGACCTGTGGCGGGGCCCCGCGCTGGCCGACGCCGCCGACACCACCGCGCTGCGCCCCTGGGCCGAGCACCTGGAGGAGGACCGGCTCACCGCGATCGAGGAGCGCGCCGACGCCCGCACCGGGCAGGGCCGCCACCCGCTTCTCGCCGACGAGTTGGGCGCGCTGGCCGAGGCCCACCCGCTGCGCGAGCGCATCCGCGCCGCCCACATGCGCGCCCTCTACCGGGCCGGGCGCCAGACCGAGGCGCTGGAGTCCTACGAGCGGCTGCGCGCCGCGCTGGCCGAGGAGCTGGGCGTGGACCCCAGCCCCGAACTCGCCGAGCTGCACGGCGCGATCCTGCGCCAGGACCCCGGCCTCCTGGCCGAGCCCGCCAAGCCCGCGGCCCCGGCCCGCTCCGGGCTGCCCGCGCCGCTGGACGAGTTCGTCGGGCGCGAGGCCGACCTCGCCGACCTGCGCCGGCTGCTGGCGGAGGGCCGCCGCCTGGTCACCCTCACCGGGCCCGGCGGCGTGGGCAAGACCCGGCTGGCGGTGGAGGCCGGGCGGGCCGCCGCCGCGGACTTCGACGCCACCTGGTTCGTGGAGCTGGGCCACCTGCCCGCCGAGACCGGCGACGACCCCGACCGCCTGGCCGACGCCGTCGCCTACGCCGTGGGCATCCGCGACGAGAGCGTGCCGCGCCACGCGCGCGGGCTGGCCCGGCTGGCCGGCGCGCTGTCGGGCACCCGCGGCCTGCTGGTGCTGGACAACTGCGAGCACCTGCTGGGCGCGGCGGCGCCGCTGATCCGCTCCCTGCGCGAGGCGGCGCCCGACCTGCACCTGCTGGCCACCAGCCGGGAGCCGCTGCGGGTGCGCGGCGAGTGGGTCTACCAGGTGGCCCCCCTGCGCGCCGACGGCGACGGGTCGGCCGTGCGGCTGTTCGCCGTGCGCGCGGCCGCCTCGGCGCCGGGCTTCCGCCTCGACGCCCGCACCGAGCCGGTGGTGGCGGCCATCTGCCGGCGGCTGGACGGCCTGCCGCTGGCCCTGGAACTGGCCGCCAACCGGGTGCGCGCCCTGGGCGTGGCCACGCTGGCCGCCGGGCTGGACGACCGGTTCGCCCTGCTGGCCTCGGGCGAGCGCGACGCGCCCGAGCGGCTGCGCACCCTGCGCGCCATGATCGACTGGAGCTGGGACCTGCTGGAGGAGGACGAGCGCGTCGCCCTGCGCCGGGTCTCGGTCTTCTCCGACGGGTTCACCCCCGAGGCCGCGGCGGCGGTGCTGGGCCGCCCGGCCACCGGGTCGCTGGCGCGGCTGGCGGAGTCCTCGCTGGCGGTGCCGATGGAGGGCGCCGACGGCGTGCGGTTCCGGCTGCTGGAGACCATCGCCGCCTACGCCGCCGAGCGGTTGGAGGAGGCCGGCGAGGCCGGCCTCGTGCGCGAGCGCCACATGCGCTTCCACGTGGAGTTCGCCGAGCGGGCCGACGTCGCGCTGCGCGGCGCCGACCAGGCGCTGACCCTGCGGCGGCTCGACGAGTCGGCCAACGACCTGCGCGCCGCCTTCGCCGAGGCGCTGCGCACCGGCGACGCCCACAGCGCGCTGCGGCTGGCGGTGGGCGGGTTCTGGTACCGCTGGCTGCGCGGCCGGCTGGGCGAGGCCCACCGCACGCTCACCTCGGCGCTGGCGCTGCCCGGCGGGCCGCCCGGCCTGCGCGCGCTGGCCGCGGCCTGGCGCACCGGCCTGGAACTGGGCGACCGCGACCTGCCCGACCCCGCCGCCCGGGCGGCCGCCGCCGTGACCGCCTTCCAGGACGCCGGCGACCGCGCCGCCCAGGCGCGCGCGTGGTGGTTCATGGGCCCCATGCTCATGGAGGTCGGCGAGCAGGAGGCGGCCGAGTGGATGCTGGCCGCCGCCCTGGCCGACTTCCGCGAGCGCGGGGACCGCTGGGGTGTGGCGGCGGTGCTGTGCAACCGCGCCTGGCTGGCGCTGATGCGCGGCCGGGCCGACGAGGCCGGGGGCGAGGGCCGGCGCGCCCTGGCCTTGTTCGAGGAGCTGGGCGACGGCTGGGGCCGGCTGGAGGCCATGGCGGTGCTGCGCCGGCACGCCGAGGCCGTGGGCGACCACGCCGAGTCCGCCCGCATCGGCGAGGCCGGGCTGGCGCTGTCGGAGGAGCTGGGCCTGGTGACCAAGACCGGGCACTGGCTGGCGTTCCTGGGCCGCTCGGCGATGCTGGCCGGCGACCTGGAGCGGGCCGCCGGGCTGCTGGAGCGCGCCCACCGCCTTTCCGTGCGCCACGGCGACATCTTCGGCCGCCGGTTCGCCGGGCTGCACCTGGGCGCGCTGGCCCGGCGCCAGGGCCGCTCGGCCGAGGCCGAGACCCTGCTGGAGGCGTGGCTGGGCGAGCGCGGCGGCGAGCAGCCCACCGAGGAGCGGGCGATGGCGCTGACCGAACTGGGTTTCGCCGCGCTGGCGCGGGGCGACGCCGCGGCGGCGCTGACCCGCCACCGGCGCGCGCTGGCCACGGCGCGGTCCACGGCCTCGGGCCAGGCGGTGGCGGCGGCGTGCGCGGGGCTGGCCGCCACGGCCGCGGCCCTCGGGCGGGGGGCCGACGCCGCGCTCCTGCTCGGCGCGGCGGCGGGCGCGCGCGGGGGCACCCGGCCGGCCGCGGCCGAGGCCGCCGAGGCCGAGCGGATCGCCGAGGCGGTCCGGAAAATCGCCGGTGCCGACGAATTCGACGCGCAATTCGAACAAGGGCGGCGAACGGGTGTGCGCAGTGCGGAGAACATCGCCGCTTCCTGGGACAACGCCCTCACCGAAGGTGCCTAAGACCGGCCCGCATTTGTTCGCCGCGAATTGACGGGGAGTTGCCGGTGAGTGCGCTCGGCGCATGCGCGCCGGCCAATCGCGCCACCGCGCCTATTTAAGGGAGTTGCGACTACGCTCCGCATGAGCCGTGACCCCATTATCACTCTCCGTACCGCTGCGGGAAAATACTGGCTTAATCGGGTCGTAATGGTATTCTTCCGTGATAGGGATTGCAGGGGCGCGTGGGGTGCCGCCGCCGTGCGCTCCGCCGTTTCCGGGCGCGCTTCGCGGAGCGGCGCCCGGAGGCAGGGTGACGGTCTTTTCATGATCAGCGTGGTCTTGGCAGAGGACATGCACATGGTGCGCGGGGCACTGGTATCGCTGCTCCGGCTGGAATCCGATATCAACGTTGTGGCGGAAATCGTCTCCGGCGACGATATCCTTCCGGCGGTGCTCAAACACCGGCCCGACGTCGCCATTCTCGACATTGATCTTCCCGGAAAGGACGGGTTGTCCGCGGCGGCCGACATCCACGAGCAGGCGCCCGAGACCCGCACACTCATTCTCACCAGCATCGGCAAGCCCGGCGCGCTGCGCCGCGCGCTTTCGGCGAAGGTCGACGGATTCCTGCTCAAGGACGCACCGCCGCACGAACTCGCCGAGGCGGTGCGGCGGGTGCATTCGGGCCGGCGCGTCATCGACGGCGAACTCGCCCTCGCCGCGTTCGAGACCGACGAATGCCCGCTGACCGCGCGCGAACTCGACGTGCTGCGCCGCGCCGCCGACGGCAGCGACGTCCCCGAGATCGCCGCGCAGCTCTACCTGACCGCCGGGACCGTGCGCAACTACCTCGCCTCGGTCACCACCAAGCTCAACGCCCGAAACCGGGTCGACGCGGTGCGCATCGCCCGCGAGGCCGGCTGGGTCTGACCGGCCGGCCCATGAAGGGCTCCCGGCTTCCGACCTCACAGGAACAGCGGCACGGGGTTGAGGTCGGCGTAGGCGACGGGAGCGGCGCGCCGCCCCAGCCGCACGGGCACGTCGAACAGCCGGCCCGGTGCGAACCGCGCCCAGAACGGCCGCAGCCCCGGCACCACCGTGCGCACCACGGGCAGGCCGACGTCGGGGCGGGTCTGGTCCAGCACCAGCATCTCCAGCCCGCGCGCGGCGAACGCGTCGCGCAGCCACAGCACGTCGTCGCGCAGGTCGGCGCGCGCGGCGCGGGGGTAGTCGCCCGGGCCCAGCGCCGGGCGCCCCGGATCCGGCAGCAGGTGCGGCGCGCCCGCCGTGCCCGGGCCCTTCCACCAGCGCTCGGCGTCGGGGTCGCCCCAGTCGGCCACGCCGTCCGGCACGGCCGCGACGAGCTGGTTCATCTCGGCCACCGCCCGGCGCAGCGCCACCGCCGGGTCGAAGTGGCAGCCGAACCCGAACATCACCCGCTCGGGGCCCTCCGCGCACCGCGTCACCGCAGCCATGGCCGGCACCCCCAGGTCGGAGGTCACGTCCAGCACCCAGAACACCCGGCCCAGCCGCGCGTACTCCCCGGCCACGCGCTCCACCCAGGGGTCGGCGAAGGCGCCCGGGTCCACCGCCGGGTGCACCGTGCGGTTGTACCACCACAGCGCCACCGCGTCGCGCTCCACCAGCTCCAGGGCGCCCTGCACCACCGCGTCGGCCACGCTGGAGCCCGCGGCGCAGCCGTTGGAGTCGGCGCGGAAGGGCCGCCACCCCGGCTCACCGGGCGCGCCGAAGTACAGCAGGGCCGTGGGCAGCAGCCGGTGCTCCTCGCGGGTGAGCGACCACACCGGCGTCCAGTCCAGCTCGGCGGTGTCGTCGAAGGGGTCGCACACGAACTGGAAGGCGCCGTGCTCGGCGTTCCACCGCTCCCGGTCGGCGTACTGGCGCGCGTCCACCAGCGTGCAGGTGTCGGGGTGCACGGCCGCCCCGCCCAGGTCGGCGTAGCGGGCCCGCACCCGCTCCTCGTCGCCCTGGAAGGCGCCGCTGTACCGCTCGACCGCCTCGCACAGCGCGCTGACGCGGGCGTCGAGGTCGGTGACCCCCTTGCCGCCGTTCTCGGCGCGCAGCGCCGCGCGCACCCCCGCCAGCCCGGTGCCGGGCGCCGCCGCGTTGGGGCCGGAGCGGTAGGCGTGGAACCCGGGGGGCGCCCCGCGCACCGGGCGCAGCGCCTTGGCGATTCCGGTGACCGGGCCGACCAGGTGGCCGAACTCCTCCAGCACCCGGTGGGGCTCGCGCGCCCGGTGGCCGGTGCCCCCGGCGGCGGCCTTGGGCGCGGACCCCACGCGCACCGGCCGCCGCGTGCGCGCGGCCACCAGGCCGGGGTCGCCGCAGACCGGGCACTGCGGGCGGGCGCGTACCGGGTGCGCGCGGCCCTCCAGCGCGGCGCCGTCCAGCGTCCACACGTACTCGCCCGCGCCCCCGGCGCCGCGCAGCCCCGCGGCCCACCGCAGGACCTCCACCGCCACCAGGTGCGCCGCTGCCGCCTCCAGCGCGGGCAGGCCGGCGGGCGGCGCCGCCGGAGGGCGGGCGCCCGCCGCCCGCAGCGCCGCCAGTTCGGCCTGGCGGTGCGGCCGCAGCCGGTGGGCCAGGCAGTGCCAGCAGCCCGAGTCCGTCCCGGGCGTGAACACCGGGCCGACCCACACCCGCGCGCCGACCGGCCGGCACAGCAGCCACGGCCGCCCGGCGGCGCGGTGGGCGGCGTCCACGCCCTCCAGGCCGGGGGAGAGGTAGTCGGCGCACACCACCACCGACAGCGCGGCGCCCGGATGCGCCGCGCCGGCCCCGCGCCCGGGGCCGCCGACCAGGGGCAGGCCGGCGGCCGCGGCGGCGCGCACCACGTGCGCGCGGTCGGCGCCGTCCACGGAGACCACGCGTACCCGGGGCGGCTCGGGCGGCGCGGCACCCGCCGCGCGCCAGAACGCCGCCCCGGCGCCGGGGGCGGGCTCGGCGGGCACCACCAGGCCCGCGCCGGCCAGCCGGCGCAGCGCCGCCGCGACCGCGCCGGGCGGCTGCCCCGGCGCGGCCGCGGCGAGGGCGGCCGGGCCGCGCGTGCCGTCCAGCAGCGGCGCCAGCGCCTCCACGGCGCCGCCGCGCAGCACGGTCACGCCCCGCTCGGAGAACACGAACACGCCCTCACCCGGAACGGTGCGCGCGGCCAGGCCCGGGGCGAAGGCCAGCGGCGCGTCCGGTCCGCGGGGCGGCGCGCCCGCCTCGGCGGGCGGGGCCGCGCCGGGCGGCGCGCCCGGCTGGGGCGTCCCGTCCCGGGCCGCCCCGTCGTCGGCACGCACCCGACCATCCTCGCCCAGGCGGACGCGGCCCGTGCAGTGCGCGCCGCACGGGCACCGGTGTGCGTTCCTCACGAAGCCGACACAGGCCGCCAGGCTCCGGGCGAAAGGTGACATACCGGCGGGGTCGTGCTCGTGGCGCCGAGGTCGCCCCTCCAAGCTGGGCTGCGCGAAGCCCCGGGCCGCCCGGCCCGGCTCGACGAGAGGGAGCGGTCATGGACAACGGCCGGGGACCCGGCGGCGACCTGCGGTTCGGCCTGCTCGGCTGCGCCGACGTCGCGGTGCGCCGCCTGCTGCCGGCGCTCGCCCGCACACCGGGGGTGCGCCTGGCGCGCACCGCCAGCCGCACGCCCGAGAAGGCCGAGAAGACCGCTGCGGAGTTCGGCGGCGCCACCGCGCGCGACTACACCGCCCTGCTGGCGGCCCCCGACGTCGACGCCGTCTACGTGCCGCTGCCGGCGGCCCTGCACGCGCGCTGGATCGAGGCCGCGCTGCGCGCCGGCAAGCACGTGCTGGCCGAGAAACCGCTGACCACCAGTGCCGCCGACACCGAGCGCCTGCACGCCCTGGCGCTGGAGCGCGGCCTGGTGCTGCGCGAGAACTACACGTTCTGCCACCACCGGCTGCACGACCGGGTGGCCGCGCTCATCGCCGAGGGCGCGGTGGGCGAGCCCCGCCTGTTCCGCTCCGCCTTCGCCATCCCCGCGCGCCCGCCCGGCGACATCCGGCTGCGCCCGGAGTTGGGCGGCGGAGCGCTGCTGGACACCGCCGGGTACCCGCTGCGGGCCGCCGTGCGGTTCCTGGGCACGGGCCTGCGCCTGGCCGGCGCCGTGCTGCACGCCGGCGCCGCCGAGGTCGACCTGGGCGGCGGCGCGCTGCTGAGCGCGCCGGGCGGTGTGGTGGCGCAGTGCTCCTTCGGGCTCGACCACGCCTACACCTCGCACTACCACGTCGTCGGCTCCCAAGGCGCGCTCAGCGTCGAGCACGTCTTCACCCCGCCCGCCGACCGCGTGTCGCGCATCGAGATCACCGGACCGGCCGGGACCCGTACCGAGGAGGTCCCCGCCGACGACCAGTGGGCCAACGCCGTGGCCGACTTCGCCCGCGCCGTGCGGGCCGGCGAGGCCGGCACCACCGCCGAGACCCGGGCGCAGGCGCGCCTGGTGGGCGAGATCGCCGCGGCGGCCCTGCGGGACACCGGCCCGGCGCCGGCGCCGCGCACCGATCCGACCCACCCGTAGAGAGAGGACACACCCCATGGCACAGCGAGCGGACGGCGCGGCCACGTGCCGTATCTGCGCCGGCGCCGTCGAGGAGTTCGTGGACTTCGGCCGCCAGCCGGTGTCGGACTCCTTCGTGACCCCCGAGCGCGCCGGCAGCGAGTACTACTTCCGGCTGGCGGCCGGCGTGTGCACCGCCTGCTCCATGGTGCAACTCACCGAAGAGGTGCCGCGCACCGAGATGTTCCACGACGACTACCCCTACCGCTCCTCCGGCTCGGAGGTCATGCGGCGGCACTTCACCGCCGTGGCCGAGTCGTTCCTGGCCGGGCCGCTGCGCAAGGCCGACCCCTTCGTCCTGGAGATCGGCAGCAACGACGGCATCATGCTGCGCACCGTCAAGGACGCCGGCGTGCGCCACCTGGGCGTGGACCCCTCCATCGGCGCCGCCAAGATCGCCGCCGAGCAGGGGATCCGGGTGTCCACCGAGTTCTTCGAGGAGGACACCGCGCGGCGCATCGCCAAGGACGAGGGCCCGGCCGACGTGGTGTTCTCGGCCAACACCTTCAGCCACATCGCCTACATCGACTCCATCTTCCGGGGCATCGACGCGCTGCTGGCCGAGGACGGGGTGTTCGTGTTCGAGGACCGCTACTTGGGCGACATCGTCCGGCGCACCCTCTTCGACCAGATCTACGACGAGCACTACTACATCTTCGGCGTGACCTCGGTGCGGAACATGGCCCGGCACTTCGGGTTCGAACTGGTCGACGCCGAGCACCTGGACGTCCACGGCGGGTCCATGCGCTACACCGTCATGCGCCCCGGCCGCCGCCCCGCTTCCGAGCGGGTGGCCGCCGCGCTCGCCGAGGAGCGCACCCTGGGCCTGGAGGACCCCGCCGTCTACCGGCGCTTCGCCGCCACCGCCCGCACCGCCTGCGCCGACCTGCGCGCCCTGCTGGAGCGGCTCAAGGCCGAGGGCCGCACGGTGGCCGGCTACGGCGCCACCGCCAAGAGCTCCACCGTGCTCAACTACGCCGGGATCGGCCCCGACCTGCTGCCGGCCGTGCACGACAGCACCGACGCCAAGCAGGGCCGGCTGACCCCGGGCACCCACATCCCGGTGCGCTCGCCCGAGGAGTTCCGCTCGGCCTACCCCGACTACGCGGTGCTGTTCGCCTGGAACCACGCCGCGGAGATCTTCGCCAAGGAGCAGGGCTTCCGCGACGCCGGCGGCCGGTGGATCCTCTACGTCCCCGGGGTCCACATCCGCTGACCGGCACCGCGCCGCGCAACGCGATCGGGCGCCTCCCCCGCGGGGGAGGCGCCCTTGGCGTTGGCCGGCGTCCGCTCAGCGGCGGGCCAGCACCTCCAGCACGGCCACCACCTCGGCCGGGGTGGGCAGCACCGCGATCTCGTCGGCCAGGATCCGCGCCCGCTCCGCGTAGGAGGGGTCGGACAGGATCTTCGCGCAGGCGGCCCGGATGTTCTCCACCGACTGCTCCTCGGGCGCAAGGTCGATCAGCGAGCCGAACCGCACCTGCGGGTCCATCTCGCCGGAGGAGGGGATCTCGCGCACGATGAGCTGGGGCACGCCCGCCGCCATCGCCGTCATGTTGGACCCCACCCCGCCGTGGTGCACGATCAGGTCGCAGGTGGGCGCGATGATGTCCAGCGGCACCCAGCCCGCGCGCGGGCCGCCGCCGTCCTCGCCGCGCAGCAGCGGCGCCACGTCGTCGGGCACCGCGATGACCGTCTCCACGCCCATGTCGGTGAAGGCCGCCGCCAGCGCGCGCAGCGTCGGCACGTCCATGGTGTGCAGGGTGCCCTCGCGGGTGACCCGGCTGCCCGAGGTCAGCAGCACCCGCTTGGCACCGCCGCGGGTGTACATCCACGGCTCCAGCGGGCGCTGGAGGTTGCCCGGGATCCAGCGCAGCGGCTGCTCGCCCTTGCCGACCGGGCCGCGCAGGCTCGGCGGGGCGACGTTGAGCGCCAGGTCGGGAGCCGGGGTCCGCTCCAGGCCCAGGCGGTCCAGGACCGGGCGCAGCGCCTCGTTGGCGCCCTCGTCGTAGCCGCCGGCGTCCAGCACGCCCCAGGGCTGCAGCACCGTGGGCACCCCCAGGATGTGGCCCAGCAGCGCCGCCGGGTAGAACATCCCGCCGCCCAGCACGATGTCGGGGCGCCAGTCGGCGGCGATGCGCTGCAGCGGCTCCAGGGCCTCGGCCGTCGTCCTGCCGTACCAGCGCCCCACGTAGCGCATCTGCTCGGCGGGGTCGCCCGGCAGGTTGGGGTCCAGCGCCTGCTTGGTCTGCGCGGAGATCGAGACCGGCGGCAGGCCCGCCTGGGCGATGGTGGGGGTGACGGTGTCCGGGCCGGCCATGAGGATCTCGTGCCCGGCGTCGCGGGTGGCGCGGGCCAGGGGCGCCTGGGGGAACACCGTCCCCATGCTGCCGCCGGTGATGAACAGGGCCTTCACAGCAGACTCCTCCCTCATGCGACGGGGCGGCCGCACAGCACGGCCGCCCCGGGTAACTGCCTCGGTGGACGGGAACGCCGCCGCGCGGGGCGCGGCGGCGGGGTGGTCAGGCGCGGGCCCGCGCCCGGGTGCCGTTGAACAGCAGTTCAACGATGTAGTCGGGGCCGTCGTCGGCGGCGATGTGCCCCTTGGCCACGCTCCAGGCGCCCACGGCCACCAGCACCCACATGGCCTCGCTCATCCAGGCGGCCGGCAGGTCGGTGCGGAAGACGCCCTCGCGCTGGCCGCGCTCGAACATCAGGGTGGCCCGCTTGCCGATGCGGACGAACGCGTCGTCCAGCTCGCCGGGGCCGTGCAGGGGGTTCTCGCCGTAGAGGAAGGCGAGGAAGGGGGCGTAGGTCCAGGCCTCGGCGATGAGCCGGCGCACCGCGTCCTCGGCGGGCCCCTCCTCGACACGGGCCTTCTCCAGGCTCTCCTCCATCAGGTCGGTGCCCATCTTCCCCAGCGCCCAGATGAGTGCGTAGCGGTCGGGGAAGTGGGAGCGCAGCTCCTCGGAGCTGATGCCGATGCCCGCGGCGACCTCGTCCAGGTCGGCCTGGACCCGGGTCTCGCAGAACTTCGCGGCGGCGGTGATGATCTCTTGGCGGTCCATCTTCCGTCGGTCCTTTCGAGGGGCGCGGCCGGGGGCGCGGGGGGCGCCCCGGCCGGAGGGCGGGCGGGGGCCGGGCCGGCTAGGACTGGGGGGCGGGGACGCGGCGCGCCCCGTCGAGCAGCATCTCCTTGATGCTGCGCGGCCCGTCCTCGGCCGGCAGGTGGTCGTTGCGGACGTTCCACGACGCCACGGCCAGCAGGGACCACAGCGCGGCGCCCATCCAGGCGGCGGGCAGGTCGGTGCGGAAGCTGCCGTCCTCGCGGCCCCGCTCGAACAGCTCGTTGCCGCGGGCGTCGATGCGCTCCAGCGCGGCGTCCAGCTCGGGCGTGCCCACCAGGCGGTTCTCGCCGTAGAGGAAGGCGCGCAGGGGGGCGTGGGGCCAGCACTCGTCCACGATGCGGCGCACCGCGTCCTCGGCGGAGCCCTCGTCCACGCGGGCCGCGTCCAGGCTCTCCTCGATGCGGTCGGTGCCCAGGCGGGCCACGGCCGCGCGCAGCGCGATCTCGTCGGGGAAGTGGGTGCGCAGCTCCTCGGGGGTGACGCCGATGCCCTCGGCGACGTCCTCCAGGGACGACTCGACCTTGTAGACGATGAAGTCGGCGGCAGCTCGGGTGATCTCTTCGCGTTCCATGCCGTTCATTCTCGAAAGGCCGCGCACCCCCCCTCCAGGGTGCGCGGACGGATGTGTCATCTCAGCCGGCGGCCACCTGGGCGCGGTCGATCTCGCGGCAGACGGCGTAGTCGGGGAGCAGCCCGCGGGCGCGCGCCTCGCCCAGCGTGGGGGCGGCGCGGTCGCGCTCGGAGAGCAGCACCGCGCCCTCCCCGGCGGGCAGCTCCAGCCCCAGCTCGGGGTCGGCGGGGGAGATCGAGTGCTCGTTGGCCGGGTCGTACTCGCGGGAGAGGGTGTAGGCCATCACGGTGTCGTCCTCCAGCGCGAGGAACAGGTGGCCCACCCCCGTGGGCAGGTACACCCCCCGCCCCTCGCCGCCGCCCAGCGCGACGCTGTCCCAGGCGCCGAAGGTGGGCGAGCCCACCCGCAGGTCGACCACCACGTCCAGCGCGCGCCCGTGCGGGCAGTAGGCGAACTTGGCCCCGCCGGGGGGCGCGGCGGTGTAGTGCACCCCGCGCAGCACGCCGCGCCGCGAGGTGCTGAAGCTGAGCTGGGCCGGGCGGAACAGGGCGTGGCCCGCCGCCCGCCGCAGCGCCGATTCGGTGTAGGGCGACGCGAACGCGCCCCGCTCGTCGGTGAAGACGGGCGGGGCGCACAGCAGCGCGCCCTCGACGTCGAGTCCGCGCACGTCCATGCCGGCATCAGCCCCCGGAGTCGGCGGGCAGCAGCTCCAGCAGCATGAACCGCGTGGTGGTGGCGCCGTCGTTGTAGGTGGTGGTCATGCTGCGCGCCTCCACCGCGCGCAGCCCGGCCTCGGCGCAGAGCCGGTGCAGCCGCTCCACGTCGCCGTTGGTGTTGAAGCCCAGGAACAGCCGCCCGCCCTCGGTGAGGCGGCGGGGCGCCTCGCGCAGGTAGGCGCGGTGGGAGGCGTAGTCGCGGTCGAACAGCGACCACTCGATGTCGCGGGTGTAGACGAAGGACTCCGGGGCCGGGATCGCGCTGGAGTTCCAGAAGATGAGGTCGAACCGCTCCTCGGGGCCGATCTCGGCGAACATGTCGCTGCGCACCGCGCGCACCCGGTCGGACACGCCGTGGCGGGCGGCGTTGACGCGGGTGTTCTCCACGGCGGCCGCGGCGATGTCGGCGGCCACCACCGCGCGGGCGCCGCGCAGGGCGGCGTAGACCGCGGTGACGCCCGCGCCGCAGCCCATCTCCAGCACGGTGCCCCCGGCGGGGATCGGCAGCCACGAGGTGTAGGCGGCGGTCGAGCGGGAGTTGTGCGGGGCGAACACCCCCGGCAGCAGGTCCCAGCGCAGGTCCAGGAGTTCGAACTCGCGGTCGCGCTGGGAGGTGTCGGTGTGGCGCTCGGCCTCGCTCAGGCCGAGTTGGATGCCGTCGCCGGCCATGGGACCGTCCTCTCCGGGTCGTGGGGCAGCGGACCGGCGGGGTCGCCGGGCCGGAAGGGCGGCTGGAGTTCGGCGCTGCGCAGGAACCCGGGCGGGGTCGTCTCGGCGGCGGCGCGCGCGACCTCCAGGATGTAGCGGCCGTAGGGGGAGTCGGCCTGCCGCTCGCCGAGGCGGCGGCACTCCTCGGCGTCGATGAAGCCCATGCGCAGCGCCACCTCCTCGATGCAGGCGATGCTCACGCCCTGGCGCTGCTCCAGCGTGCGGACGAACTCGCCCGCCTGGATCAGGGAGTCGTGGGTGCCGGTGTCCAGCCAGGCGAAGCCCCGGCCCAGGTCCACCAGCCGGGCGCGGCCCTGCTCCAGGTACACGCGGTTGACGTCGGTGATCTCCAGTTCGCCGCGGGGCGAGGGCTTCAGGGTGCGCGCGATGTCCACCACGTCGGGCTCGTAGAAGTACAGCCCGGTGATGGCGCGGTTGGAGCGCGGCACGCGCGGCTTCTCCTCCAGGGAGACCAGGTTGCCGGCGGCGTCGGCCTCGCCCACCCCGTAGCGGTGGGGGTCGGACACCGCGTAGCCGAACAGGGTGCAGCCCCTGAGCGCCTGCACCTCGCGGGCCAGCAGCGCCGACAGGCCGGTGCCGTGGAAGATGTTGTCGCCCAGCGCCAGGGCCACGGGCTCGTCGCCCACGAAGCCGGCGCCCACGCGGAAGGCGTCGGCCAGCCCGCGCGGCCGGTCCTGCTCGGCGTAGCTGATCTCCATTCCGAGCCCGCTGCCGTCGCCGAGGAGGCGGCGGAAGCCGGGCAGGTCGTGCGGGGTCGAGATGACGAGCACCTCGCGGATGCCGCTGAGCATGAGAACCGACAGCGGGTAGTAGACCATCGGCTTGTTGTAGACCGGCAGCAGCTGCTTGGAGACACCCGAGGTGATCGGGCGCAGCCGGGAGCCGGACCCGCCGGCGAGGATGATCCCCCTCATCGCGACCTCCTTTCGATCGGCGGTTGTGTCGTGGAATCGCTGGTGGCGGAATTCGCCGGGGAGGCGGGTCGCCACAATTTCTCCCGCCTCCCCTTCGGCGGAAGCGGTTTGAGAATCGCATTGCATTTCTCGCGGTGTCAACGAGAACCCCGCTGACCTGACATATGGATTATTCGCGCGTTGAGGGCGCCCATTTCCTCGACAAGGCTGCATATCAGCAACCGCTCTGCGATTCTCCGGCCTTGTCGTTCCGGCTCAGGCGGGCCGGGGCCAACGGAGGTGTCGAAATGAAGATCCTGGTCACCGGAGGCGCCGGATTCATCGGCTCGCACTACGTGCGGTCGGTGCTGGCCGACGCCGCTCCCGGTGCCGAGGGCGCCCGGATCACGGTGCTCGACCGCTTCACCTACGCCGGCAACCGCGCCAACCTGCCCGAGGAGGGGCCGCGGCTGTCCGTCGTGCGCGGCGACATCTGCGACGCGGGCCTGCTGGCCGACCTGGTCCCCGGCCACGACGCGGTGGTGCACTTCGCCGCCGAGAGCCACGTGGACCGCTCGATCGCCGGCGCCGCGGAGTTCGCCCGCACCAACGTGCTGGGCACCCAGGCGCTGCTGCACGCCGCCCACACCGCGCGGGTGCCGCGCTTCCTGCACGTCTCCACCGACGAGGTCTACGGCTCCATCGCCGAGGGCCGGTGGGACGAGAACGAGCCGCTGGCCCCCAACTCGCCCTACGCGGCGTCCAAGGCCGGCGCCGACCTGATGGTGCGCTCCTACGCCCGCACCCACGGCATGGACGTGTCCATCACCCGCTGCTCCAACAACTACGGCCCCTACCAGCACCCCGAGAAGGTCATCCCGCGCTTTGTCACCAACCTGCTGGAGGGCGAGCGCGTGCCCCTCTACGGCGACGGGCTCAACGTGCGCGAGTGGCTGCACGTCGACGACCACTGCCGCGCCCTGCACCTGGTGCTGGCCAAGGGCCGCCCCGGCGAGGTCTACAACGTCGGCGGCGGCGAGGAGCACACCAACCGCGACCTGACCGAGCGGCTGCTGCGGCTGTGCGGCGCCGACGCCTCGGCCATCGAGTGGGTGGCCGACCGCGCCGGGCACGACCGCCGCTACGCCCTGGACGACACCAAGATCCGCACCGAGCTCGGCTACGCCCCCCGGGTCGCCTTCGAGGACGGCCTGGCCGACACGGTCGCCTGGTACCGCGCCAACCGCGCCTGGTGGGAGCCGCTGCGCCCGGGGAAGGACGGTGGCCATGGCGCCTGAGACCGCCCACCCGACCGCGCCGCTCAACGGCGCCTCCGCCGCGCCGCTGGGGCAGGAGGGCACCGGCCCCCTGCTGCGGCCCCGCCGCGAGGGCGGGGCCGCGGCCGCGCTGCGGGCCTCGGCCGCGCTGACCGCGCCCGAGGACGCCGCGCCCGAGGACGTGCTCGCCTGGCTGTCCCGGCGCGCCGACCAGGGCGGGTTCTCCGTGCGGCCGGTGCCCTTCGCCGAGGCCGACGGCTGGCACCTCCGCGCCGACACCGGCGACCTGGTGCACCGCAGCGGCGGCTTCTTCACCGTGGAAGGGCTGCACGTGCGCGCCGACTCCGGCGAGGAGGCGGCCGAGTGGCACCAGCCCATCATCAACCAGCCCGAGATCGGGGTGCTGGGGATCCTCGCCCAGCGCCGCGGGGGCGTGCTGCGGTTCCTCATGCAGGCCAAGATGGAGCCGGGCAACCGCAACCTGGTGCAGCTCTCGCCCACGGTGCAGGCCACCCGCAGCAACTACACCGGCGTGCACGGCGGCCGGGCGGTGCGCTACCTGGAGTACTTCATGGGGCCGCGCCGGGGCCGGGTGCTCGCCGACGTGCTGCAGTCCGAGCACGGCTCGTGGTTCCTGCGCAAGGTCAACCGCAACATGCTGGTGGAGGTCGCCCCCGGCGCCGACGTGCCCGAGCACGAGGACTTCCGCTGGGTCACCCTGGGCGCGCTGGGCCGGCTGCTGCGCCACGACAACGCCGTCAACATGGACGCCCGCACCGTGCTGGCCGGCGCCCCGGTTCCGGAGGGCGCCGACCGCGCGCTGCACGACGACACCGCGCTGCTGTCGTGGTTCACCGGCGAGCGCACCCGCCACCGCGTGCGCACCCGCACCGTCCCCCTCAAGTCGATCCCCCACTGGGTGCGCGAGGAGGACCGGATCCGCCACGAGGCCGGCCGCTACTTCGAGGTCGTCACCGTCGCGGTGGAGGCCGGCACCCGCGAGGTCGCCCGGTGGTGCCAGCCGCTGCTGCGGCCCTGCGGCCTGGGCGTCACGGCGTTCCTGCTGCGCCGCTTCGGCGGGGTGCCCCACGTCCTGGTGCACGCCCGGCCCGAGGGCGGGCTGATGGACGGCGTGGAACTGGCCCCCACGGTCCAGTGCACGCCCGCCAACTACGCCCACCTGCCCGCGCCGCCGCCGTTCCTGGACGCCGTGCTGGCGGCGCCGCCCGAGCGCGTGCGCTACGCGGCCGTGCACTCCGAGGAGGGCGGGCGGTTCCTGCACGCCGAGAGCCGCTACCTGGTGGTGGAGGCCGACGAGGCCACCGCGCCGCTGGCCGAGCCCGCCGGGTACCGCTGGGTGAGCCTGGACCAGCTGCACGCGCTGGTGCGCCACACCCGCTACGTCAACGTCCAGGCGCGCACCCTGCTGGCCTGCTTCGCCTGCGGGGCGGTCGACCTGTAGGGCGCCGCCGCGCGCAGCGGCGAGGGGCCCCGCCTGCGGCGGGGCCCCTTTCGCGTGCCCTTCCGCCCGGCCGCGCCGGGCCGGGCTCAGCCGACCTCGGTGGCCACGGGCGCCAGCACCCCCGCCAGCATCCGGCCGAGGATGTCCACGCCGTCGCGGGTGAGCAGCGACTCCGGGTGGAACTGCATCGAGGCGAACCCGGGGCCGCGCAGCGCGTGCACCTCGCCGGTCCAGGGGTCGCGGCTGACCTCCACCGGCCCCGCCGCCAGGGCCGGGGCGAGCACGTCCTCGGCGCTGCGCGCGGAGAACGTGTTGTAGAAGCCGACGCGCTCGGTGCTGCCGAACAGGTCGATGGTGTGCTGGGCGCCCTGGTTGGGCGCGGGGCGGCGCACCACCTCCAGCCCCAGCTCCTGGCTGAGGACCTGGTGGCTCAGGCAGACCGCCAGGAACGGCCGGCGGTCGGCCAGCAACCGCCGCAGGCCCGCCCGCAGCGCCGCGATCTTGGGGTCGCCCAGGTCGCGCGGGTCGCCCGGGCCCGGGCCCATCACGACCAGGCCGCGGCCGTCCAGGCACGGGTCCTCGTCGAAGCGGCACACCTCCACCCGCGGGCCCAGCGCCCGCAACTGGTGGGCCAGCATCGCGGTGAACGTGTCCTCGGCGTCGACCACCAGCACGTCCAGACCGGCGAAGGGCCGCTCGGCGGCGGCGCCGGCGGCGCCCAGCCAGAAGTCCGACACCCGTTCGTTGCGCCGCCGCAGCGCCGCCCGCACCTGCGGGTGGTCGCCGACGCTGCGCGGGGTGCCCTCCAGCGCCGCGATCATGCCCGCCGCCTTGGCGCGGGTCTCGGCGGCCTCGGCCGCGGGGTCGGAGTGGCGCACCAGGGTGGCGCCCACGCCGATGCGGGCGCGGCCCTCCGGCGAGATCTCGGCGGTGCGGATCATGATGGCCGAGTCCAGGCTGCGCGCGCCGGCGGCGTCGCGGCCCAGCAGGGCCAGCACCCCGCTGTAGTGGCCGCGCCCGCCCGGCTCGTGCCGGGCGATCACCCGGCAGGCGCTCTCCAGCGGGCTGCCGGTGACCGTGGGCGCGAACAGGGTCTCGCCGAGCACCTGGCGGGGGTCGCGGCGGGTGCTCCCCTCGATCACGTACTCGGTGTGGGCCAGGCGGGCCATCTCGCGCAGCCGGGGGCCCACCACCCGCGGCACGGTGTCGCAGACGCGGGCCATCATCTTCAGCTCCTCGTCCACGACCATGTACAGCTCGTCGGTCTCCTTGGCGTCGTTGAGGAAGCCCAGGACGCCGTCGAGGGTGGGGCCGGTGCCGGGGAACCGGTAGGTCCCGCTGATGGGGTTCATCCGCGCGGTGCCGCCGTCCACGCTGACGTGCAGCTCCGGCGATGCTCCCACGAACGCGCCGTAGGGGGTGTGCACGGCGAACGTCCAGTAGGCGCCGGACTCCTGGGCCAGCAGCCGCCGGAAGAGGGTCAGCGCGCTGGCCGGGGAGTAGTCCTCGATGTGCGCCACGAAGGTCCGCTTGAGCACGAAGTTCGCGCCCTCGCCGCGCCCGATCTCGCCGTTGATGATGTCGCGGGCGACGGCGGCGTAGTCCTCGTCGCCGATGTCGAACCCGCCGTCGGCCAGGGTGATCCCCGAGTCGCCCACGCGCGCCAGCACCTCCTCCAGCGCGACCTCCTGCTGGTCGGCGACCTGGAGCGCGATGAGCGGGGCGCCGTCGTCCACGCAGGCGAACCCGCGTTCGGCGAGCTGGCGGTAGGGGACCACGGCCACCACGTCGTGGCGGGCGCGGCCCGGCCCCTCCAGCGGCGGCAGCGGCAGGTCGGCCAGCCGGGGCACGGCCGCGGCGGTGCCGGTGAGGACCTCGACCCGGTCGGGGCCGGGGCCGGAGTGGGGGCGGTGCAGCAGCGCGAACGCCTCGGGCGGGTCGCGCAGCACGGCCGCCAGCAGGTCGCGTCCGGGGGCGGCCTGGGGGGTGGAGGGGGTGGTGCTCACGCGCGCACCTCCTCGGCCAGGCGCCCGCCCACACCGGCCCGCCGGCCTTCGGCGGCGTCCAGCGCGTCGAGCAGGTCGGCGGTGAGGCGGACCATGCCGCAGCGCTGGGCGGTGTAGTCCAGGGCCAGGCGGTGGTAGCCGGGTGCGAAGTCGGCGACGGCGTCGGCGGCCAGGAACACCCGGATGTCGTTGGTGAAGGCGTCCACGCAGCTCATCAGGATGCCGACGTGGGCGTAGACGCCGCACACCAGCAGTTGGTCGCGGCCCTCGGCGCGCATGCGCTCCAGCAGGCCGGTGCGGTGGAAGGCGCTGTAGCGCCACTTGGTGAGCAGCCAGTCGCCGTCGCGGGGCGCGAGCCGGTCCACCACCGCCCGGTCCTCGGGGGTGGCGTCCATGCCCGGGCCCCAGAAGTCGCGCAGCAGGCCGCGCTCGCTGGGGCTCATGCCGCCGGGCTGGGCGGTGTAGGCCACGGGCACGCCCAGGCCGGCGCAGCGGTCGCGCAGCAGCCCGCAGTTCTCCACGAGGCGGTCGCGCAGCGCCGGCGCCGATCCGAACGGGCGCAGGAAGAAGCGCTGCATGTCGTGCACCAGGAGCACGGCCCGGTGCGGCTGGAGCGTCCAGTCGGCCGTGTTGGCCGGCAGCTCCCCCGCGGTGGGCATGGGATAGGCGCTGATGGGCGGGATGGCGGGCATGGGTCCCCTTTCTCGCGGGGTCGGCGGGGGCGCCCCGGCGGATCAGACGCCGAGGGTGGCGCCCCCGTCGACGGTGAGGGTGTGCATGGTGATGTGCCGGGCGGAGTCCGACAGCAGGAACGCCACGGCGGCCGCGACGTCCTCGGGCGCGGCCAGGCGGCGCAGCGGGATGCCCACGCGGTAGGCCGCGGGGTCGCCGTCGAGGGTGCGCGCGCGGTCGGCGGCGCCGGCCCACATGGAGTGCAGCATCGGGGTGTCGGTGGAGCCGGGGGCCACGGTGTTGCAGCGGATGCCGTGCTCGGCCAGCTCCAGGCCCAGGCACTTGGTGAACATCTCCGAGGCCGCCTTGGACGCGGCGTAGGCGGCCATGCCCTTGCGGGCGGTGCCGGCGGCGTTGGAGGTGACGGTGACGATCGCGCCGCGCCCGCGCGGCACCATCCGGGCCGCCGCCGCGCGGCTCATGGTGAACACCCCGGTGGCGTTCACCCCGATGCTCTCGGCCCACTGGTCGTCGGTCAGCTCCCAGGCCGGGCCCAGCCGCAGCACCCCGGCCGCGTTGACCAGGTGGTCCAGCGGACCCAGGCGGTCCTCGACCGCGGCCACCGCGCGGCGCGCCTCGGTGTCGGAGCGCACGTCGGCGGCCAGCGCCAGGACGCCGTGGCCGTCGGCCGCCAGGTCGGCGGCCAGGCGGTCGAGCCCCTCCTGGGTGCGGTCGACCAGGGCGACCGCCGCGCCCTCCTCGGCCAGCGCGCGGGCGACGGCGGCGCCGATGCCGCCCGCGGCGCCGGTGACCAGTGCCGTGGTTCCCTTCATGGCGTCGTGTCCTCTCGGTCGGTGGGGGAGCGGCGGGGTCAGGGCCGCGGGGCGCCTTCAGGCGTTCCAGGCGGCCACCACGGCGGTGGCCTGGCCCGGGTTGAGGCGGGGGTCGCAGAAGGACGTGTACTTGCCCGGCACCTGGTGCACGCGCGAGACGTCCTGGACGCACTCGGTCACCGGTTCGGGTGTGGTCTCCAGGTGCAGGCCGCCGGGCACGCCGCCGGCCTCGCGCACGGCCGCCTGGAACTCCCGGACCTCCTGCACGATCGCCTCCACGAACCGGGTCTTGAGGCCCGAGGGGGCGGTGACGGTGTTGCCGTGCATGGGGTCCGACATCCAGATGACGGGGTGGCCGGCGCGGCGCACCGCCTCGACCAGCTCGGGGAGCCGGCCGGTGCGCCCGGCGCCCATGCGCACCGTCAGCGTCAGCCGGCCCGGCTCGCGGTCGGGGTCCAGGCGCTCGCACAGCGCCAGCAGCTCCTCGGGGGTGATGGTGGGGCCGACCTTGCAGGAGACCGGGTTGACCACCGAGGCCAGCAGCGCGGCGTGCAGGCCGTCGGCTGCGCGGGTGCGCTCGCCCAGCCAGGGCCAGTGCGTGGAGGCCAGCAGGTGCCGGCCGTCGGCCGAGCGGCGGGTCATGGCCAGCTCGTAGTCCAGCAGCAGGGCCTCGTGCGCGGTCCACACCGACGGGCAGCCCTCGCGGGTGCGCCCGCTCAGCCAGCCCAGGTGGCCCATGACCGCGTGGGCCGAGGCGTAGCCGGTGAGCATGCGCTCGGGGTCGGGGGTGCGGGACTCCGGGTCGGGGTCGGGGGCGTTGACCATGTGGCCGCGGTAGACCGGCAGGTCGCGGCCGCCGACGCGCTCGACCGGGCGCGACCGCGGCTTGGCGTACTGGCCCGCGATGCGCGCGGCGCGCACGACCGGCCGGCGGGTGATCATCTTCAGGGTTCCGGCGATCGCCTCGGCGAGGCCGGACTTCGCGGCGACGTCGGGCCCGCCGCTCTCGGCGGGGTCCTCGGCGCAGTCGCCGACCACCACGGCCTGGGCCTCCCCGGCCGCCACGCGCGCCAGCAGGCCGCGCAGCCGGTCGGTGTCGCGCCGGCGCACCAGCGGCGGCAGCTCGGCGAGCCGGGCCCGCACCTCGGGCAGCCGCGGGTGGGTGGCCCAGTCGGGCTGCTGGGGTGCGGTGTGCGAGCGGGCGGCGAGCAGGTCGATGTCCACGGGGTCCTCCACTGTCCTCCACTTGCCGGGCGCCGCGGGCGCGGCGCCGCCGGTGACCGGACGCGTTCAGCGCGCCCGCGTCGGGTGGCCTGTGGCTGCGCGCCGGGAGTGGCGGCGCGCGGCGCTGGGCTCGGGCGCCGCCCTTCAGGCCAGGGGGCGGCGCGTGGCACGGTGGTCGGTGCTGAAGGCGGCGACGGCGTGGGCGGCGGAGGCCAGGGTGATGTGGCGGTGCCACCCGGCGAAGGAGCGGCCGGCGTAGTCGCGCAGGCCGACGCGGTCGCCGATGGCGTGCAGGGAGACGTCCACCCGCCGCACCAGGGTGCGCAGCGCCCACAGCGGCGGCGCGCTCCGGTAGGCGGTGCGGCCCGACAGCCAAATCTCCTCGGGCCAGGTGCCCCCGGCCGGCGCGGTGCCGGTGACCGCCAGGTCGGGCTCGCCCGGGCGGGTCTGGCCGGGCAGGGCCACCCCCACCGATACGCCCAGCACCGGGCGCGGCGGGCGGCCGGCGCGGGCCCCGGGCAGGGGGCGGCGCAGGGCGCGGGCGGCGCGCATGATCCGCTCGGCGGTCAGCACGGTGCCGGTGTGGCCGGTCAGCGCGGGATCGGCCACGGCGAGTTCGCGGTCGCGGGGCAGCCGGGCCACCGGCGTCATCCCGGCGGCGCGCAGCCGGCGCAGGGCGGGGACGGGGTCGGCGCCGTCCAGGTCGAGCAGCACGGGCGCTGAGGGCAGGCCCCACTCGGCGGCCATCTCCAGGCAGGCGTCGGCGGCGAGGTCGGCGTAGCCGCCGGTGCGGCCGTCGCCGCCCGGCTCGGGCATGTCGAGCTGCCAGTGGACGGGCACGGCCGTGCGGTCGGTGACGAACCAGACGCCCACGGCGCGCTGGGCGCTGACCACCCGGCCGCCGTCGGAGAAGAACCGGCCGACCCCGGCGGAGTGCTGGCCCGTCTTGGGGATGATCAGCGGGCGCACCACCCAGGCGCGCGGCGGCAGCCAGCCGGCCAGCCGCTGGGCCAGCGTGCGGCGCACGGGCAGCCAGTCCCAGGTGGAGTTGCAGATGAAGTGGTGCAGGCTCTGGCCGGTGGCCGAGCAGCTCTCGGCGCCGCCCAGCCCGGCGGCCATGTTGCGCACGGACTTGCGGCCGGGCGTGGCGAGCAGGCCGCGCAGGTAGGCGACGCCCTTGCCGCGCTGGTCGCTGCGGGGCAGGGAGGCGAACAGGTCCTCGCTCAGCTCGCGGAAGATCGGCGACGCGGTGAGCGGGGCGGGCCGCGTGCGCAGCGGCCGCGCCGGCCGCCCGCGGTGCTCGCGTACGGGCCGCACCCGCGGGTCGGGGTGAAGGGGGTGGCCCGCGTGCGCCGGATGCCCGGAGCCGACACGCGTGCGCGGCCGGTGCGCTGTTCCAGTGTCCATTCCTGCCTCCGCTGATCGTCTCCGCCGAAATCGATTTCATTTCTGTTTCGCGGTACTGCTCGGAGAATAGGAATCGCGTGGCGCGGAATGAATGGCAATGCCAATGGCAATATGTTGTGCGCGGGGAAATGCGGGAAACGGCAGTTAATTGCCGTGGAAGAGGCGGGCGGCGGGGCGGCGGGCGGCGGGCATGGCAAGGGGGAATGGCACGAGGGATGGCAAGTGAGGATGACAAGGACGATGACAAGGACGATGGCGGGGGGACCGGGACGCCGGTCGTGCGGCACGGGGGAGGGCCGAGATACACCGCGGGCGCGGGCCGGCGGCGCGGAGGAGACGGAGCGCGGACCCCGGCGCTAGGCGGAGTACACCCGCAGGTAGCGGCTGAGCAGGGCGGCCGCGTCGAGCATCGCGCGGCCCCGGGCGGTCAGCCTGCGCTGCCACTCGGCCAGGGCGCCGGCGAGCGCGTCGGTGCCGCCGGCCGTGCGGACCTGGGCGACCACGGCGGCGATGCGGTCCAGCGGGTAGCCCCCGCGCCGCAGGAGGTGGGCCAGTTCGGCGTCGCGCACGTCACCGGCGCGGTAGAGGCGGTACCCGGTGGCGGGGTCGCGCGAGGGGACCACGATTCCGGCGTCCTCCCAGTTGCGCAGGGTCGCCGGGGTCACCCGCAGGCGGCGCGCGAGTTCGCCGATGGTGCGGGCGCCGGTGTCGGCCGCCGTGCCGGGGGCGGCGCCGGGGTCGGCGCGCAGGTGCTCCACGGCCTCGCGCACGCCGTCGAGGGTGGCGCGGTCGCGGAGCAGTTGGGCGTGGCCCTCGTCCACGGCCGCCAGGGCGTCGTCGATCCGGCCGCCGTGGACGGCGTTCATGATCCGCCCGGCCGCGGCGTGCCCGTGGGCCGGGACGAGCGCGAGGAAGGTGCGCAGCGCCGCCGCGTGGAGGTCGGTGTAGACCCGGTAGCCGGCGGGCGTGCGCTCGGCGGCGGGGAGGAAGCCGTCGCGCTCGTAGTTGCGGACCGCCTGGGTCGAGATGCCGTGCTCGCGCGCGAGGTCCAAGGGCCGCATGGATACCACCGGTTTGAGACTTTCAGCCTACGGACAGCCGTCCAGACGGACCGGATCGGCCCTGAGTCTCAACGGTCCTTTCAAGGATACGCTTGAGCCACATGACTCAGGACATGTACCACTTCGTCCCCGACTCCTGCGCCCTGCTGGGGATCGGGGAGCCCACGCACGGCGAGCCGGCGTTCGCGCTGGTCCGCAACGAGCTGTTCGCCCGGCTGGTCGACCGGGGCTTCCGGTCGATCGCCCTGGAGACCGACCGCGTGGCGGCGCTCGCCGTCGACGACTACGTCCAGGGGGGAGCGGGCACCCTCGAATCCGTGCTCCAGGAGGGGTTCTCCCACGGTGTCGGGGGCCTGGGCGGCCCGGAGGCCACCGGCCGGCTGCTCGCCTGGATGCGCGAGTACAACACCGGGCGCCCGCCCGAGGAGCGGCTGGCCTTCCACGGGTTCGACATCCCCACGGAGATGATGAGCGCGCCCAGCCCGCGCGCCTACCTGGAGCACGTCCGGGACTACCTGGGACTGGACCTCGACATCGCGGGCGCCGCCGGTGCCGACGAGCGGTGGAGCCGCACCGAGGCGGTCATGGACCCGGCCGCGTCCATGGGCGCCACGGCCGAGGCCGGGCGGCTGCGGGTGATCGCCGACGACCTGCTCACCACCCTTTACGCGCGGGCGCCCGAACTCGTCCCGGCGACCTCGCGCGCCGCCTGGCGGCGGGCGCGGACCCACCTGACCGCCGGGATCGGACTCCTGCGCTACCACGAGCGGTGCGCGGAGGACATCGACCGGCAGGAGCGCTACACCCGCCTGCTCATCACGCGCGACGTGCTCATGGCCGACAACCTCGCCGACATCCGGGCCGCCGAGGCGGGGCGCGGCCCCACGCTGGCGTTCGCCCACAACACCCACCTCCAGCGCAACCCGGGCCGGTGGCGGACGGAGAGCCTGGACCTCACCTGGTTCTCCGCCGGCGCCGTCGCGGAGCAGTCGGCCGGTGAGAGCGGCTACACCTTCATCGCCGGCAGCCTGGGCCGCAGCGCGGCCATGGGCCTGGCCGAGCCCGAGCCCGGCACCTACGAGGCCGGACTCCAGACGCGGGCGGCCCCCTGGGGCCTGGTCCCGGCCGACACGCTCCCGCCCGCCCGGAGCCGCACCGACCACCGGCCGGAGCAGGGCTACTTCCCGCTGGACCGGGAGACCGTCGCCGCCGCCGACGCGATCCTGCACCTCGCCGACGGCACGGCCGCCGCCGAATCCGTCCAGCCCCGGCCCTAGCGCGCCGGCGCCGCCGTCGAGTCCAGGGGGCGGCCGTTCCTGCGAGGGCGGGTGTGCGCCACCCGGGGCGATGGCCGCGTTTCTGGTCCGGACAGGGGGTCTCGGGGAGGCGGCGAGTCCCCTGGTCCGGCGGAGGCGGGCTGCTTCCCCCGGACGGACAACGGGTGCGCGCGCCCGCCCAGGCTCCGGGCCCGGCGAACTGCGGTGGTCGTGGTGGTACAGCCCGGGCCGGGGGCGGCCTGGGGGCTTCCGGCCGGCCCGGGCTGCTGTCGGGGTGCGATCAGCGCTCGGGGCCGTCCGCCGACGCGCGGGTGACCCAGCGCGCCACCTGGACGCGGGAGGAGCAGTCCAGCTTGCGCATGATCTTGCGCAGGTGGTTGATCGCGGTCCACTCCGCGATGCCCAGCGCGCGGGCGATCTCGCGGTTGGTCATGCCCTCCGCGACCAGGCGGGCGACCTGGGTCTCGCGCGGGGTCAGCGGTGAGTCCGGCGGCATCGGTGCCGCCGACTCGGGCCGCCCGGCCTGCTCGGGCCGGGGCAGGGCGCCGGGCTCGGCGGCGGTGCGCGGGGCGCTCGGCGCCGCCGCCCGGTACGCCGCCCGCGAGCCCGCCGCCGGGGCCGGGCCCGTTCCCCGTGCCGCCTCGGGGCGCATCACCGCCGCCGTCGCCGGGGGCGTGCCGGTTCCGGCTTCGCGGAGCGCGCCCGGCACCGCCTCCGAACGCACGGTGCCACCCGTCTCCGGGAGCGGCGGCGACACCGCCGCGCGGCCCGTGCCGAGGGGGGCGCCGTGGCCGCCGCGCGGCTCCGGGGCGCGGCCGGACCGCACCGCGCCACCCGCCGGGATGCCCGTGAACACGGCCTCGGCGCACGCCCCGAACCCCGTCTCCGCACCCGGTTCCGGGTGCCCGGCGACGGTCGCCGCCGTGTGCGCCGCCGGTGCCGGGTCGGGCGCGTTGGCCAGGGCCGCGTGCGGGCGGCCCCCGGCGGCGCCCCCGAGGGGCGTCCGGGTCGGGGCGTCGGGCTCGGTGGCGAGGGCCGCCGCCACCGCCGTGTCCAGGTCGAACTCCGCACCCCGCTCCCAGGCGGCCGCGACCGCCTCGGGGCCGGCCGCCGCGCGCGCCGCGTCCATCGCCTCGCGGACCCGCCGGGCGAGGTCGTGCGGTGCCGTGCAGCCGAGGTCGGCGCGCAGCGCCGACGCGGCGGCCAGGGCCGCCACCGCCTCCTGCGGCCGGCGCCCCACGGTGCCCCGGGCGATCCGCAGCGCGGCCCACTCCTCCAGGGCCGCCGCGCCTCCGGCGCGGTCGGCGCGCTCGCGGGCCCGCTCCAGGGCCGCGCGCCCGCGCCGCTCGGCGTCGGCGGTGCGGCCGCGCGCGGCGCGGGCCGAGGCCAGGACCAGTCCGGCGAGCAGGGCGCCCTCGGTGTCGCCGACGCTCTCGTAGGCGCACACCGCGTCGACCGCCGCCGCCTCGGCCTCGTCGGGCCGTCCGGTCGCGAGCAGGGCCTCGGCCAGGTGGCGCAGGCAGTGGGCGCGTTCGCCGGTGAGGACGGCGCCGGTGCGTTCGTGCGCGGCCCGCGCGTCCCCGGCCGTCCCGGCGGTGTCGGACCAAGCGCCCGTGCCGCCGCACCCGTCGGCGCGGCCGGGGAAGCCGAAGACGCCCTCCGCCCGCCCGCGGCCGGTGCCATCGGCGCCGCCGAGGACGTCGAGCAGGCCGGCGGGCGCGCCGGCGCGCCCGCCCAGCGGCGCGGCGGACGACAGCCGCCCGGCGAGCCCCGCCCCGGCGTGGCCGCCGCGCGGGGCGCGGTGCCGGCGGAGCCCTCCGTCGGCCGCGCCGAGGCCGGCCGCGGCGGCGGCGAGGCCGCCCGTCAGGGGGCCGGTCCGCCGGTGCGCGCCATGGCCGTGGGCGCGCCTGCCGGAGCGGATCCCGCCGCCCGCCGGCACGGCCGGCCGGTCGGCGGCGGACCGGCCCGCGCCGGTCCCGCCGCCCGCCGGCCCTCCGGCGGCCGCCACCCCGCCGCCGGAGCCCCGGGCCGCGGCCGCCCGCGCGGCCGCGCCGCCGTCCGCCTCGGCCGCCGGTCCCGCCGGGACGACCGCCAGGCCGGCGCCGCGGCGCCGCTCGCGCCAGGCCGCGCCGGAGCCCCCGTCGCCCGGGACGCCCGCGCCGCCGAGCACGCCGCGCGCGCCGCGTCCGCCGGCGCGGCCCGCAGCGGGCTCGGCGCGGTGCAGCGCACGCAGGGCGTCGACCGCGTCGAGCGCGCCGCGCAGCAGCGGCAGCGCCGCGGCGTGGTCGCCCCGGTGCACCGCCAGCGCGCCCAGGCGGCGCTCGGCGATCGCCGCCCGCAGCGGTTCGTCCAGCAGCCGGGCCGCCGCGAGCGCCGCCTCAAGCGCGGCCCCGGCCCGCGCGTGCTCGCCCTGCCAGGTGAGCAGTTCGCCCAGGGCCGAGCCCGCGTCGATCGCCGCCTCGGCGCCCAGGGCCGGGTCGCGCAGGGCCTCCTCCAGAAAGGTCGCGGTGCGCCGCAGCCCGCCGCCGACGGGCCAGGTGGGCGCGAGCGCGCACGCCAGCCGCACCGCGCCCGCGACGTCGCCGGTGTCCAGCAGGAAGTACTGCGCGGACTCGGCGTCGACCCGCCAGCGCCCGGGCACGCGGCGCGGCGGCGCCCAGGGGCCCGCCGCCACCAGGTCGAGCAGGTGGCGGGCGTGGGCGCGCAGCGCCTCCTCCAGGCGGCCGTCGCGGCGCAGCCGCTCCAGCACGTAGCGCTTGGTCAGCCCGCCGACGCGGAACACCAGACCGCCCCCGCCGAACGGCCGCACACCCTCCGCCGCCGCGGCCGGCTCGGCCGGGCCGTGCGCGGCCTCGCCCGCGTCGGCCTCCTCGGCGCTGAGCAGGCCGGCGTCGACCAGCCGCGCCACGCGGACGCGCGCCCGCGCGGTGCCGCCGCCGGCCAGCGCGGCCGCGGCGGCCAGGTCGACGCCGTCGTGGTAGGCGGCCACGCGGCCGAGCAGGTCGAGGTCGCCCTCGCACAGCCGCTCCGCGCAGGAGTCGATGGCCGCGCGCATGTCGGCGTGCCGCGACAGCGTGCACCCGCCGTCGGCGGCCAGCACGCCCAGGTCGGACTCCAGCACCGCCAGCACGTCCTGGGGTGTGTACAGCTTCAGCTGGCCGGCGGCCAGTTCGATCGCCAGCGGCAGGCCGTCGGTGCGCTCGCACAGCCGCGCCACCGCCTCGGCGTTGCCGGGCGTGAGGCGAAATCCGGGCCGCGCGGCGCGGGCGCGGCTGACGAACAGCCGCACCGAGGGCAGGGCCAGCAGGGCCTCCGGCCGCGGCGCGCCGCCGGCCGGACCCCGGCGCGGTCCCGGCGCGGGGACGGGCAGGGCGCGCAGCGGGAAGACCTCCTCGCCGTAGACGCCCAGCGCCTCGCGGGCGGCGACCAGCACGGTCACCTCGGGCCGCTCGGCCAGCGCCCGCGCCAGCGGTCCGCCCAGCAGCGCGCCCAGACCGGGCCCGCCGTCCACGGCGAGCAGGAAGCGCGCGGCCGGGCGCGGGGCGCCCGGGGCGGTGGCGGGCGGCAGCGCCCGCAGCAGCCGGTCGGCCACCGCCGACTCGGTGCGGGCGGACTCCACGTCGAGGGCGGCGGCGCCGGCGCCGAACCGGTGCGCCACCGCCCGGAAGACCGCTGCCGCCAGGGCGCTCTTGCCCACCCCCACCGGTCCGGTGATGGTCAGCACGCGCACGGCGGGGTCTGCCAGGCGGCGCTGGAGGGCGTCGAGTTCGGCGTCGCGGCCGATCAGGGGTGTGGAGAAGTGGGTCCACGGGGTGCTCGGGGCCACCGGGGCCCGCAGAGCCCCCCGGGGTTGGGGGGCACTCGGGGTTCCGGGAGTGCTCGGACTGCTGGGACTGCTCGGGTCGTCGGCGGTGTGGCGCCTTGCGTGTGCCATCACGGTAGGGATGGGGTGCACTGTGCGTCCTTGGGCGAAAGATCGAAAACCACGGATGGGGCTGCCCGGCGGCTTATGGCCTGTTCGGGCGGTCTCGGTCGCGGCTACTGGTCACTGCGGTCCGCCGTGACTGGCGGCCGTTCTTCGCCTGCACCGCAATGCTAGGAAGCGTCACGATTCGGTAGCAATGTGCATCCGTCACGAATCGGGTGTTCGTCGGTGAGGGGTGCCCAGGTGAGGGATTCCGCCGCCGACGCGGGCGCCGCGGCGTTCGCGCTGGAGATGACACAGGGTGCGCCCGCGCCCCGGCGCCGCCCGAGGGGGCGCGGCCACAATGGCGCACCATGCGCTCCGCTTACATCGAGGCGCTCGGCCCGGCCGAGCACATCCGCTACGGCGACCTGCCCCCACCGCGGCCGGCTTCCGGCGAGGTGCTGGTGGACGTCGCCTACACCGCGGTCAACCACGTCGACACCTTCGTCCGCTCCGGTGCGTGGCGCACCCCGCTGACCTTCCCGTTCGTCATCGGCCGCGACCTCGTGGGCACCGTGGCCGCCGACAGCCCGCCGGCCGGGGGATTCGTGCCGGGTGAGCGGGTGTGGTGCCTGAGCATGGGCCACGCCGGCCGCCAGGGCGCCGCCGCCGAGCGGGTCGCGGTGCCCGCGGACCGCCTCTACCGGCTCCCGCCCGAGGTGCCCGGGGCTGAGGCCGCCGCCCTGGCCCATCCCGCCGCCACCGCCTACCTCGCCCTGTTCGTGCACGGCGGGCTGCGCCCCGGCGCGCGCGTGGTGGTCGTGGGCGCCGGGGGCAACGTGGGCGGCGCGGCCGTGGTGATGGCGGCAGAGGCCGGGGCCCGCGTGACGGCGGTCGCCTCGGCCGCCGACGCCGCCTACTGCCGCGCGCTGGGCGCCGAGGCCGCCGTGGACTACCGCGCCCCCGACCTGGCCGGTGCGCTCGCCGCGCTGCACCCCGAGGGCGCCGACCTGGTGGTCGACGCCGCCGGCCGCAACGACGTCGAGACCGCCGTGCCGCTGCTGGCGCGGCGCGGCCGCATGGTGCTGCTGGCCGGCATGGCCACCCGCCCCGTCCTGCCCGCCGGACCGCTCTACCTGCTGGACCGCACCGTCACCGGGTTCGCGATCTCCCAGGCCGCCACCGACGAGCTGGCGGCGGCCGCCGACCACGTGGCCCGGCTGGCGGCGGCGGGGCGGCTGCGCCCGCGCCGGGTGGAGGTGCTGCCGCTGAGCGAGGCCGCCCAGGCCCACCGCCGCCTGGAGGCGGGGGAGGGCGCGGGGGTGCGCTTCGTGCTGGCCACCGGCGTCGGCGAGAGCGCCGCGGGATCGGCGCGATCCGGCGCGGTCGAGGCGGCCCGGGCCGGCGGCGCCGCCCCGGCCGCCCGGCCCGGCGCCGCCGCCCGCCCTGGCAGCGCCGACGGCGCCGACTTGACCAACGCCCCCGGCGGCCGTGGCCCGGACGGCGCCGCGGCTGCCAGCCTCAGCGCCATGAGTACTTCGATTGTGGACCAGTCCCCGCTGTTCGAGGTGCGCGCCGAAATCCGGGTCGCCGCGCCGCCGTCCGCCGTCTACACGCTCGTCAGCGACCTGCCGTCCCAGGGCAAGTGGAGCCCGGAGTGCCGGGGCGGCGAGTGGGTGCAGGGCGAGCCGGGGGCCGTGGGCTCGGTCTTCCGGGGCGAGAACTACCGCGCCCAGGACGTGGTCGGGTGGGCGCCGCTGGTGCGCGGCACCTGGCACACCGAGGCCCGCGTCGTGGCCGCCGAGCCCGACCGCACCTTCCGCTGGATGATGCTCTCCCACGCCAAGGAGGACCAGGAGAGCATCTGGGGCTTCGACGTCGCGCCCGACGGCGAGGGCGGCTCGGTCCTCGTCCACCACTTCCGGATGGGCCGCGCCACGGCCGGCATCCACAAGATCGTCGCGGACCTCGACGAAGAGGACCGCAAGCGGTTCATCGCCGAGTGGACCGAAAAGCTCGAATCCGACCTCGCCGTGACGCTGAGCCGCATCAAGGACGTCATCGAGCAGGCGTGACCGGCCGCCGTTCACGCGCGACGACCAGGACGGAAGGGCAATGTTCCTACAGCGCATCGCAAACAAGGGCATCCGGCTGGGCACCCTGTTCGACCGGGCCGCCGCCCGGCACCCGGCCTCGCCCGTCATCCTCGACCACGACCTCGACATCGCCCCCGAGACCGGCCGGCGCCCCTCCCTGACCGAGCTGGCCCGGGTGGTGGCCGACGCGGCCTCGCGCCTGTGGTCGGTGCGGGTCCGCCCCGGCGACTACGTCGTGGTCCACAAGTCCGACAACTTCGACATCTCCCTGCTGGCGTGCGCCATCGCCCGCATCGGCGCCATCCCGGTGATGCTGTCGGCCAAGCTCGACGGCGACACCGTGGCCCAGCTCATCCGCCGCGTCGACAACCCCTACCTCCTCACCGACCAGGCCAAGCTGGAGACCGAGCTGCCCGCCGAGGTGTTCGACACCTGCCGCACCGTGCTGCTGGTCTCGGGCACCTACGAGGGCGCTGTCTCCCTGGCCTCCCTCGCCGGCGCACCCCGGGTGCGCCCGGTCGAGATGCCCCCCTCCCACCCGACCCTCATCACCCACACCTCCGGCACCACCGGCCTGCCCAAGCTGGCGGTGCACACCGGGCACACCTTCCAGGCCCGCTACCGGCCGCAGGCCACCATCGTGGGCGCGGCGGTGCGGCGCAGCGAGCCGGTCGCCGTGCACGTGTCGTTCGTGCACTCGCGCATGTACACGGCCATGCCGATCTCGATCCTGCAGGGCCACCCGCTGATCGTCCTGCGCGACGACGACCCCGAGCGGGTCGCCGAGGTGTTCTCCCAGGTGCCGCCCGGGTTCATCGAGGCGCACCCCAACACCTTCCTGCGCTGGGAGGTGCTGGCCGAGGACCCGCGCAAGCCGCTGGCCAACGTCAAGTACTTCAGCAGCACCTTCGACGCCATCCACCCCCGCACCGTGCAGCGCATGCTCTCGGCCTCGCGCCGGCGCAACCCGCTGTTCGCCCAGGCCTACGGCCAGAGCGAGGTCGGCCCCATCGCCGCGCGCACCTACAACCGCGCCATGGGCGACGACTTCGACGGCCGGTGCGTGGGCCGGCCGTTCCCCGGCATGACCGGGGTGCGGGTGGTCAGCCGCGACGGCCGCCCCGTCACCAAGTCCTCGCCCGGCTACATCGAGGTCAGCAGCGACGGCCGCATCCTCACCTACCTCGGCGAGCACCACCGCTGGGAGAAGCAGGCGCAGGGCTCCTGGTGGCGCATGGGCGACCTGGGCTACCGCACCAAGTGGGGCTGCCTGCACCTGCTCGACCGCGAGGTGGACGAGATCCCCGGCATCGAGAGCACCCTGGAGATCGAGGACCGGCTGTTCGCCCGTCTGCCCGCCCTGGTGGAGGTCGTGATCGTGCCCTCGCCCGAGGGCGCCCCCGTCCCCGTCGTCTGCACCCGCGACGACGAACCGCTCGACCCGGCCGCCTGGAAGCGCGCGGTGGAGGACCTGCCGCCGCTGGCCGACCCGGTGCAGTGGCGCCTGGAGGACCTGCCCCAGACCGCCACCACCAAGATCAAGCGCCTGGAGCTGGCCGGCCGCCTGCACCAGGCCGCCGCAAGCGGCGCCTGACCGCCGATGGCCGCCCCCGCGCCGCGACCGTCCGGCCGCGCGGGGGCGTCTCGGCGTGCGGGCGGCACCGCCGCGAAGGGAGGGACATGCCCGAGAAGACGGCGTCCGGAGCGCCGCGCACCCGCGCGGCCGCCCGCCGGCGCCGCGCCCCCGAACGGGGCGGCCGCCTGATGAACGCCGCCCCGGCCCTGGCGCCGACCGGGCCGCTCACCGACACCGGCCTGCTCTGCCCGGTGCGCGCGGGGACCCCCGTGGAGCGGGCGGTCGCCGACGACGCCTGGCTGCAGGCCGCGCTCGACGCCCAGGCGGCGCTGGCCCGCGCCCAGGCGTCCCTGGGCGCGCTGCCCGAGGAGGCGGCCCGCACCATCACCTCCGTCGCCGCCGACCACGGCCTGGACCCGCGCCTGGTCGCGGTCGCCGCCCGAGAGAACGCCAACCCGGCGGCGGCCCTCCAGCGCGCGTTCACCGCCGTGCTCGCCCAGCGCGACCCCGACTGCGCGCGGCACGTCCGCCGCAGCACCACCGCCCAGGACGTGTTCGAGACCGGCGCGATGCTGGTCGCCAAGCGCGCGCTGCGGGTGCTGCGCGGCGAACTGGAGACCGCGGAGCGCGCGCTCGCCGCCCTGTCGGCCGCCCACCGCGCCGCGCCCCCGGCCGGGCGCGGCCCCGCAGCCCGCGCCGTGGGGGTCATGCTGGGCCTGCGGGCGGCCGGATGGTCGGCACAGGTGCGCCGCGCCCGCGCCCGGATCGAGTCGGTGCTGGACACCGGCCTGCCGGTGGTGCTCGGCGGCGGCTCGGGCACCGGGGAGCCGTTCGCCGAGGACGCGGGATACCCCGGTGCGCCTGGCGGCGACGGTGCCCCCGGTGGCGACGGCGGCAGTGGCGGCGACCGGGGCGGCGCGGTCGAGCCGCGCGACCCCGCCCGCCGCGCCGCGCTGCTGGCGGCCGCCTTCGCCCGCGAGACCGGCCTGGCAGCGGGCCCGCTGCCAGGCCCCGAGCCCGGGGCCGGACCCCGCGCGCCGCTGGCCGACATCGCCGCCGCCTGCGACGCCACCGCCGAGGTGCTGGGCCGGGTCGCGGCGGCGGTGCCGGTGCTGCCGCGCGGCCGCGCCACCCCCTGGGTGGGTCCCGACGAGCGCGGCCCGATCCTCGCGGCGGCGCTGCAGGGCTGCGCGGTCCAGATCCCCGCACTGTCGGGCGCGCTCGTGCGCTGCCTGGTGGCGAGCGACGACCGTCCGCCGGGCAGCTGGCAGGGGGAGTGGACGCTGCTGCGCGAGTGCCTGCGGCTGACCGGCGGGGCCACCCACACCCTGGCCGAACTCGCGAGCGAGCTGCGTCTGCGGCTGGACCCCGAGGCGCTGGCCGACGAGCACGGCGCGGGCGGCGCCGCCGCCGTACGGCGGCTCGCCGAGACCCTCGCCCCCGGCCTCGGCCGCGCGGGCGGGGCCCGCCCGGCGGCGGGCTGCGGCGCGGTGGCCGGTGCCGCCGACCCGGCGGCACCCGACGCACTCGGCGGCACGCCCCTGCCCCGCCTGCCCGGCGCCCTCACACCCCCGCCCCCACCCGACGCCCTCACCCCCGCCGCCTGGCCGGCCTCCCACCGCACCCCGGCCGCCGCCCACCACGGCTGACCACCGAGGCACCCCCGTGCGCCGCCGGTGGCCATGAGCACCGGCGGCGGATGATCGGCGCAGCGGACGGCGACGGCCGGAGCCCGGGGCGCCGGAGTGCGAGAGCGCGGGCGGGAGACCCCCAGGCGCTCGGATGCGCGCCGCCCGGTCGAGCCGCGCCGCCCTCCGCTCTTCGTCGGCACCCGGTGCGCCTGCCTCGTGTGGCCGTCGACGGAAAGCGCACATGGGGCCATAGCGCCAGATTGAGGGGGTGTGGGTGCACGGTATGGCGGTCTTGGCTGCCCGGCCCCTCGAATGTGCGGAGCAGGGCGGCTCCCGGGAGCGGAGCGGCCCGTCGTCATCCCGCCGGGAACCGCGCAGGATGCGGGCGCGCGGTCCGGGGACGCCGGGGCGCGCACGCCCGCGGACCGCGCGCCCGCTCGGCCGAGGGCCCGGCGAACGAGCGCGCCCGCGTGGTGCGCCGCCCGCGTCGGCGCCGCTCGGCGGTGGCGGCAGACACGACCGCCGCGGCCGGCGCTCACCTCCGGGCGCCGGCCCGGGCCGCGACCTCCGTGGCCGGGCCGGCGGGTCAGGGGCCCGTGCCGGCGCGGGCCGGGCGGGCCAGGGGGGCCGGGTCGACCGGCAGGGTGATGCGCAGGCGGAAGCGGCCGGCGCCCGCGCGGCCCGTGGACAGGGAGCCGCCGGCCGCGCGCAACCGCTCCGCCAGGTCGGCGAGCCCGCCCTCGGACGGCTTCTCCGCCGCCGGCGGGTCGGCCGGGTTGACGCCGTCGTTGACCATCTCGGCCACCACCTCGCAGCCCCGGCGGCGGATCGTGACGGAGCAGTACTCGGCGCGGCTGTGGCGCAGCACGTTGCTCGCCCCCTCGCGCAGCGCCGACGCCAGCAGCATGCTCGCGTTCAGCGGCAGCCGCCCGCAGTCGTTGGCCATGTCCACGCGCACTCCCGCCGTGGTCAGCACGGCGCGCACCGAGCGGCACTCCGCCTCCAGCAGCAGCTCGCGGTACCCGCGCGCCACCGCCCGCATGTCGGTGGAGGCCCGTCGGCTGATCTGGAGGATCTGCGCCAGCTCCTCGCGCGCCTGGGCCGGACGGGACGTGATCAGCCGCAGCGCCAGTTCACACTTCATCGACAGCTCCGAGAGCTTGTCGCCCAGCAGGTCGTGCAGCGAGCGGGCGAACCCCAGCCGCTCGCGCGCCACGGCGGCGTCGGCCAGTTCGTCCTTGGTGCGGCTCAGGTGCACCGCCAGGTCGCGCAGCCGGCAGATGCCGTAGAGCACCAGCCCCGAGACCACCGCCTGCACCGCCATGTAGACGGGACCGCCGTTCTGCGCCGGCGGCACCGCGCCGAACTGGGTGTGCACCACCACCACACCCGACACGACCAGCGCGAACACCGGCCAGGCCGAGCGGTGCGGCAGGATCAGCAGCGCGCTGCCGGCGAGGAAGCCGGGCATGCCCAGCCACGCGTCCTGGGTCACCAGCGGCGGCAGGAACACCAGCACGGACTGCACCGCCAGCCCGGCGCGGGCGCGCACGCGGTGCTCCGGGCGGGGCGCCCAGCGGCACAGCGCGAACTGGAGCGGGAGCAGGGCGGTCAGCACGGCCAGCGCCAGCGCGGTCTCGGCCGGGGAGGAGGGCCGCAGCAGCAGGTGCAGCGCGCTGATGAGGTAGTAGCCGCCGATGACCAGGGCGACCGAGGACCGCAGGCACCCCAGCGCGGACTCGGGCACCAGCTCGCTGCCGCGCGCACCACCACGCATGCCGGTCCTCCCCGGGTCCCACTGACCGCTTCGCCGTCGCGGGGAGCGGACCGCGCCGCGCCGCCGGCTCACGGCCGCGCCGGCCCGGCGCAGCGCGCGCCCGGGAGGCCCGGTCACCGACGAGCCTATGCGGCGGCCCGGCGCGCGCGAAAGCACGGGGCGCCGCGCCTCCCGGGCGGCCCGGCCGGCGCGGGACGGTCCCTCGGCCGGTCCGCGGTCCGCCTCGCCGCGCGGCACCGAGTCCTCGGGCGCGGTCAACGGGGCGACGGATACTGCCATGGCACCTCCTCCACACGTCTCTACGACACGGTGCCCGCCGGGGGTTCCGAAGACGTTGCGGAACCCCCGGCGGCGGCCCCCGGCCTCCGGCAGCGGCCCCGGCACACGGCCGGGGCGCGCGGCGGCGCCCGGGCCGGGCCGTGAGGAACGCACCCGCCCGGTCGTGACGGGCGCACTACCCGACGTCCGCACAGGGCACGACAATGGGCCGTGCATGTCAGCCCCCCGTCCGAATGCTGTGCCCCATGGGAATGTGCGAATGGAGGAGCGGAACATGTCTACCCAGGAAACGGCCCTCCGACCCGGTCCGGTTTCGGTCGAGCCGAATGACCTCGTGATCGAGGAGTTCGACAACTGGACCACCGCCGAGGACGCCGTGGTCACCCCCACCTCGATCTGCACCCGCCCCGCGGCCTCCTGAAAGCCCGGTCCGGCGCCACGGCGGGCGCGCGTCCCCGCGCCGCTCGCCCGGGGCGGCGCACTGCGGTGCGCCGCCCCGCTGCCGTGCCCGCCGAGGGCGGCGAGCCGTCCGTATTGCCGGATTGACGTACCGGCTGTATATCCTCCGATGCGGACCGGCAGCGCCGCCCGTCCGACCCCCTGTGCCCGGTTCGACGCCTGCGGGAGCGGATATCCATGGCATCCGACAACGGCTCGGCGGACCAGACTCCCTCCTCTGCTGCGACAACCATGGCCCCCCGGCTGGCGTGGGCCGTCACGGCGACCGTCTTCGCCGGCCTGTGCGCGGTCGGCTTCATCAACGTGGTGCAGCTGCGCCTCGGTCCCGTGCCCACCGCCGTCTCGCTCGTCCTCATGGCCGCCCTGCTCGCGCTGCAGCTGCTCCAGGGCGCCTGGTCGGGCCGCCGCGAGCGCCGCACGGCCGCGACCTGGCTGCTGATCCCCCAGGCCATGCTCGCCTGCCTGCCGCTGCTGTACTACGGCCAGGCGTGGGTGGGCATGCCCATCCTGCTGGCGGGCAGCCTGCTGCTCGTGCTGCCGCGCACCGTCGGCCGGGTGGCCTTCGGGCTGCTGGCGGTGGTGATGGGCGCCGTGCAGGGCGCCTTCGGCGGCGGTCCGGCGGCCATCGCCTACACGGCGGTCTCCACCTGCGTGCTGGGGCTGGCGGTCTACCTGCTCTGCCACCTCGGCGAGATCGTCCGCGAGCTCGGCCTGGCGCAGGGCGAGCTCGCGCAGATGGCGGTCATCCGGGAGCGGCTGCGCTTCGCGCGCGACCTGCACGACCTGCTGGGCTACAGCCTGTCGGCCATGACCCTCAAGGCGGAGCTGGCGCACCGGCTGGTCGACCGCCAGCCGGGCAAGGCCCGCCAGGAGGTCGCCGAGGTGCTCTACATCGGCCGCCAGGCGCTGAGCGACGTGCGCGCGGTGGCCCACGGCTACCGCGACCTGTCGCTGGACCACGAGTGCCGGTCGGTGCGCTCGGTGCTGGAGTCCGCCGACGTCGACCTGCGGATGCGGGTCGAGACCGTCGACCTGCCGCCCGCCGTGGCCACGGTGGTGGCCACCCTGCTGCGCGAGGGCGTCACCAACCTGCTGCGGCACAGCAAGGCGGAGCACTGCGCGATCACCGTTGAGGTGCGCGGCGACCGCCTGTACGCCGAGATCGCCAACGACGGCGTGGACGAGGACGTCGACGGCGCGGCGGTGCGCTCCTCGGGCGGGCTGCGCAACCTGGAGGAGCGCGCGGCGGCCCTGGGCGGCAGCCTGGTCGCCGAGCGCCCCACGGCGGCGCTGTTCCGACTGGCCCTGGAGATCCCCCTGCCCCCGGGCGGCACGGGGGAGCCGACGGCCGCGCCCGCACCGGACGGCGGCGCGACCGGCGACTCCGAGGCGGACGCCGCGTACGGCGGACCGGCCGCCCGGGATAGAGAGGACACCCACGAGGGGCGGGACACGCGCGCGAGACGGCGCGAGGAAGACGGCGCGCCCGGTGTCCGGGGCGCGCACAGCGGACCGGCCGCGCACGGCTCAGGCGACCACGACACACCCGGCGATTCCGCCCCGACCGACGACGGCACGGCCCCCGAGAACTGAGTCCGCCGAACCCGCCCGCCGTCCCGGCTCGCGGCGGTCGCCCGGGGCGTACGTCTCCCCAGGGCGGTCGGACCGCCGGCGCGCTCCATCGAAGACGGTCCGCCGCCCGGCGCGCCCGGCGCGCGGCAGGCGAGCCCGTTGACGGCGGCCGCCGCCCCGGTTGGCGGCCTTCGGCGTGAGGGCGTCCCGTCCGGAACCGGTCGGCGGGACGCGCGCTGGGCCGGCGCGGCGTCATGTTGGTACACCGAACCGGTGCCGGTCGCCCGGACCGCCTCCTAGTCCGGGCCGTCGCCGCCCTCCGCCAGGCGGATTCCGGGCCACTCGCCCTTGGCGCCCAGCGCGGTGGTGACCTCCACGATGCCGTGGCGCACCGCCGACACCGCGTCGCGGGGCTCGTAGTAGTCGGAGACCGTGCACACCGCGACATAGCGGTCCAGCACCGGGTCGACGATGCGGCGGACCTCCAGGCCGGGGGTGCGCATCAGGGCGGTGACGCTGGACATCGGCAGCACCGCCCACGCCTCGCCGCTCTCGGCGATGCGGGTCATGGTGCCCAGCGACTCCACGTCGGCGGCGATGGTGGGGGTCCACCCCCGGTCGGCGAACGCCCGGTCGAGGATGTCGCGCAGGTTGCTGCGCCGGCCCGGCACCACCAGCGGCAGCCCGCGCAGTCCGGCCAGCGGGACCTCGCCGACGCCCGAGCCGACGGCCCCGCCGCCCGCCGCGTCCGCCGCCGCGTCCGGGGCCGGGCAGGCGCCCGTGCGGCGTCCGACCAGGTACAGCTCCTCGGCGTAGAGCACCGTCTCGCCCGCCCGGGGCGCGTCGTCGGCGCGGAAGAGCACCGCCAGGTCCAGCCGCCCCACGTGCAGCAGTTCCTGGATGTAGCCGCTCATCGACTCGAAGATCTGCAGGTGCACACCCGGGTAGTGCCGCTTGGTCCAGGTGAACAGGGCCGGTGCCAGGTAGACCGCCACCGTCGTGGGCAGGCCCACCGCCACCGCGCCCTGGATGGTGTGGCGGTCGCTGCCGACGTCCTGGGTGATCCGGTCGAACTGCCGCACCAGGTGCTGGGCGTCGCGGTAGAGGGCGCGGCCCGCGGGCGTGGGCACCACGCCGCGCGGTCCGCGCTCCACCAGGCGCACGCCCAGCTCGCTTTCCAACTGGGTCATGCGCTGGCTGACCGCCGGCTGCGAGACGAACAGCCGCGCCGCGGCGCGGGTGAAGCTCCCGCTGTCGATGACGGCGATGAAGTCCCGCAGATGCGCGATGTCCACCGGTTCCCCCCTCGGCCGATCCCCCTCCGCGCCGGCCGCGGACCCGCCCGGTGCCCCGCCCACCCGGCGCCCCGCCCAGTCGGCGGGCTCGGGGCTCCCGGCGCTCCCGATGCTTCCAGCGTTCCCGGTGCCGCCGCCGCGCCCGGCGCGCTCCGCGCGTTCCAGCAGGCGGCGGGCCCGCTCCACGACCGGCCGGTCGATCATCTCACCGTCGCGGGCCACCGCGCCCTCACCGGCCGCGCCCGCCTCATCGGCCGCGGCCAGCACGCCGCGCGCCCACTCCACCTCGGCGGGCTCGGGCGCGAACGCCCCGGCCACCGCCGCCACCTGCGAGGGGTGCACGCACAGCTTGCCGCCGAAGCCCCACCGCCGGGCGCGCGCGGCGTCGCGCGCGGCGGCATCGGGGTCGCGCACGGCCGTGGTGACGCCGTCCACCGGCGGCGGCAGCCGGAACGCCGCCGAGTGGCGGACCAGGTCGGCGCGCGCGGAGTCCAGCGCCGCGTCGTCGCTCACGCCCAGGTCCAGGGCGAGGTCCACCCCGCCGAAGAGCAGCCGCGCGCTCTCCTCGCACCCGGCCACGCTCCGCAGGTCCACCAGCGCCCGCGCCGTCTCCACCAGCGGCAGCACCGGCGCGCCGCACGCCTGGGCGGCTGCGCGCACGTCCTGCGCCGACTCCGCCTTGGGCAGCACCACCGCCGCGGGGCCCAGCTCCCGGCACAGCGCGGCGTCCTCGGCGAACTCCGGGGCGGTGCGCGCGTTCACGCGCACCACCACCGCCGGACCGCCCGCCTCCGTGAGCGCGGGCCTCAGCGCGCGCGGCCACGCCTCGGCCAGCGCCCGCCGGGCCTCGGCCTTGGCGCCGGCCGGAACGCTGTCCTCCAGGTCCACGATCACCGCGTCCGCTCCGGCGGCGACCGCCTTGGCGTAGCGGTCGGGCCGCACGGCCGGGACGAACAGCCAGGTCACCGCGCCGGCCAGCGCGGGGTGCGGCGCGGGCGCCGCCATCACACGACCCCCTCGGCGCGCAGGTCGGCGACCTCCTCGGCCGGCAGGCCCAGCTCGCCGAGGATGGCGTCGGTGTGCTCGCCCAGGGCGGGCACCGGGTCCATGCGCGGCGCACCGGCGACACCGGGCGGCGCCAGGGCGGGCACCCGGCCCGCCGGGGTGTCGACCTCGTGCCAGCGCCCGCGTGCGGCGAGCTGGGGGTGGCGCCACACGTCGGCGAGGCCGTTGACGCGGGCGTAGGCCACCGGGATGGCGGCGAGCAGCGCGGTGGCCTCGTCGCCGGACAGCTCGGCGAAGCGCGCGGAGATCACCGCGCCCAGCGCCTCGCGGTTGGCGTTGCGGGCGGCGTTGGAGGCGTAGTCGGGGTCCTCGGCCAGGCCCGGGCGCTCCAGGAAGCGCGCGCAGAAGGCGCGCCACTCCCGCTCGTTCTGGACGGCCATCATGACCACCGTCTCGTCGCGGGCGGTGAAGGGGCCGTAGGGGTAGATGGTGGCGTGTGCGGCCCCGGCGCGCGGCGGCGGCTCGGCGCCCTCGTAGGTGTAGTAGAGCGGGAAGCCCATCCACTCCACGGTGGCCTCCAGCATCGACACGTCCAGGTGGGCGCCGACACCGGTGCGGGCGCGCTCCAGCAGCGCCGCCAGGATCGAGCTGTAGGCGTACATGCCGGCGGCGATGTCGGAGACCGAGATCCCCACCTTGGCCATGTCCTCGCCGGTGCCGGTGACCGACAGCAGGCCCGACTCGCTCTGCACCATGAGGTCGTAGGCCTTCATGGTCTCGTAGGGGCCGGGCGAGCCGTAGCCGGAGATGTCGCAGACGACGAGCCGGGGGTCGGCGGCCCGCAGCTCCGCCGCGCCCAGCCCGGCGCGGGCGGCGGCGCCGGGCGCCAGGTTCTGCACGAACACGTCGGCGCCGGCCAGCAGCCGGCGCAGCACGGCCAGGCCGCGCGGGTCCTTGAAGTCCAGCGTCAGGGACTCCTTGCTGCGGTTGACCCACACGAAGTGGGAGCTGAGCCCGTTGACGCGGGAGTCGTAGCCGCGGGCGAAGTCGCCCGCGCCGGGGCGCTCGACCTTGATGACGCGCGCGCCGAGGTCGGCGAGCTGCCGGGTGGCGTAGGGAGCGGCGATGGCCTGCTCCAAGGACACGACGGTCGTTCCGCGAAGCGGCTGCATGGCGTCCTTTCTCTTGCGTGGCGGAGGGGTGCGTTCGCGGGGGGCGTGCGGGGAGTGCGGGGGTGCGGCCTCGGGACCGCGCGGGAGCGGGCGGCCGGTCGCGCCGGCCGCCCGCCCGAGGGGGATGGGTGCTAGACCACCAGGGCCACGGCACACACCAGGACCAGGGAGACCACCGAGGCCAGCGCCGTGACGAACGTGAGCGCCTTGAGGGCGCCCCGTGTGGAGATCCCCAGCAGGGACTGGAACATCCAGAAGAAGTTGCTGTTGACGTGCAGCGCGAACAGGGCGCCCGAGCCGATCGCCAGGCCGATGACCACCGTGGGGACGTCCAGGCCGCCCAGGATGGGGGCGAGGATGCCGGCGGCGGTGATCGCGGCCACCGAGATCGAGCCGATGGCCAGGTGCAGCACCGCCGCGATCAGCCAGGCCAGGACCACGGCCACCAGGGCGGGCGTGCCGTGCTCGGCCGAGAAGAAGCCGCCCAGCACGTCGGCCAGCGCGGTCTCGCCGATGACGGCGCCCAGGGAGCCGCCCACACCGGTGACCAGCAGGATCTGGCCGGTGGTGTTCAGGCCCTCGTTCAGCGCCTCGTTGGTGCGCTTGGTGCCCAGCGCGCCCCGGGCCAGCAGGTAGGCGCCGACCAGGCCGACGAACAGGGCCAGCGCCGGGTCGCCGAAGAACGCGACGGCGGCCGACTCCACGCCGGCGGCCTCGGCGACGGCGCCGCCGCCGATCATGACCAGCGGCACCAGGATCGGCAGCAGGGAGACGTAGAGCGGCGGGGTGCGGGTCGCGCCGCGCTGCTCCACGGCCACACCGCCGGCGCCCCCGGCTCCGGCCGTGCCGCCGGACCCGTCCGCGCCCGCGGTACCGGTCGGGCCCTCCGGGGCGTCCGCCGCCGTGACGGCGGCGCCCGGCTCGCCGGGCGCGAGCTCCTGCTCGTCCTTGGCGGCGTTCCACCAGCCCATCCGCAGCAGGCGGCTGAACAGGAACGTGGTGAGCACCGAGGTCACCAGCGCGATGGGGAAGCCGTAGAGCATCATCGTGCCCAGCGGGAGGTCCAGCAGGCCGGCGATGGACACCGTGCCCAGGCCCGGGATCACGAAGACGTAGCCGATGAGGATGCCCGCGCTCAGCGCGCCGCCCATCAGGGCCAGGCCGTGCCGGCCGATCCGCGGGGCGGCCGAGCGGGCCAGCGGCGAGGCCAGGACCAGCTGCACGTCCACGTAGATGGACGGGAAGATCGTGCTCAGCACTGCGGCCAGCGTGTAGGGCAGCCGCCGGGGGCCCAGGAGCCGCAGCAGCAGCTCCACCAGCTTCTGCAGCGCGCCCATGGCGAACAGCAGTGAGCCCAGCAGGACGCCGAACCCGATTAACAGGCCGACCTCGGCCATGATGTCGCCGAATCCGGTGGCGATCGTGGTGATGGTCTTCTCAAAGCCCAGCCCGGCCGCCAGACCCAGGTAGATCGAGCCGACCACGAGGGCGATCACCGGCTCGACACCCGCCCAGATGATCAGCAGCACCACACCGACGATGGCGATCGTCGCGTGGAGCACGACCAAGGTGTCAGTCATCTTGCTCTTCCATAGTCAGACCCGTGCGGGTTCGGCGCCGCCGTCCGCGCGCGGCGCGGCGGTCCGCGGCGCACGAGCGGCGGCGCGCGACCGCGTCCGCACGGCTCGCGCACTTCGGCACGCACCACGCCCGGGCGCCGACAGCGGTGGCGGCGCGGCGCGGTGCCGTCGGGGGCCAGGGCGGCGGGGCCATCCCGCGCGCCGCCGGGAGGGGCGGGGCGCGTGTGGCTGAATGGGGTCACCACCGCCTGTGGTCCGCGACACAGACCCGCCCATGCAACACGAATCCGGCTCGGTTTGGGTAGAGGGGCGTTTCCATGATCCATATAAGCCCCGCTTATGGCTTCGTCGCGGCATATGCCCAGGCCAGCGCGCTGCCGGCTCTCGGCGGTGCCCCGGCCCCGCGGCGCCCCGCCCGCCCCGCGCCACCCCGCCGCCGCTTCATCGAACCGGCGGGTGTGGGCCGGGCGCCCGCCCCGGGTAGTCGCCGGCCATGGCCGAACACGCGAGCACGAACGGGTCGGTGCGCTTCATCGGCACCGCCACCACGCTCATCACCTGGCGCGACCTCACCGTCCTCACCGACCCCAACTTCCTGCACCGGGGCCAGTACGCCTACCTCGGCAAGGGCCTGGTGTCGCGGCGGCGGACCGAGCCCGCCCTCGCCCCCGAGGACCTGCCGCACCTGGACGCGGTGGTGCTGTCGCACCTGCACGGCGACCACTTCGACCGCATCGCCCGCCGCCGCCTGCACCGCGAGGTCCCCGTCCTCACCACGCCCAAGGCCGCGACCCGGCTGCACCAGTGGGGGTTCTCCCGCTCCGTGGGCCTGCGGACCTGGCGCCATCACACCCTCGCCGCCGCCGACACCACGCTGCGCGTCACCGCGGTACCCGGCCGGCACGCGCCGCGCGGCCTGCCCTGGCTGCTGCCCCCGGTGATGGGGACCGTCCTGGACTTCTCCGCGCCCGGCGCCGCCCTGCGCGTCTACGTCACCGGCGACACGCTGCTGTTCCCCGGCCTCGCCGAGATCCGGGACCGCTTCCCCGGCATCGACCTGATGGTCGTGCACCTGGGCGGCACCACGGGCGGCACCACGCTGCCCGGCGGCCTGGTGGTGACCATGGACGGCCGGGCCGGCGCGCGGCTGGCCGACCTGCTGCGGCCCGGCCGCGTCCTGCCGGTGCACTACGACGACTACACCGTCTTCAGATCGGGCCTGGCGGACTTCCTGGCCGCCATGCGCGAGCGCGGCCTGGGGGCCGACGTCACCGTGGTGGCCCCGGGGGAGTCCCTGGCCCTGTGAGCGGCCGGGCGCGGCGGACCGGCCGAGGTCCCCGGCCGCCTTCATCCGCGCTTGACCCGCGCACCGGGTTGCGTTGACACCGGCGCGGGCAGCGCGGGCCCTTGGGCGCACACTCGTGCGCCGCACACGATGAGGGAACGGGTGAACGATGATCAAGAAACTGGCCCAGATGGGCCTGACCGCCGACATGGCCTATGCCGCGGGAGCCGCCTCGATCGGGCTGAGCTTCCTGTCCTGGTGCGTGTCCCTCAAACGGGAGGACGCCGGCATCGACCGCGCCGACCGGTGGGGCCTGTTCGTGGGCGAGTGGGCGCCGACGTTCTTCGCGCTGGGGATCGCCCTGCGCCTGGAGGAGGGCCGCAGGTAGCCCGGCCGCAGGACGCCCGGCCACGCGTGTGCGCCGCGCCGGCGGCCCCGCCCGGGAGGACGTCCCGGTGCGGGGCCCCGCCGCGCGCCGCGGGCACGGCCCGCGGCACCTCAGCGGCCCCGGCGCCACCGGCGCAGCGCCGCGGCCAGGCCCCAGCCGTAGACGACGTGGGCGGCCGCCAGGGTCGCCACGCGGTCGGGCCGGTCGCGGTGCAGCGGCGGCTGGGCGCCGATGCGCGGCGCCCAGCCCTGGTAGCCGGCGGCCATGACGGCCAGCGCGTAGCCCGCTCCCAGCAGGCGCGAGGGCCGGCGGCGGCCGGTGGCCGCGCCGAACAGCGCCCCCGCCGCCGCGCCGAACCCGGCGTGGGCGACGGCCGTCGCCGCGTTCTCGCCGCGCCGGGGCACGGCGCCGCCGCCCCCGGGCAGCAGCGCCCGCACGATGTGGCGGGGCGGCTGCCCGTGGCCGGACAGCCGGCGCCCGGCCTCCAGGACCGCCGTCATCGCCCCGGTGGCGAGCACGCCCGCCGCCGCCCCCTGCGCGGCCCCCTTGACCACCATGGCCGCCTCCTTCCCGTCCGGATGCCCGATGCCCGGGGCACTACCGGCGGCGGGCCGCGCCAAACGTCGCGCCCGCCGCCGGGGCCCCGCGGCGCGGGCGTCACGGCGTGGGGATCATCCACGGCAGCAGGTGGGCCTGCACGAGGGTGAGCAGCCCGACCACGGCGGTCAGCAGCACCGACCAGCCGAACGTCTGGCGCAGCAGCACCGACTCCTTGCCGCTCTGCCCGATCGCGGTGGCGCCCACCGACAGGTTCTGCGGCGAGATCATCTTGCCCATCACGCCGCCGGTGGTGTTGGCCGAGCCGGCCAGCACCGGGTTGACGTCCAGCTGCTGGGCCGAGACGACCTGCATGGGGCCGAACAGGCTGTTGGACGAGGCGTCGGAGCCGGTGAGGAAGACCCCCAGCCAGCCCACGAACGCGGCGAAGAACGGGAACAGCACGCCGGTGGTGGCCAGGGCCAGCCCCAGGGTGGAGGTGGCGCCGGAGTAGTTCATGACGTGCGCGATGGCCAGGATCATGGTGATGGTGGCCAGCGCCCAGCGCATCTGCACGGCCGTCTCCCAGTAGACCCGGGCCAGCGTGCGCACCGAGGCGCCCATCACCAGCCCGGCGATCACCGAGGCGACCAGTGCCACCGTGCCGGCCGAGTACAGCAGGTCCAGGCTCAGTTCGGCGGGGTAGGGGGTGTCCTCGGCGGTGATCGGCGGGACGCGCACGACCTCCTCGTGCAGGCCGGGCCAGGGGACGACCACGGTGGCGGCCTGCAGCCAGGCGGTGACGTCCGCCCACGGCGGCAGGTTCTCGAAGATGCTGCCGACGCGGGAGACGAAGATGACCGCGATCAGGAATCAGGTAGGGGGTCCAGGCGCGCACGCCCCGGTGCTCGGGCTCAGCGCCCTCGGCGCCGGCCGCCTCGGGCCGGGCGTCGTCGGCCGGCTCGCCCTCGAAGCGCCACACCGTCGTGGGCCGCCAGAACCGGGTCAGCCCCCACAGCGCCCCCATGGAGGCCAGGGCCGAGACCACGTCGACCAGGCTGGGACCGAGGTAGTTGGCCACCAGGAACTGGGTGACGGCGAAGGTGCCGCCGGTGGCCAGCAGCGCCGGCCACACCTCCAGGGTGCGCCGCCAGCCCGCCAGGACCGCGACCAGCAGCGCCGGGACCACCAGCGACAGCAGCGGCAGCTGGCGCCCGGCCATGGCCGAGAACAGCTCCGTCGCGGTCTCGGGGTCGGTGTCCATCAGGGGCCCGGCCACCGTGCCCAGCACGATCAGCGGGTTGCCCAGGCCGCCGAAGGCCACCGGTGCGGTGTTGGCCAGCAGCGCCAGCACCACGGCCTTGATCGGCTGGAAGCCCAGGGCGGCCATCATGGCGGCGGTGATGGCGATCGGCGAGCCGCCGCCGGCCACGCCCTCCAGCAGCGCGCCGAATCCGAAGGCGATGAGCAGCGCCTGGAGCCGGCGGTCGGGGTTGAAGCCCGAAAGCGCGCGGCGGATGCTCTCGAAGCGGCCGGTGGCCACGGTGACGTTGTGGAAGTAGACGGCGTTGAACGCGATCCAGGCGATAGGCCAGATGCCGAACACCAGGCCCAGCACCGTGCTGGAGGCCAGCAGGTCGACAGGCATGCGGTAGGCGGCGAAGGCGACGACGACCGCGGTGCCCAGGCCCAGGGCGGCCGAGAGGTGGGCCGAGCGGCGGAAGGCGCCGAGGGCGAGCAGCAGGACGACGATGGGGAGTGCGGCGACGATCGCGGAGAGCCACAGGGGCCCGACCGGGTGGTAGTTCTGGACCCAACCCATAGCGGAACCTCGAAGGGGAGTCGGTGCGCGGCGGGGCGCTTCAGGGGGTGAGGGGGGTGGCGCGCCGTGCGGCGGCGGCGCCGGCGCGCGGGGGCGCGGCGCGGTGCGCGTGGCGGCACGGGGTGGCGCGCAAGGCGCCGGGAGCGGGCCGCGGCGGGGCGGTGCCCGCGGGTGCGGGCGCCGCCCGCGCGGGGGAGCGCGGGACGCTGCGGCGGTGTGTCAGCCGGCGGCGGGCACGTGGCCCAGGCGGCGCGAGAGCGCGGCGGCGGTCTCGGCCACGAGCGGGCCGAGTTCGTCGACGCGCATCAGCACGCGGCCGGCGGGTCCGGCGATGCTCATGGCGGCGATCGCGGCGCCGGAGCGGTCGCGCACGGCGGCGGCCACGCAGCCGACGTCGGGCTCGTTCTCGATGTTGTCCACGGCCCAGCCGCGGGCGCGTACCCGGTCCAGTTCGGCCAGCAGTTCGCCGGCGTCGACGATGGTGTTGGGTGTGCGCCGGGCCAGCGGCAGGGCGCGGACGCGCTCGGCGGCCTCGTGGCGCGGCAGCGCGGCCAGCCACGCCTTGCCCAGGCTGGTGGCGTGCAGGGGGCGGCGCCCGCCGAGGCCGGCGCTGGGCGCGACCGAGCTGGGCCCCTGCTCCCGCGCGACGTAGAGCATGGAGTCGTCATCGGGGATCGCCAGGTACACGGTCTCGCGCGTGCGCTGGGCGAGGTCCACCATGACCGGCGGCGCCACCCGGAACAGGTCGGCCGAGGACAGCGCCTTCACGCCGAGGTCGACCAGGCGCACGCCCAGCCGGATGCGCCCCGTGGCGGGGTCGGCCTCCAGGTAGCCCAGTTCCTTGAGCGTGTTGACGGTGCGGTAGGTGGCGCTGCGGCTCAGCCCCAGCGCCCGTGCGACGGCGTTGGTGCTGACGTCCCCGTGCGCGCCCACGTGCTCCATGATCGCGAGGCCCCGCTCCAGGGTGCCCCGCCCCGCCATGCCCCGCGCGGTCTCCGTCACGCCCATCTCCTCCATCGGGAGACGAGTGTACTGACTGCTGACCCGGCATTGTGTCCCGCCTATCGGTACATTGTCTCTTTCAACGGGAAGAGGGTAAGCCGAGTCACATCGCAGTGGCAAGGAGGGGAGGCGGGGGAATCGCGCCGGACGGGCTGCGGGGCTGCTGGGCGGGGCGTGCCGCGGGCACGCCGAGGGCCCGGCGGGCGCGGGGGCCGGCCGGGCCGGGGCGGAGGGGGTGCGGGGAGGGGCTAGCGGGCCAGCCACCCCCCGTCGACGGCGAGCACGTGGCCGGCCATGTAGTCCGAACCGGGGCCGGCGAGGAACACCACGGCGGCGGCCAGGTCCTCGGGGCGGCCCCAGCGGCCCGCCGGGATGCGCGCCTCGATGGCGGCCGAGCGCTCGGGGTCGGCGCGCAGCGGCGCGGTGTTGGCGGTGGCGAAGTAGCCCGGCGCCAGCGCGTTGACCTGGACCCCGTGCGGCGCCCACTCGTTGGCCAGGGCCTTGGTGACGCCGACGACGGCGTGCTTGCTGGCGGCGTAGCCCACGACGTTGATGCCGCCCTGGAAGGACAGCAGCGAGGCGATGTTGACGACCTTGCCCGCACCGCGCTCCAGCATGGGGCGGCCGACCTCGCGGGTCAGGGCGAACAGCGACTCCAGGTTGACGTCGAGCACCGCGCGGAAGTCCTCGTCGGCGTGCTCGCTCGCGGGCGCGCGCCGGATGATGCCGGCGTTGTTGACCAGGATGTCGACCCGGTGCCGGGTGAGCAGGTCGCGCGCCGCCGCGGCCACGCGCCCGGGGTCGGCGAGGTCGACGGACTCCTCCCAGGCGCGCCGGCCGGCCGCCTCGACGTCGGCGCGCGCGTCGGACATGTCGCCGCCGTGGCCCAGCAGCACCACGTCGGCGCCCGCCCGGGCCAGCCCGGCCGCCGCGGCCCGGCCCAGGCCGGTGCGCGCGCCGGTGACCAGGGCGGTCCGCCCCTCCAGGGAGAACATCGCGGCCAGCCCCTCGGCCGGCGCCGGTGCCGCCGCGCTCATCGCAGCTCGTCCATCGCGACGTGGTCCATGTCGGCGAAGTCGTAGTTCTCGCCGGCCATCGCCCACACGAAGGAGTAGTTGGCCGTGCCCGCGCCGCTGTGCATGGACCAGCTGGGCGAGATGACGGCCTCGCGGTCGGCGACCACCAGGTGGCGGCTCTCCTCGGGGCGGCCCATCAGGTGCAGGACGCGGTCGTCGGGGCCGAGGTCGAAGTAGAGGTAGCACTCGGTGCGCCGCACGTGGGTGTGGGCGGGCATGGTGTTCCAGACGCTGCCGGGGGCCAGCGCCGTGTAGCCCATCATGAGCTGGCAGCTGCGCACCGTGGTGCCGTCGACGTACTTGCGCAGGGTGCGGACGTTGGCGTTGTCGGGGCTGCCCAGCTCGACGCCCTCGACGTCGGACTCGCGCACGAGGACGGCGGGGTGGGCCTGGTGGGCGGGGGTGGAGAAGAGGTAGAGGCGGGCGGGGTCGGCGGGGTCGGCCGAGGACAGCGCGATCTCGCGGGTGCCCATGCCGAGGTAGACGAGGTCGCGCGGCCCCAGGTCGAACTCGGCGCCGTCGGCGGTGACCGTGCCGCGCCCGCCGGTGCAGAAGACCGCCAGCTCGCGCCGCTCGGCGAAGTAGGCCGTGCGCAGCGGGTCGTAGGCCCCCAGGCGCAGCGGCTCCGCTAGCGGCACCGCCCCGCCCAGCACCACCCGGTCCTGGTGGCTGTAGGTCAGCCGCAGCTCGCCGGGCGTGAACATGCCCTGCACCAGGTAGCGCCGGCGCAGCTCGTCGGTGCCGTAGTGGCGGGCGTCGTCGGGATTGGTGGCGAAGCGGACGTCCATGCCTTCTCCTTCGGTCCCCGTGTGTACCGATGAACGGTACATGGTCCCAGTTTTCGGGACAAAGCTATCACCCGAACCGCGATCCGTCGGCGGTTCACCGCCGACGGCGGGGGTGGGCGGGGTGGCCGGGGGTCACGCCAGGGCGGAGAAGGCGCCGAACTCCGCCCGGTCAGCGGGGGACGGCGGAGCCGCGCAGCATGCGGTGGTCGCTCCAGACCACGTCGCTCACCGTCGCGGGGCCCGGCGACCAGCCGGCGGTGTCGAAGTAGAGGTAGTCGATCGCCAGGGTGGCGGCCTCGAACGGGTAGGCCGGGCCGTAGGTGGGCGCGGCACCCGCGTCGGCGGCCACCGCTCCCGCGTGCAGGCCGGCGGCGTAGCCGTCGGCGGAGGTGGTGTTGAGGTCGGCGCCGACGACGACGCGGTAGCCCCGCGCGACGGCGGCGTCGATCCGCTCGCCCAGCTGCCGGGCGTACCAGGTGCGCAGTGAGCCGTCGGGATCCACGCCGCTGTGCACGAAGTGCGCGGAGCAGGCCAGCGTCCGCGACGTGTCGTCCACCAGGCAGGCGGCGCCCTGCGTGGCGGGGGAGCCGGGGTCGGGCGGGTCGAACTCCATGCCCGCGACGCGGACGCGGCCGCCGGGGCCGGACTTCTTGACGGCGACGGCCGTGCCGGCGAGTTCGGGCTGCACCGAGCCCGGGCCGTTGGGAATCCCGCACCGGATGAACTCGCCGGTCCGCACGTCGCGCGCCGGCCGGAAGTACACCCCCCAGTCGGTGCCCAGGCGCTTGCGCAGCGGCGCCACGTGCGAGACCGCGCAGACCTCCTGGAGCATGATGTAGGCCAGGTCCGGGTCGGTCAGCGCCTGCCCGGCGGCGGCCGCCGCCTTCAGCGCCGGGTCGGTGCGGCCGGGGCAGTGCTCGGCCGTGCCGCACAGGTTCCACGTCAGGGCCGACCGCGCCTGGGGGCGCGGCGGAGCGGCCTCGGCGCCCGCCGTCGTTGTGCCCGCCGGTGTGATCGACAGGCCGAGCAGCAGCGCTGCGCCGGCGAGGACGGCGGCGGCGTACCGGGCCAACCGCATCGGCTGGGCCTCCTTGAGGGGGGCGAGGGGCGTCGGGGTGAAGGGCGCGGGGGAGCCGGTGGCACGGCGCGGGCGGACCCGCGGGGGCGGGCCGCCGGGTCGGGGCAGGGCGGGGCGGGTCCGGCGGGGGCGGGGCCCGTGGGCGCGCGCCGCGTCGCGTCGCGGAGCGGAGGCGGGCGGCACGGCCCCGGCGCGGGGCAGGAGCGGGGGCCGCGGGACCGGGGGACGCGCCCCACCGCACGAAGTCGACCGGAACAGCGGCGAGGGGGCGCGCGCGGTCCACGATAACCGCATAATCCCAGGTAGAGGGACATCACCCCCACCGATCTCACAACACACCCCCGTGACCCGGCCCACTCCGGGCGCCGTCCGGGGGAGTGGGCGGCGGTGGGTCAGTCGGCGGGGGCGGCCATGGCGCACAGGGCCGTGGTGACGGCGGCGAGTTCGGCGGGGTCGTCCAGGACGATCCGGTGCAGGTAGGCGTCTGCCGCGTGCACCAGGAGGAGCGCGCCGCGCTCGGCCTCGGCGCGGTCGTGTCCGCACCGCGCGAACTCGTCGGCCAGCGCGGCGGCCACCCGGGCATACGTCCCCTCCAGCCGCTCCACCGCCTCCCGGGGGCGCGGGGTGTACCGGTACATCAGCCGGTGCAGGCCGGGGCGCTCGCGGTGGACCTCCGCCACGGACTCCACCAGCGTCCGCACCGCCCGCCGCCGGTCGGGCTCCTCGGCGCGCAGACCCGCGAGCGCGGCCGTCGCCGCGCGCTCGGCGTCCTCCACGTGCCGCTCGGTGAGCGCGAGCAGCATCGCCTCCTTGTTCGGGAAGTACTGGTAGAGCGTGCCGATGGAGTAGCCCGCCCGCTCGGCGATGCGGTTGGTGGTCGCGTCGGGCCCCTCGCGGTCGAAAACCTGAGCAGCCGCCTCCAGCAGCACCTCCACCGTGTGCCGGGACCGCTGCTGACGTGGCCGTTTGCGCGGCGCGGAGGCACCGTCGCGACCTGCGGAAACGCGACTTGTGGCGCCGGTCGGCCGCTTCGAGACTGCTGGCATGCACGAACGCTACCTGAACGCCCTGCCCGCCGCCCTGCGGCCCGACCCCCTGCCCAGCCGCGAATCCACGTGGTGGCGCTGGCGCGACACCGACGTCCACGTCGAGCGGGTGGGCGACCCACAGGCGGCGGCCCGCGTCCTGTTCCTGCACGGGCTGGGCGGGCACGCGGCGGCGATGTGGCCCTACGCCGCGCTGCTGGCCGGGCGCGGCCTGCGCGTCGCAGTGCCCGACCTGCCCGGGTTCGGCCGGACCCGCGTTCCGCGCCCCGGTGCCGTCCGCTACGCCGACTGGGTCGCGATGGCCTGCGACCTCCTGCGCGCCGAACGCGCGGCGCACGCGGGCCCGCTGGTGGTCGTGGGCGCCAGCATGGGCGGGATGCTGGCCTACGACGCGGCCACCCGCACCGGCGCGGCGGACCGCGTGGTCGCCACCTGCCTGCCCGACCCGCGCGACGCGGCGGTGCGGCGGCGTATGGCCCGCTCGCCGCTGCTGAGCGCGGCGGCCCGGCCGGCGCTGCGGGCGGTCGCGGGGCCGCTGGCGGGGGTGCGCGTGCCGCTGCGGTGGCTGACCAACATGCGCGCCATCAGCAACGAGCCCGGCCTGGCGGACCTGATCGCGGGCGACCGGCGCGGCGGCGGGAACCGGATGCCGCTGGGCTTCCTGCGCGACCTGCTGGACTCGGCGCCGGCGCTGGAGCCCGAGCGGGCGACGTCGCCGGGGTTCGTCCTGGCGCATCCCGGGGACGACCGGTGGACTCCGCTGGCGGTCAGCCTGCCGTTCTTCGAGCGCATCGCCGCACCCAAGGAACTCGTCGTCCTGGAGGGGGCGGGCCACTTCCCCGTGGAGCGGCCCGGGGTGGAGCGGCTGGTGGACGCGGTGGCGGCCGCCGTGCCGCACTGAGGGGGGAGGGGGAGCCCGGCGGGGCGGGGCCGGGGCCGGCGGGCGGAACGGGCGGGGGAGCGGAACCGGTAGGCGGGACCGCCGGCGGGCCGGAGTCGGCGTTAGCCCGAAGGCCGCCCGGCTGGGTGCCTCACCCCCAACGGCGGCGGCCGATGAGAAGCGGCGCCCCGCGCGGTCCACCCCTGTGACGGCACACGCTGAGAGGGAGACACCATGGACGACACCGCTGGTCGGCCTGATGATCGGCGCGCTCATCACCCAGTTCCTGTACTTCGACGGCCAGAACGCGGCGACGCCGGTGATCCTGGGCGTCCTCGCCGCCGTGGTCGCCTGGGGCCGCCGCGACCGGACCGCCGCCCTGGTCCGCCGGGTGTCCGGCCGCCGGGGGTGAGCCGCCGTCCGGCGCGGGGGCGGGTTGCGGGCGGCCGCCCCGGCCCAGCACCCGGCGGGTGAACCGGTACCAGCCCGACCGGCACCGCGGCCGCACCCCGGCGGCTGTGGTAGCGATCGGGGAGCGCCACCGGCCGCTGTGCGAAAGGACGACCATGACCTCGATCGTGCAGACCGTGAACGAGGAGAGGCGCGAATACGAGGGCGGCGCCTCCCGTCCCACGCGGGCCTACTTCGCGACACTGCTGACCTACGGGGGCTGCCTGGCCGCCCTCGCGGGACTGACCCGCCTGCGCGGGCGGACGCTGCCCGACTCCCTGTCGCCGCGGGACCTGTTCCTGATCTCCCTCTCCACGCACAAGCTCTCGCGCACTCTGGCCAAGGACCCCGTGGCCAGCCCGCTGCGCGCCCCCTTCACCCGCTTCAAGGGCGCGTCGGGCCCGGCGGAGCTGCACGAGGAGGTGCGCGGAACGGGGGCCCGCCACGCCGTCGGAGAACTCCTCACCTGCCCGTTCTGCCTGGCCCAGTGGGTGGCCACCGCCCATGTCGCCGGCCTGATCTTCGCTCCCCGCGCCACCCGCCTGGCCGCGGGGACGATGACCGCCGTGGCGTTCTCCGACTGGCTGCAACTGGCCTACGCCTGGCTCCAGCAGCGCGCCGAGGACTGAACCGCCCGCACCGCGCCGGCCTCGCGCCGCGCCGAGGACGGAACCCCGGAGCGGCCTGGGGTGCCGCACGGCCGCCGTTCCGATGGGCCACCGGCGCGGGTGCCCGGCGGACGCCCGCAAACCCGGTGGCGCGCGTTCCGGCGGCGGGACTATCGTGCGCGGAAGGCGGTGTCGAGGCGGGGATGAGGTGCCATGGCGGACGTCGGCGACGACCTGCGGGAACTGCTGCGGGGACTGGAGGTGCTCGGCGGGCCGCTACCGGCGTTCGACCCCGGCGAGGCCCCTGACGACCCGACCGACCTGTTCGCCGCGTGGCTGGTCGACGCGGTCGAGGCCGGGGTCGCCGAGCCGCACGCCATGACGCTCTCGACCGTCACCCCGGAGGGGCGGCCCGAGGCGCGCGTCCTCATCCTCAAGTCCGTCGACCGGGCCGGGTGGCGGTTCGCCGTCAGCACCGCCGGCGCCAAGGGGCGGGACCTCGCGCACAGCCCGTACGTGGCGCTGACCTTCCACTGGCGCGAACTCGGCCGGCAGGTCCGGGTGTCCGGCCGCGCGGAGGCCGAGGAGCCCGAGCGCGCCGCCGCCGACTTCCTGGCCCGGTCGGCCAGCGCCCGCGAACTGGTGCTGCTGGGGCGGCAGAGCGAGGTCCTGGCCGACCCGGCCGACATCGACCGGGAACTCGGCCCGGTCCGCGACCGCCTGGCGGCCGAGCCCGGGCTGGTGCCGAAGGAGTGGACGTCCTACCTGGTCATCGCCGACAAGGTGGAGTTCTGGCAGGGTGCGGCCAGCCGGCGGCACACGCGGCTGCGCTACAGCCGCGCCACCGGGACCGGCCCGTGGCGCCGCGACCGGCTCTGGCCGTGAGCACGGAGGCGGCCCCCGGCCGCGCGCGGCTCACTCGATGACCTCCACGCACACCGTGTAGCCGCCGAGTTCCAGCGCGTGGTCCACGCTCGCGTCCCAGCCGGTCACGCCGGTGCACACGTGGGGCGCCTCGTAGTCGATCAGCCCCGCCTCCAGCTCCGGCGGCGCCGACGCCAGGCCGAGGACGGTGTAGTCGGCCGCCGCCGCCCAGCACGGCACCTCCACGTCGCCCTCCGGGGGGACGTGTCCCACGCAGTCGCCGGCCTCTAGGGTGTCGGTGCCGTCGTTCAACGCCTGGCTGACCCAGACGGAGAAGCCCTCGTGGAACACATACAGCGCGACCGCGATGCCGGCGGCGATCGCCAGCCACCACCCGTACTCGGAGTTACTCTCGTCCTCCTTCTTGGCGGCCGTGCTCGCCGGGGGCTTGGGGGCGGTCTTGGGGGGCGGGCGCCGCGTGCTGCGGACGGGGGGCGGCCTGTGCGCGGAGGCCGAGGCCGAAAACCTCTTGGCGCCGGAGGACCCGGACTTCTTCTTCCCGGAGGGGGTGGACCTCCCCGACGACTTCGGCCGGTCCTTCTTCGGCTCCCTCCTCGCTTCCTGCCGCTGCGCCTGCTCGCGCTCCCGGGCCCGGTCCTTGGCCGCGAGCCGCCGCCGGGCGGCCTCGGCATGGCGCCGGGCGGTCAGCAGGTGCAGGTCGGCGAGGAACCGCGACTCCAGGGCCGCGCGCAGCTCCGCCTCGGTGTCGCGGCCGGGCGGGAGCACGTCGGTCACCAGGATCGTCTCGCGCAGGGTGACCATGGTGGTGACCTGGGGCGGCAGCACCAGCGTCGGGTGGTCGGCGCCGCCCCCGGTCAGCCGCTCCAGCACCTCGGCCACGCCGGGGCGGTCCTCGGGTGCCTTGGCCAGGCAGGCCGCGAGCAGGGGCGCGAGCCGGTGCGGCACGCCGCTCAGGTCGGGCTCGGCGTGCACGACGCGGAAGGCGACCGCCTCGATCCGCCCGGTCCCGAAGGGGCTGTTGCCCGTCGCGGCGTAGGTCAGCACGCAGGCCAGCGAGAACACGTCGCTGGGCGGCCCGACGGGAGCGCCCACGGCCTGCTCCGGCGACATGAACGCGGCCGTGCCCAGCACGGTGCGGGTCTGGGTGTAGCTGGTGGCGTCCATGGCCCGCGCGATGCCGAAGTCGATGAGGCGCGGGCCGTCGGAGGCGAGGATGACGTTGCCGGGCTTGAGGTCGCGGTGCACCAGGCGGCAGGCGTGGACGGCGGCCAGCCCCTCGGCGAGCCCGGCGCCCAGCGCGGCCACCGTGTCGAGCGGCAGCGGCCCGTGGGTCTCGACGGCCTCGTAGAGGGAGGGGCCGGGGATGTAGGCGGTGGCCAGCCACGGCGGGTCGGCTTCGGTGTCGGAGTCCAGGACCTGCGCGGTGTAGAACCCGCCGACGCGGCCGGCGGCCTCCACCTCGGTCGCGAAGCGGCGCCGGAAGCCGATGTCGTCGGCCAGTTCGGGGCGCACCACCTTCACCGCCACGGCGCGCCCGCCGGGGGAGCGGCCGAGGTACACCTGCCCCATGCCGCCGCCGCCCAGCCGCGAGTGCAGGCGGTAGGGCCCGATCCGGCGCGGATCCTCGGCCCGCAGTGCACGACTCATGGCGCCTCCCGCAGGCACCATAACGGGCCGAACCCGCTGCCACATAGGCGTTGCCGCATTCGGTCACAGGCTGAGCCGCAATCGTGACGAGAGGGGTCGTGCCTGCTCCGCCGTCCCGATAATGGGAGCCGCGCCAACGGTGCGGTCCGATCGACGTGACGCAGGAGGAGGGGGAGCGATGCCCGGACGCCGGCTGACCGAGGACGAGCGCCGCGTCATCGCCGCCGGGCTGGCGGGCGGGCTCGGCTACGCCGAGATCGCCCGGCGGCTGGGGAGGTCCACCTCGACGGTGACCCGCGAGGTCGCGCGCAACGGCGGAGCCCGGGGGTACGGGGCCGAGCGCGCCCAGCGGGCGGCGCGGCTGCGCGGCCGCCGGACCGGTTCCGGCGGCGCCGCCCCGGCGGCCAGGGCGCGGGCCGACGCCTACGGCCGGAACCCGGCGGCCGTCGAGCGCTTCCAGGACTACCTCGCCGAACTGCTGCTGCGGGGCGGGATTCCGCGCACGGCGGCGCGGGCGGTGGCCTGCCTGCACACCACCGACGCCGGCAGCCTGAGCGCCGCCGAACTGGTCCGGCGGCTGGGGGTGAGCGCGGCGTCGGTCTCCAAGGCCGTGGCCTACCTCGAACGCCAGGGCCTGATCCGGCGCGAGCGTGCCCCGGGCCGGCGGTCCGAACGCTACGTGATCGACGACGAGGCGTGGTTCCACGCCTCGATCGCCAGCGCCCAGCGCAACGCCGTCCTGGCCGAGGCCGCCCGCCAGGGCGCCGCCGCCCTGGGCCCCACGACCCCGGCCGGCGCCCGCCTGGCCAACACCGGGCGCTACCTGCACCACGTCAGCCACGAACTGCTGAGCAGGGCGGAGTACTACCACCGCCTCTTCCGCACCGGCCGGACAACGGAGCGGGAGAGCTGAGGCGGTAATCGGTTCGGGGATTGGTGGTGGAGGCGGCGACGGGGCAGCGAGGGAGGAGTGGGCGGGGGTGTGCGGTGGTCGGTTCGGGGTTGGGGATTGCGCCTGCGACGGGGCGCCGAGGCGGTGCGGGGCGAAGGTAAGCGTTTTCCGGGCCGCTGGGTTGGTGGTGGAGGCGGCGACGGGGCAGCGAGGGAGGCAGAGGTTCGGGGCGCGCGCTCGCCGGGGCCGCCCGGCGTTGGCCGATGCCGATGTCCCTGCGGGACGAGCGAGGCCCGCTGCCGCGCGAAACGGGCAAAGAGGGCGCGCGGCCCCTCACTTCTCAGATGGTGAGACGAAATCGCCTTCTTTCACGACGATCTATGCTCCACGGTCACCGCTGCGGACGTGGAGCGAAGATCGCCGCCCGGAGAATCGGGCATTGCGGGCACATGCGACCCCCGCTCGCCTGTGGTGTCTCAATATGTGGTCGTCACCCCCTTTTCGAGGGCGGTTTGGGGTGGGCGGGCGCGTTTCAGCGAGGCGCAAGAGGGGCGTTCTACGACCAATTGCGGTGCCGGACGCCGACGATATGCGGATTCCGGCCCCTCGCCCTCGCAGGCATGCCTCATCGTGCGAGTCGGGCGGGGAAGTGGCGCGCGAATCCCTTGCCGGGGCTTAAGGGACAGGGGTTCCGGGTGCTCAGGGCGGATGCGGGTCGTCGGTTATCGGTGGTCGATGCTGGGCGATGGCGGTCCGGGGATGGGGCTTTGCCTCTGCACGTTGGCGGCGAGAGGAAGCCCGAAGACGGCTGAGCTCTAGTGCCCCTCCCGCTGAATGGAGTACAAGTAGTCGAAAACGCCACTCCTGCGATGCAACACCCCAGGTGAAAAAGGGTGCTCCCCGCGCACGCGGGGATGGGTAAGCGCTTCATGGCCGTGGATCACGCCGGGTGTGGCCGCCGGCGCGCAAAGCGGGCTGACTCTTCCGCCCCCGGTCGGCTGAACGTGGACCCGGGCGGCTCCCGGCGCGGCCCTTCCTCCTGCCCGTGCGCGCCCGCCTGGACCCCGACGACCCCCGCGCGGCGATGCACACCGGGCGCCCCCTCGGCCGCCTCATGCTCGACCGCGACCCCGACCTGGACCTGTGCCACATGCACGACCCCAACCAGGACCGGGCGATGGTCTGCCGCTTCATGTACTTCCGCGTCAAGCGCCTGCGCCTGGGCGCCGTGCTGACCCGGTTCCTGCGCGAGCGCCTGGCCCCCGGCGGCACCGTCTTCATCCTCGACTGCCCGCTGCGCTGGCCCGCCACGGTCCTGGGCGAGCGGCATCGTTTCCAGTTCGGCGCCCTCGGCGGCATCCCGCCGCAGGGCTACACCGAGGGCGGCGAGCGCGTCGCCCGCTTCCTCGCCGAACAGGGCGCCGCCGCCCGTACCTGGGACGCCCCCGAGGCCGACGCCGAGTGCCCCGAGGCCGAATGGGGCTACGACGACACGCTCACCGCCGACCTGCGCGCCGTGGCCGCCGAGCGCGGCCTGCGCCTGCGCCGCATCACCGTCCCCGAGCCCGAGCAGCTGAGCCCGCTGGTGGCCGAGCTGTACCGCTGGTGGTACCGGCGCCTGGGCCTGCCCGACGACCGCCTGATCGTGGAGACCTACAACCAGTGGGAGCCCTACTGGGCGCTGCGCACCGGCTCGGTGCCGTTCTGGCTGCACTTCCCGACCGAGCCCTCGCGCGACCGCCTCGCCGACTACCTGCGCGAGGCGCCCGCGCCCCCCTACCGGGACATCCACGTCAACCTGTTCTCCAACGGGCTGCGGTCGATGGGCCAGCTCCCGGCGGAGGAGTGGGGCGCGCTGGCCCGCCGCCACGCCTCCCGAACCGGCGGGCTGCTCGGCGTGGACGCGCGCGCCTACCCCACCGACCTCGGCGGCCTGCTGCGCTACCGCTCCGCGTTCGCCTCGCTGGGCGCCCGGCAGGACCTTCCGGCACCGCTCACGTTGGCCGAACTGGCGGAGTTCCTGGCCGAGGCGCGGGGGAGCGCGGCGCACCGGCCGGTCCGCATCGCCGACGAGGGCACCGGCGCGGACGCCCCCGCGCCGTGACCCCTCGCCCGCCCCGACGCGACGGGAGGACCCGATGACCAGCGCCACCGGCGGCGGGGCCGCGGACGGCAGCGGTGATGCCGAAGGCCCCCAGACCTCCGCGAGCCCCGAGATTCCCGCACGTCCCGAGAGCCCGGAGACCCCCGAACGCGCCGACCACACCGACCGCACCGGCCGCGCCCACCAGACCGACCACGCCCGCCACGCCGCGCGCGCCGACCGGGCCGGGCGCCGCGAGCCCCCGGCCTTCCCGCACCGCCGCCTCGTCGGCTACCACGACGGCCTGTTCGGGCGCGTGTGCTCCCACACCGTGGGCACCCCCCGCCCCGGCGTGCCCGAGGCGGTGCTCGTGCAGGGCCTGGGGGTGTCGCAGTACCTGCTGCCCGCCCTCGCCGCCCTCGGCGCCTGGACCCGCGCCCATCTCATCGAACTGCCCGGCTTCGGCGGCAGCGGCGACCCGCCCCGCGAACTCGGTGTCGCCGAGCACGGCCGGTGCGTGGCCGAGTGGATCTTCGCCCGCCACGACGCCCCCGTGGTGCTGATGGGCCACTCCAGCGGCACCCAGGTGGCCGCACACGCCGCGCGCGGCCACCCCCTGGTGGCCGGCGCGGTGCTGGCGAGCCCGACCATCGACCCCGCCGCGCGGCGCTGGGGGCCGCTGGTGGCGCGCTGGCTGCTGGACGGCCGCCTGGAGGCCCCGGGCCTGAACGCCACCCAGCGCCCGGAGTGGGTGCGGGCGGGCCCGCGCCGCCTGCTGCACACGGTGTCAACGCACCTGGCCGACCACCTGGAGGAGTCCGTGGCGCGCCTGGAGGTCCCGGTCCTCGTGCTCTACGGCCGCCGCGACCGGATCGCCACCGAGCGCTGGGCCCGCAGCCTCGCCGCGACCGCCTCCGAGGGCGCGTTCGCCCGCCTGCCCGGCGCCCACGCGTTTCCGTGGTCCCACCCCGAGGCGTGGTCGGCGCCGGTGCGCGCGTTCGCGCTGCGGGCGGGTGGCGCGGCGGCGGGGGAGTGACCCGGGGGCGCCCGGCCGCTGCCCGGCCCCCTCACGCGCCCCGGACGCCGCCCCGCGTCCGCGCCGGCGCCCCGCGCGGGCCCGGCCCTTTGGCTCCCGACCCCGGACCCCCGTCCGGGCCCACCGAACCCCCGCTCCGAACCCCGCTTCGAACCCCGCTCCGAACCCCGCTTCGAACCCCGCTCCGAACCCCGCCCGCGCCCCGCCGCCCCTCAGCCCAAGGCGGGCGCGGACTCCGCCTCGGGGACGAGGCGGCCCTGGCGCAGGCGCAGGACGTGGTCGGCGCCGCGCGCCACGGCGGGGTCGTGGGTGGCGTGGACGACGGTGACCCCTTCGTCGCGCAGGGCGGCCACCGTGTCCAGGACCGCCTGCTGGGCGGCGGTGTCGAGCCCGGTGGAGGGCTCGTCCAGCAGCAGGAGGTCGGATTGCTGGGCCAGCCCTTGGGCCAGCAGCGCGCGCTGGCGCTGCCCGCCCGACAGCGAGCCCAGGCGGCGGCGGGCGAGGTCGGCGATGCCCAGCCGCGCCATGCACTCCGCCACGATCGCGCGGTCCTCGGCGGTGAGGCGCCGCCACGGCCCCCGGTGCGCCCACCGGCCCATGGCGACGGTGTCGGCCACGGTCACCGGCAGGGTGTCGGGCACGGCGCTGTGCTGCACGACCAGGGCCGGGCGCCCGGTGTGGAAGCGCGCCACGGTGCCGGACGAGGGCGCGTGCACCCCGGCCAGCACGCCCAGCAGCGTGGACTTGCCCGAGCCGTTGGGCCCCACCACGGCGGTGACCCGGCCCGCGGGGATCGCGGCGCGCACGTCGTGCAGCACGGCGGTGGAGCCGTGGGCCGCGTGGACCCCGCGCAGGTCGACGGCGGTCGGTGTGTGCTGTTCCACTGCACCCCCAGATTGACAACGATAATCGTTTTCATCGTACAGTCGTGCGTATGGAATGGTTGACCGACCCGTTCGAGGCGTCCTTCGTCGCGCGGGCACTGTGGGGCGGACTCCTCGTCGCGGGCACCTGCGCCCTGGCCGGCACCTGGGTGGTGCTGCGCGGCATGGCGTTCCTCGGCGACGCGATGTCCCACGGCATGCTGCCCGGCGTGGCCCTGGCCTCCCTGCTGGGCGGCAACCTGTTCGTGGGCGCGGCGCTGAGCGCGGTGGCCATGGCGCTGGGGGTCAGCGCGGTGACCCGGTGGTCCCGGCTCTCCACTGACACCGCCATCGGCCTGCTTTTCGTGGGCATGCTGGCGCTGGGCGTGATCATCGTGTCCCGCTCCCAGTCCTTCGCCGTCGACCTCACCGGGTTCCTGTTCGGCGACGTCCTGGCCGTGCGGCCCGCCGACCTCGCCGTCCTGGCGGCGGCCGCGGCGGCCGCCGCCGCGATGTCCCTGCTGGGCCACCGGGCGTTCGTCGCCCTGGCGTTCGACCCCCGCAAGGCCCAGACCCTGGGCCTGGCACCCCGCCTGGCGCACACCGCCATGGTCGGGCTGGTCACGCTGGCGATCGTCGCGTCCTTCCACGTCGTGGGCACCCTGCTGGTCTTCGGCCTGCTCATCGCGCCGCCCGCCGCCATGGCCCTGTGGGCGCGGCGCGTCCCGGCGATCATGCTCGGCGCCGCCCTGCTGGGCGCGGCCGCCACCGCCGCCGGCCTGGTCCTCTCCTGGCACCTGGACACCGCGGCCGGGGCCACCATCGCCGCCGTCGCCGTCGGCCTGTTCTTCCTCTCCGCCCTGGCCGCCCGCGTGCGCGACCACCGGCCCGCCCGCGCGGCGGCCGCCGCCCCCTGACAGGTCCGGCCGCGCCCCACTCCCCACCCCCCGACGCCCCCCGCACCCCATCCCCGCACCGCGACAAGGAGCACGAGTCCCCACCATGAAGCTGGGCAGCACAACCAGAGCGGTCCTCGCCTGCGCCGCCGGAGGGCTGCTGGCCACCGGCTGCGGCGGCGCCACCGGCGGCGGCGCGGCGCCCGAGGAGACCGCCACCCCCCACGGCTACGTCGAGGGGGCCGAGGAGACCGCCGAGGCGCAGTGGCGCCTGGTCATGGCCGACACCGGCACCGGCGCCCTGCACATGCTCGACCCCGCCACCGAGGAGGTGACCGAGGTCGGCTCGGCGCCCGGCGCCGAGGAGGCCGCCGCCGACGGCCGGTTCGCCTACTTCGGCACCGGCAGCGGCGCCGTCGTGCTCGACAGCGGCACCTGGACCGTGGACCACGGCGACCACGTGCACTACTACCGCGCCGACCCCGCGGTGGTCGGCGAGGTCGAGGCCGAGGGCCCGATCCAGGCGGCCGCCGACACCACGACCGCCGCGCTGACCTCGCGGGCGGGCGTGCGGCTGCTGGACCGCGCCGCCCTGGAGGAGGGCGGGACCGGCGAGCCCGCCGCCCGCGAGGGTGCCGCCGCACTGCCCTACGGAGGGCACGTGGTGGCGGTGGGCGCCGACGGCGCCGTCACGGTGCTCGACCGCGACGGCGAACCCGCCGGCACCGCCGGCACCGCCGTCGACGCGCGCTGCCCCGACCCCGCCGGCCAGGCGCTGACCCGGCGCGGCGCGGTCCTGGGCTGCGCCGACGGCGCCCTGGTCCTCACCGAGGACGACGGCGCCTGGACCGCCGACACCGTCCCCTACCCCGACGGCGCCCCCGCCGGCCCGGTCACCGCCTTCCACCACCGCCCCGGCGCCGCCGTCCTGGCGGGCGCGGCCGGGGGCGGCGACGGCGGCGTCTGGGTGCTCGACGTCGGCGAACGCGCCTGGACCCACCTCGACACCGGCCCCGCCGCCGCCGTCAGCGCGGCCGGGGAGGAGCTGCCGGTGCTGGTCCTGGGCGAGGACGGCACCCTGCGCGCCTACGACCCGGCCACCGGCGAACAGACCGCCGCCGCCGAGCTGATGGACGAGGCGCCCGAGGGCGCCGCCGTCCTCATCGACACCAACCGCGCCTACGTCAACGAACCCGCCGCCGACGCCGTCCACGAGATCGACTACAACGACGACCTGCGCCTGGCCCGCACCTTCGACCTCGGCTTCAGCCCCGACCTCATGGTGGAGACGGGATGGTGACCCCCCGGCCGGACCGCCGGCCCGCCGCCCCCCGCCGCGCGGCGGCCGGGGCCGCGCTGCTCGCCCTGGCCGCCGCCACCGCCCTCTCCGGCTGCGGCGCGATCGCCGCAGAGCGCTCCGGGATCGTGGTCACCACCAACATCCTGGGCGACCTCACCCGCAACGTCGTCGGCGACGAGGCCGAGGTGACCGTGCTGATGCGGCCCAACGCCGACCCCCACTCGTTCGCCGTCTCCGCCCGCCAGGCCGCCGAACTGGAGGACGCCGCCCTTATCGTCTACAACGGCCTGGGCCTGGAGGAGGGCGTGCTGCGCAACGTCGAGGCCGCCGAGGCGGCCGGCACCCCCTCCCTGGCGGTGGGGGAGGGCGTGGACCCCATCTCCTACACCGAGGGCGAGACCGCCGGAGCGCCCGACCCGCACTTCTGGACCGACCCGGTGCGCGCCGGCGAGGCGGTCGACCTCATCGCCGACGCCGTGGTCGAGCAGGTCGGGGGCGTGGACCCCGACCGGGTCCGCGCCAACGCCCGCGCCTACCGCGAGCGGGTCGAGGAGGCGCACGCCCACGCCCAGGAGCGGTTCGGCGCCATCCCCGACGACCGGCGCCGCCTCGTCACCAACCACCACGTGTTCGGCTACCTGGCCCAGCGCTACGACTTCGAGGTGGTCGGCGCGGTCATCCCCAGCGGCACCACCCTGGCCTCGCCCAGCGGCTCCGACCTGGACTCCCTGGCCACCGCCGTGGAGGAGTCCGGGGTGCCCGCCGTGTTCGCCGACTCCTCCCAGCCCGACCGCCTGGCCCGGGTCATGGCCGAGGAGGCCGGGCTGGAGATCGAGGTCGTGCCGCTGTTCTCCGAGTCGCTGACCGGGCCCGACGGCGGCGCGGCCACCTACCTGGAGATGACCCGCCACAACACCGACGCCATCGCCGAGGGCCTGACCGGCTGAGCCGGCGTCCCCGGCGCCACCCCACCCCCCGCGCTCCGGGGCGGCCCGACCGGGTCCCCCACCCCGCAACACCGAGAAACGGACGTGCACCATGCCCCACCTGCCCCACCCGCCCCGCCTCTCCGGCGGTCCCCTCCGTCCCCGCCCCGCCGCCCGGCGGGGCGGCCGGGCGGCGCTGTCGGCCCTGGCCGTGCTGGGCCTGGCCGCCACCGCGGCCTGCGGCTCCGGCGGCGCCGGCACCGGCGCCGCGCCCGAGGAGTCCGCGCGGCCCGGCGCCGAGGTCGCCGACGCACTCGTCGCCACCTACGACGGCGGCCTCTACGTCCTCGACGGCACGACCCTGGAGGTGGTCGAGGACATCCCGCTGGAGGGCTTCAACCGGGTCAACCCCGCGGGCGACGACCGCCACGTGCTCGTGTCGACCTCCTCGGGGTTCCGCGTCCTGGACGCCGCCGGCGCGCGGCTGACCGACGACGAGTTCCCCGCCCCCGAGCCCGGCCACGTCGTCCACCACGCCGGGCGGACCGCGCTGTTCTCCGACGGCACGGGCGAGGTCACCGTCTTCGACCCCGCCGACCTGGGAGAGGGCCTGCCCGAGGCCGACACGCACACCACCGAGCACCCCCACCACGGTGTCGCGCTGGTGCTGGAGAACGGCGAGATGGTCGTGACCCTCGGCGACGAGGAGGAGCGCCCCGGCATCCAGGTCCTCGACGCCGAAGGCGTGGAGACCGCCCGCAGCGAGGAGTGCCCCGGCGTGCACGGCGAGGCCACCGCGCGCGGCGAGGCCGTGGTGATCGGCTGCGAGGACGGCGTGCTGGTCTACTCCGGCGGCGACATCACCAAGGTCGACAGCCCCGACGACTACGGCCGCATCGGCAACCAGGCCGGGCACGAGGACTCGCCCTACGTCCTGGGCGACTACAAGACCGACCCCGACGCCGAGCTGGAGCGGCCCGAGCGCGTCTCGGTCATCGACACCGAGAGCGGCGAGCTGGAGCTGGTCGACCTGGGCACCAGCTACAGCTTCCGCTCGCTGGGGCGCGGCCCCGAGGGAGAGGGGCTGGTGCTGGGCACCGACGGCGCGCTGCACGTGATCGACATGGCCGCCGGCGAGGTCACCGCCTCCCACCCCGTGGTGGGCGAGTGGAGCGAGCCCCTGGAGTGGCAGGACCCCCGCCCCACGCTGTACGTGCGCGGGGGCACCGCCTATGTGACCGAGCCCGGCGAGAAGAAGGTCTACGCCGTGGACATCGCCACCGGTGAGGTCACGACGGAGGCGGAGCTGCCGGAGGCGTCCAACGAGCTGACCGGCCTGCCCGCCGCCTGAGCGGCGGTCCCGCAACAGCGGCCGTGACCACTGCCGGGCACGCGGGCGCCCCCCTCTCAGGGCGCCTGCGTGCCCGCCGGGTCCGCGCCGGGCAGCGGTTCGGGCGCGCGCAGCCGGCCGCTGACGAACACGCCCACGATCATCGCCACGCCCGGCAGCCCGACCCCGGCCGCCGCCCACTCCTGGCCGAGCAGGCCCAGGGTGATCGCCGTGCCGAGGATGGCGAACAGCGACACCAGGCCGAAGACCTGGCCGCGCCCGGCGATCCGCGCGCGCAATTCCAGTTCGCGGTCGGCGCGGTCCTGCTCCCGGATGTCCATCGCGACCTGGTGGTCGAACCGGAGGCGCTCCAGCTCCACCAGCCCGCCCGGGCCGTCCGTCTTCTCGGTCACTCCGAACTCTCCGACTCCGTGGAACCGCTGGGGGGTGTGCCGCCGGCGCCGCCCCGGCGCCGGCGGCGGAGGGGGCGCATGCGTGTCAGGACGGCCGTCGGCACCGCGAGCCCGGCCGCCGCCACCGCGCCCAGGACCGCGAGGACCAGGGGGGACGCCTGCTCGGAGGAGACGGTGCCCACCACCACGGCCAGGACCAGGGCGCCGGCCCCGGCGAGCAGGGCGGGGAGAAGACCGGTCCGCCGCCCCGCGCCCGCGTCCGTGTGCGCGGGCTCGGCGCTGGGCACGCCGGGCACGTCCGGGCCGACCGCCCAGGGCGGGGGCTCGGTCTCGCCGCCGGCGCGGGGGTCGGCCGTGTCGGACGGCCCTCGGCCCCCGTCGGCCGCGCCGTCGAGGTCGCGATCCAGGAGATAGAAGACCTCCTCGTCGCCCACAGGGTCGGCGGCGTCGGCGTACCCGGGGGACGGCGCGCCCGAGCGCGGCTCCGGGCGCCCCACCAGGCGGGGCGGCGGTGCGTGGCGGCGCGGCGGCGGGGCCAGGCGGGTGTCCAGGGCCGTCGCGCCGGACATGTCCCACGCGCTGAACGCGCCCCGGGCGGCGAGCCGCCGCCGCGCCGCTCGCGCGACCCGCGCGGGGCCGTCGCCGGCGGGCGGCGGGGGAGGGGGCGCGGGGCCGCGCCGCACGGGCGGGGCGGCCGGGACCACGGGCGGCCCCGGCAGCGGCACCAGGGTGGCGGGCCGGGCCTTGAGCCGGGCGTCCCGGGTCGCGCTGTCGGCGACGGAGCCCTGTGCCGGGTGCGCGTCGGCCACCTCACGGGCGACGGGATCGGGTAGCCAGCCTTCCCCGGGGAAGGGCGCCTCGACCGCTTCAAGCGCCTCGGCCAGTTCCGCCGCCGCAGGCCGCCGGTCGGGGTCCTTGTCCAGGGCCGCGCCGAGCGGGCCCACCAGCGCGGCGGGCACGCCCGCCAGGTCGGGGGCCGCGTAGATGACCCGGTAGGCCGCGGCCGTCTCCGGCTCGGCCGCGAACGGGGAGCGCCCCGTGGCGGCGTAGACCAGGACACAGGCCAGGGAGAACACGTCGGCGGCCGACCCGGCGGGCAGGCTCATCAGCGTCTCGGGGGGGAGGAAGTCCGGCGCGCCCAGTACCGCGCCGGTCATGGTCGCCCCGGCGGCCGCCGCGCGGACGACCGCGGGGGACACCAGGACCGGCCCGTCGGCGGCCACGGTGACATCGGCGGGCAGCATCCGGCCGCGCAGCAGCCCTGCCGCGTGCTCGGCCGCCAGGCCCTCGGCCGCCCCGGCCCCGAGCACGGCCACCGTCGCGGCCGGCAGGGGGCCGTGCCGGCCGACCACCGCGTCCAGGGGCAGCCCGGCCACGAAGGCGGTGGCGACCCACGGGGGGTCGGCCATGGTGTCGGCGTCGAGCACGGCGGCGATGCGGGCGCCGGGGATCCGGCGCGCCGCGGCCACCTCCCGGGCCAGGCGGTGCCGCAGGTCGGGATCCTGCGCGATGGCCCCGTCCAGGAGTGTGACGGCGACGCGTCCTCGCCCACGCCCGGCGGCCAGGTACGTCCGCCCGTACGGGCCCTCGCTCAGCCGCTCCAGCACGGTGTAGGGCCCCACCCGCAGGGGACCCTCGGGCCCCGGCGGCTCCGCCATGGCATCCCTCCGCTCCGGTGCGCGCTCCCTGCACCGCATCATCGCAAACCCGCGCCCGCGTTGACACCCGGAACCGGACCGAGACCCCGGAGGCGCCCGCCGCCCCTCCCGAACGCGTCCGGCCCCGCACCGGGGCGGTGCGGGGCCGGACGCGTGTGCGGGGGTGAGGCGGGTGAAGGCCGGACCGCCTCAGCCCTTGGCGAGGGCGGCGCGCACCGTCATCGGCAGGCGCTCCTCCAGGAACCGCGCCATGTCCTCCTCCTGGCGCAGGATCGGGGTGAGGCGCGCGGCGATCGCGTCCTCGCCCAGGCTGTGCGCGGCCTCGATCAGCGCGCGGTAGCAGGCGATCTCGAAGTGCTCGGCCGCGTAGTCGGCCAGCGCGTTCTTGACCAGGGTGTCCTTGAGCGGCTTGTTGAACACGGCCTGGCCGGTGCCGAACAGGTTGCCGACCACCGACTTGGCGCCCGAGACGCTGCCGCCCAGCGACTCCACGCACTCCCGCATGGTCTGCGCCTGCTCGCGGGTCTCGTCGATGTGGCGCAGGATGCGGGCGTGCACGTCGGGGTCGCCCTCGGCGTCCTTGGCGTGGGACTCCAGGGTCTCCTCCAGCGCCTTCTCCATGGCGTAGGCGTCGTTCAGCCAGACGACAAGATGCTCGCGGCTGTCCATGCCGGTTACCCCCTCTGGTCGTTGCTCCGGCGTCGAATCCCGCACGGCCTTTGCCCGTGCGTGACGCTTCCTTGCGTGGGAGTTGCCCTAACCGGCGCCACCGGCCGCAAACACGCGCCCCGCCCAAGCCGCCGGTGGCGGACGGCCCCTTCGGGCGCGCGACCGGTGCTTCGGCGGGTGCGCCCGAAGGCCGCGCCTGCCGAGACCGGGAGCCCCCGCCCGAAGGAGGACCCGCCGATGCGGGCCGTTCTCACCGCCCTGCCGTCCGCCGCGGCGCTGTCGGCCGCCGCCGCCGTGCCGGCGGACGCGCACGCCCAGGAGCGCGCCCTCGTCGTCTTCGCGCACGGCTAGGGCGGCAGCGCCGCCAACCACCCCGGACGCCGTGAGCCACACGACCTTCCGCTCGCCGTGCGACCTCATCGTCCGCCCCAGCGCCAACGTCGCCCTCACCGGCGCCGACAACCGCTACGCGGGCTGCGCGGGCCACACCGCCTTCCTCTCCGACCCCGGGGTGTCGGCGCAGGTTCTGGCCTGACCCCGGTCGGCGGGTGCGGAGCGCCCCCCGCGCGGGGCGCTCCGCACACCTCAGCCCGCCTCCGGCCGCGCGCCCCCGCGCGCGGGCGCCCCGCGCAGCAGGAGCAGCAGGGCGGCCAGCGCGGCGGCGGCCGGCGCGCCCCACAGCAGCACGTCGGGCACGGCCGCCGCCGTCGCCTCCGGGCCGGCGGCACCCGCCAGTTCCCGGGTGAGCAGGCCGCTGAAGGCCGCCACACCCAGCGCGAGCCCCAGGCCGCGCACCACCACGGCCGCCGAGCTGACGGCGGCCAGGTCGGCCGGTGCGGCGGCGTTCTGCGCGGCCACCACCAGGTTCTGCATCAGCAGCCCGAACCCCGCGCCCAGCAGCGCGATCTCCGCGGCGAACACGGCGTAGGGCGTGCCGGGACCCAGCGCCCCCAGCAGGACGAAGCCCGCCGCCGCGACGACCGCCCCGGCCACCAGGACGGGGGTGAAGCGGCCGGTGGCGCCGACGCGCGACCCCGCCACCGTCGAGACCGCCATGAACACCAGCACGTAGGGGTTGAGGGCGAGCCCCGCCTGGGTGGCCCCCATGCCGTAGGCGGCCTGGAGGAAGGCGGGCAGGAAGAACACCGACCCGCCCAGCAGCACCCCCAGCAGCCCGCACGCCGGCAGCAGCACCCGCAGCGCGGGCACGGCGAACAGGCGCGGCGGCAGCAGCGGGTCGGGCGCACGGCGCTCCCGCCACACGAACAGCGCCGCCAGCACCGCCGCCGCCACCGCGAGGGCGGGTGCCGTGCCCGAGGTCCACGCCCAAGCGGTGCCGCCCCACTCGGCCACCAGCAGCACCGCCGTGGTCGCGCCCGCCAGCAGGGCGGCGCCGGCCAGGTCGGTGCGTCCGCCGCCGCCGGGCGGCCGGGGCAGGCGCAGCGCCCACGCCGTGAGCGCGAGGGCGAGCAGGCCCAGCGGCAGGTTGACGTGGAAGATCCACCGCCAGCCCCAGGCGTCGGTGATGGCGCCGCCCGCCAGCGGCCCGCCCACGCTGGCCAGCGCGAACACCGCGCCGGTCAGCCCTTGTACCCGGCCGCGCAGCCGCTGGGGGTACAGCTCCGAGAGCGCGACGGTGGGCAGTACGAACAGCGCTCCGGCGCCGAGGCCCTGCACGGTGCGGGCCGCCACGAGCTGGGGCAGGGTCTGGGCCAGCCCGCACAGCGCCGAGCCCGCGAGGAAGACCGTGATGGCGGCGGTGAACACGGCGCGGCGGCCGAACCGGTCGCTGAGCCGGGCGTAGAGGGGCCCGGTGGCGGTGGAGGCCAGCAGGTAGGAGGTCACCACCCAGCCGATCCCGGCCATGCCGCCCAGGTCGGCGGCGATGGCGGGCAGGGCGATGGCCACCACCGTCTGGTCCAGCACCGACAGCAGCATGCCGATGAGCAGGCCGGCCGTCGCCGGGCCGGTGCGGGCGCGGACGGGCGCCCCGGCGGTCGCGGGCGCGGTCACGACGGGCTCCCCGTGCGGGGGAAGGGGTGGGGCAGGCCGAAGTCGGCGCTGAGCAGGTCCTGGTCGATCGCGGCGCCGGCCACCGACCCGGACCCCGCCGCGACGGCGACCGCCGCCGCCGGCACGGGCAGGGTGGCGCGCCGCGCCATGTCGCCCGCCGCGTAGACCCCGGGGACGCTGGTCCGGTGGAACTCGTCCACCTCCACGCAGCCGTCGGCGAAGACCGCGCAGCCCAGCCGGGCCGCCAGGCCGCTGCGCTGCCGGGGCGCGTTGACCACGAACACCGCGTCGGCGGCCAGGGGCGCCCCGCCCTCGAACGCCACCTGCTCCAGTTGCCCGCCGGTGCCCTCCAGGCGGACCACGGGTTCGCAGCGCACGGCCGCGCCCGCCGCCGCCAGCGCGGCGCGCGCGTCCGCGTCCAGGGGTTCGCCGCCGGTGCACAGCACGACCTCGGCCGCGAAGCGGCTCAGCTGGAGGGCCAGCCGCACGCGGGGCGGCGCCGCGCCGAGGACCGCCACGCGGCGGCCGGCGCACTCGTGGCCGTGGCAGTAGGGGCAGTGGAACGCGGAGCGCCCCCACAGCGCCTCCACCCCGCGCGGGCCGGGCAGGTCGTCGGCCAGGCCGGTGGCCAGCAGCACCCGCCGCGCATCCGCCCTATCGCCGCCGGCCAGGACGACGGAGCAGCGGGGCTCGGCGGCGCCGTCCGCGCCCGCCGCGTCGACCGTGCCGTCCGCGCCCGCCCGCGCGAGGTCGGCCACCGCCCCCGAGCGCACCTCCACGCCGGGGTAGGCGGCGAGTTCGCGCCGCCCGATCGCGCGCAGCTCGCCCGGCGGCGTGCCGTCGCGGGTGAGGAAGTTGTGCACGTGCGCGGCTGGGGCGTTGCGCCCCTCGCCGCTGTCGATCAGGAGCACGGTCCGGTGGACCCGCCCCAGGGCCAGGGCCGCGGCCATACCGGCCGGGCCGCCGCCGACGATGACGGCGTCATACATCGCTGCCTCCACATTCGCGGGGTTTCGCTTGACGTGGCGGCAATACTGCAAGTTAATGTCAACATGAAGTCAACTGAGACGCTGCGCATCGGCGAACTGGCCGAGCGCTTCGGCCTGGCCCCGCACGTCCTGCGGCACTGGGAGGCCATGGGCCTGCTGGAGCCCGCCGCCCGTGTCAGCGGCCGGCGCCGCTACACCGCCGACCACGCGGTGCGGGTCCTGACCATCCTGCGCGGCAAGGCGGCGGGCATGAGCCTGGAGCAGATCCGCGACGTCGTCACCGTGTCGGGGCGGGCCGAGCGGCGGGCGCTGCTGGCCCGCCACCACGCCGACCTCGACCGCCGCCTCCAGGAGTTGGCGGCGGCCAAGGCGCTGATCGAGCATCTGATGGAGTGCACCGCCGAGGACTTCACCCAGTGCCCGGCCTACCGCCGCCTCGCCGCCGACGCGGCCGGGCTCAGCGGCCTGAGCGGCGCCGACTGCGTGGTCGAGGAGTCCCGCGCGCACGGCGGCGCGGCCCCCGAGGCGACCGCGCCGCGCTGACTCCGGGCACCGGGCGCCGGCGGGGGCGGGCGGCTCAGCCGCCCAGGCCCACCAGCGCCGCCATCAGCGGCAGCAGCAGGATGATCAGCACCGCGCCCACGACGTCGAACACGATCCCGGTGCGGATCATCCGGGGCAGGGCCACGCAGCCCGACCCGTAGACGATGGCGTTCTGCGGTGTGGAGACCGGCAGCATGAACCCGAAGGACGCCGCGAACGTGGCCGCCAGGGCCGGCACGAACGGGTCCACCCCGGCCGCGGCCGCCAGCGGGATGACGATCGGCACCACCACGGTGGCCGAGGACGTGTTGCTCGTCGTCTCCGACACCAGGATCGCCAGGAGCACCCCGAACGCGGTGATGGCGAAGACGCTGCCGATCCCCAGCCCGCTGGCCGCCCCCTCGCCGATGGTCTCGGCCAGGCCGGTGGAGGACAGCAGCGCGCCGAAGATGATGCCGGTGCCGAACAGCAGCACGGTGCCCCAGTCGATGCGGGCGGCGTCGCTCCAGTCCAGGGTCATGCGCCGCTGACCCCAGTCCACCGGCAGCACGAACAGCAGCGAGGCGCCGATGACCGCGACGATCCCCTCGTCCAGCCGCTCGTCCAGCAGCGTGTAGAGCGGCGCCTCGGTGCCCAGCACCAGGCCGGCCACGGCCGGGGCCAGCCACAGCACCACGGTGATGCCGAAGGCGATGACGGTGTTGCGCTCGGCGCGGCTCATCGGGCCCTGCTCGGCGCGCTGCTGGTGGATGTACTCGTTGACCCCCTCGATCCGGCGCACCTCGGGCCGGTTGAGCAGCAGCACCACCACGGCCAGGACCAGGAACATCGCCAGCACGATCGGCAGCGCCGCCGCCATCCACTGGAGCATGGAGATGCGCTCGCCGGTGGCCTCCTCGATGAGGGCGCGGCCGATCAGGTTGGGCGGGGAGCCGATGGGGGTGAGCAGGCCGCCCACGCTCGCGCCGTAGGCCAGCATCAGCATCAGCGCGGCGCCCACCCGCAGCCGGGTGGGGTCGAAGTCGGGGCGCACCTGGCCGCGCTCCTGCATCATTCCGGCGATGACCGTCAGGATGCCCAGTGCCGTGGGCATCAGCATCGCGACCGTGGCGGTGTTGGAGATGAAGCTGGAGACCAGGCAGGTGATCACGCCGAAGGCCAGCACGATCCGCAGGGTCGAGGACCCCACCCCGGGCAGGGCCAGGATGAAGAACGCCATGCGCCGGGCCACGCCGTGCTTGAGCATGGCCTGGGCGATGATGAACACCCCGATGAAGGTGAACACCGTGGTGGAGCCGAACGGCGCCAGCACCTCGTCGGGCGGGGCGATGCCCAGCAGTACCACCGCCGCCACCCCGATCAGGCCGCCGATGGGGATGGGCACGCTCTCGCAGATCCACAGCGCGATCACGCCCAGCAGCACGGCCGCCAGCGCCTGCTGGGTGGGGTCCATGTCCAGCGGCAGGAAGTAGAACACGAGCGCGGCCGCCGGCGCCAGGAACCAGCCCAGGGTGCGCCGGCCCGACTCGAAGCGCTCCTCGGCGGGGGAGAGGCGCTGCTCGGCCAGTTCCCGCTGCGACCGCCCGGCCAGCAGCGCCTGCTCCACGTCGGTCCGCGTGCCCGGACCGGGCGGCGGTGCGGGGGATCCGGGTTCGGGGGTGGACTCCGATGCCATGGGGGGTCTCCTTTGGTCGGTTCGCCTGGATCACTCTCACGTGTGACCGCGGACACGTCAATGACGGAGACGCTCTGACACCCATAGGCTGGCCCTATGAATCAGGAGGAGGAGTGACGTGGACGCTCGCCAGCTGGGCTACTTCCTGGCCATCGTGGACCACGGCGGGTTCGGGCGGGCGGCCGAGCACCTGCACATCGCCCAGCCGTCGCTGTCGCAGACCATCGCGGGGCTGGAGCGCGAGCTGGGCGTGGACCTGTTCCACCGGGTGGGGCGCGGCGCGGTGCTCACCGACACCGGCGCCCGGATCGTCGAGCCCGCCCGCCAGGTGCTGCGCGACCTGGAGACCGTGCGCGAGACCGCCCGCTCCGCCCGGGGCCTGCGGCGCGGCCGCGTGTCGCTGGTCACCATGCCCTCGCCCGGCATCGAGCCGCTGACCACTTTGATGACCCGCTTCGCCGCGGCCCACCCGCTGATGACCGTCAGCGCCGAGAGCGCCTTCACCCCCGAGGAGGTCGTGCAGGCGGTGCGCACCGGCGCGGCCGAGGTCGGCCTGCTCGGGGCGGCCGAACACCCCCGGATCGCCGACATGCGGGTGCTGCCCGTGGCCGACCAGCCGCTGGTCCTGCTCTCCCCGCCGGGCGACGGCCCGCCGCCGCCCGCCGTGGTGGGCCGCGCCGACCTGGACGGGCTGCGGCTCGTGGTCTCCCAGCCCGGCAGCCTCATGCGCCGGCTGGTCGACGACATCCTGGCCGGCGGGGTGGAGGCCCACATCGCCGCCGAGGTCGGCCACCGCACCTCGATCCTGCCGCTGGTGCTCTCGGGGCTGGGCCACGCGGTGGTGCCCGAGTCCTGGCGGCCCATCGCCGAGCGGCTGGGGGCGCGGGTGCGGCGCATCGAGCCGGTGTCGCTGCTGCGGGTGATCGTGGTCTGCCGCGCGGCCCGGCTCACCCCGGCGGCGCAGGCGTTCCTGGAGACGGTCGAGGACTACGTCGCCGAGGGCGCCCGCGGCCGCGATTCATAGGACGAACCTATGAGCGGTATCGGGGATCGGTCTTGGACGCCGCCGGCGGCCGGGCGGTTGACTCGCCGTGCGAGCCGAGCCGATGGAGGAGCCATGACCCAGTCCCGCCGCTTCCGTATCGCCGCGATCCCCGGCGACGGGGTGGGCGCCGAGGTGGTCGCCGCCGGGCGCCAGGTCCTCGACGCCCTCGCCGCCGACTCCGGCGGCGCCCTGGAGTTCGCCTGGACGGAGTTCCCCTGGGGCTGCGACCACTACGCCCGTACCGGCGCCATGATGGACGACGACGGCCTGGAGCGGGTCCGCGGCTTCGACGCCCTCTACTTCGGCGCCGTGGGCTGGCCCACGGTCCCCGACCACGTCAGCCTGTGGGGCCTGCGGCTGCGGCTGTGCCAGAACCTCGACCAGTGGGCCAACGTCCGCCCCGTCCACTTCCTGCCCGGCGTCGCCGGCCCGCTGCGCGCCGCCGACACCGAAGACCTTGACTGGGTGGTGGTCCGCGAGAACTCCGAGGGCGAGTACGGCGGTTTCGGCGGCCGCAACTTCTCCGGCCGCGGGCCGGGCGCCGAGGTGGCGGTGCAGTCGGCGGTGTTCACCGAGGCCGGCTGCGAGCGGATCATGCGCTTCGCCTTCGACCTGGCGCGCACCCGCGCCCGCCGCAAGGTCTCCAGCGTCACCAAGAGCAACGCCCAGCAGTACGGCATGGTGCTGTGGGACGAGGTGTTCGCCCGGGTGGCCGCCGACTACCCCGACGTGGAGACCGAGAGCGTGCTGGTCGACGCCATGGCCGCCAAGTTCGTGCTGCGGCCCCAGGACCTGTCGGTGGTGGTGGCCTCCAACCTGCACGCCGACATCCTCTCCGACCTGGGCAGCGCCCTGGCCGGCAGCCTCGGCCTGGCCGCCAGCGCCAACCTCAACCCCGAGCGGCGCTTCCCCGGCATGTTCGAGCCGGTCCACGGCTCGGCCCCCGACATCGCCGGGCAGGGCGTGTGCAACCCCGTGGGCGCCATCGGCAGCGCCGCCCTCATGCTGCGCCACCTGGGCCTGCCCGCCGAGGCCGACCGGGTCGAGCGCGCCGTCCGGGCCGCCTGCGCCCAGGGGGTGCTCACCCGCGACGTCGGCGGCACGGCCACCACCAAGGACGTCACCGCCGCCGTGGTCGACCACCTGGGCGACTGAGCCCGCGCCGGCCGCCCCTCCGTGTGGGCCCCGCCCGCGCCCCCGGCGCGGGCGGGGCGGTCTCAGCGCGCGGCGGGCGCGGCCGCGAGCAGGTCGGCGGCCGTCCCGCACGCGGTCGCGCCCTCGGCCAGCCCCAGCCACCGGCCGGCCGAGGCGCCCACGTCGGCGAGCGTGGCCAGGTCGGCGCCGCGCACCGCCCCGGGCACTCCGCCCGCGGCGGCCAGCACCGGCACCCACTCGCGGGTGTGGAAGGGGTGGCCCCGCGCGGGGTCGTTGCCGTGGTCGCCGGTGACCACCAGCAGGTCGCCGCCGCCCAGCCGCGCCGCTATTCCCGGCAGCGCGGCGTCGACCAGTTCGAGCTGGTCGGCGAACGCCTCGGGGTCGCGGGAGTGCCCGGCCAGGTCGGTGCGCTGCACGTTGGCCACCACCAGGCCCCGGCCCGCCAGTTCGCGCACCGAGCCCAGGATCCGCTCGGTCTCGACCTCGGGGCGGCGCTCGACCGGCTCGTCGGTGCGCAGCAGGTCGGCGGCCTTGCCCACGAGCGCCACCGGCCGGCCGCGGGCCGCGGCGGCGCCGTGCAGCTGGCGGCGGTGGTCGACCTCGGCGCCCAGGTGCAGCACCCGCAGCCCGCCGTTGCGGTAGAACCCACTGGCCGGGGTGTCCAGTCCGACCGTGCCGTCGGCGCCGGCGCGCACCGCGCCGGCGAGGGGGCCGTCGGAGTGCCCGCCCACGGCGATGACCCGCGCCACCGGGGCCACCGCGCGCACGGTGCGCGCGATCGCCACGATCTCCTCGAACGCCGCGTCGGCCAGCCGGCCCGAGACGTTCCAGTTCAGCCCGGGGTCGGCCTCCAGGTTGTCGTGCACCAGCGCCGTGCCGTCCACCACCAGCACCGGGCCGCCCTCCAGCGGCTCCACCCGGTGCCCGGCCGCCTTCAGCGCGGCGGTGACCTCCTCGGCGGACTCGGCCAGCCGGCGCAGCACCACGTGCGACATGTCGGCGCCCATGAGGGTCTGGTGCCCGGCGAAGGAGTCCGCGCCGGGGTAGCCCAGCGCGGAGCGGGCGCCGGCCGCGCGCAGCAGCGGGACGGGCGGCGCCAGCGCGCCGGCCAGGTCGGGGCGCACGGCCGCCAGGCCCAGGCCGGCCAGGTGGGGGACGGCCAGCGGGCGGCCCCGCCGCGCCAGCGACCAGCGCGCCACCGCGCCGAGGGTGTCGGCGTCGGCGTCGGCGGGCCGCAGGTCGGCGGCGTCGGGCAGCGCGCCCACGCCCAGGCCGTCCAGGACCAGCAGGGTGGCCGAGCGGCGCGCCGGGTCCGGGGGCAAGGCGGCGGGGCGCCGTGCGGCGGACGGCGCGCTCACGCGACCCGCCCGCCCAGCGCGTCGAACACGCCGTCGAGGACGGGCCGCCCGGAGCCGATGCCCGAGACCACGGCCACCCGGCTGCGCGTCACGAACACCTGGGTGCGGAACGCCATGACGGCGGTGTCGCCGACATGCGCGCCCGCGCCCTCCTCCAGCCAGTCGAACCGGCGGTAGTAGTCGATGCTGGCGGCCGGGGCCGAGCGCAGCGCGGCCCGCCGCGCGCCGCCCGAGGTCGCGATCAGCGCCTCGCGCTCGTGGCCCCGGCTGTAGAACCCGCCGCCGAACACGCTGGGCGCCGACCCCAGTTGGGCGACCTCCGAGACGTAGACGATCGCGGGCCGCTCGGCCAGGCCGGGGTCCTCGGCGTGCTCGGGGGTGGTGCCGGTCAGGGCGTGCCCGGGCTCGCCGAACGCGCCGCCCAGGGCGGCGATGCAGGGGACGGTGCTCACACTGGTGTGGCTGGGCAGCGACAGCACGGGGTCGGCCACCCCCAGGTCGCGCAGCAGGGCCGCGGCCGCGCGCACCCGCTCCAGGGTGCCGGTGGGCCGGGGGCGGCCCGCCTCGGGGTCGAAGCTGATGCAGGGGAACCCGGTGGCGCCGGCGACCTCCACCCCCGGCAGGCGCGCGGCGCGCTTCACCGCGTCGGCCAGGCCGTCGGCCTCGAACCCGCCGTCCTGGCCCGGGAACGTGGTCTCGGGCGCGCCGCGCACCCGCAGCAGCACCCGCTGGCGGCGCCCCAGCGCGGCGGCGGCCTCGGCCACCGCCGCCAGGTTCTCCAGGTCGAAGACGGTGACATAGGCGGGCTCGTGCGCCAGGACCCGGGGCAGCAGCCGGCGCGGCGTCTGCACCAGGTGCCCGGTGTTGCCCAGCCGGGCTCCGGCGGCCACGGCCGCCTCGGCCTCGCGGTGGTCGATCGCGGCGGCGAAGGGCAGGTGGCGGGCGACCGTGGCGGTCACCAGGGGGTTGCGCCCGTACTGCTTGGCGACGAACCACAGGCCCACGCCGTGCTCGGCGCCGGCCGCGGCCAGGGCGGCGGCGTTGTGCTCGACCGTGTCGCGGTCGATGACGTAGGTGTCGGGCTCGATGGCGCCGGAGCGGTGCAGCGCCACGGCGGCGTCGATGAGGGCGGGGTTGCGGCGCTCGGTCATCCGCAGGAACATCAGGCGGCCCCTTCGGCCAGCGCCGCGCGCAGGATCGCGGCGGTCAGCCCGGCACCGGCCCGCATGGGGTTGACGCGCACCGCCCACGGGCGCAGGTCGGGCCGGGCGGCCAGCGCCGCCGAGGACAGCCGGTAGACCAGGGGGGTGATCTCGAACCGGGAGTTGGAGCCCACCGGGTAGGGGATCGCGCCGTGGCGGGCCGCCCAGGCGGGCACGTGCTCGGCGACCGGGCGCTCCAGCAGCGCCACCACGCACAGGTCCTGGGCGTTGGCCAGGCGGGCGTCGACCACGCCGGGCACCTCGCCCGCCGCCAGCAGGTCGCGCAGCTCCACGGCCGCACGGGCCTGCGCGGCCCAGTTCAGCGGCACCATGACCAGCGCCTGGAGTGCCGCCAGCGCCTGGTGGCCCTGCACCTGGCCGCCGCCGGAGTAGTTGGCGGCGCGGGCGCGGGCCACCACCTCGGCGTCGCCCAGCACCACGCCCACGCCCTCGGGGCCGTGCAGCTTGAACAGCGAGAACGCCGACACGTCGGCGCCCAACTCCACCCCGGTGCGGGGCGTGCGGTACACCGCGTAGTTGTCGTCCACGACCACCCCGCGGCCGGCGGCGCGCGCCGCGGCGATGACCTCGGCCGGGCTGTGCCGGTCGGCCAGCCGCTGGCGGGTGTGCTGGACGTAGACCCAGCGGGCGGGGTCCTCGGCCAGCGCCCGCGCCAGGGCGGCGGGGTCCTCGTAGTCCACGCGCACCACCTCGGCCGCGCCGTCGCGCAGGGTGGTGGCGGTCGTGGAGTAGTCGGGGGCGTCGTGGGCGATGATCCGGCGGGTGCCCTCGGCCCAGGGCCCCGCCGACAGCGCGGCGCGGATGGCGCCGGTGCCGGCGCCCTGCACCAGGCACGCGTCGGCGGCGCCGAAGGCCTCGGCCAGCGCCGCCTCGACCCGGCGGGTGGTGTCGGGGCGGCCGGTGCCGGGCACCACCCCGGCGTCGGCGCGGAACTGCTCGGCGCCGGGCAGGTGCGCCGCCACGGCCGCGACGAGGCGCTGCTGGGCGCGCTCGGCGTCGGCCGCGGTGGCGATGGGCAGGGGCGCGGTGGCGGGCAGTTCGGGCCGCCCGCCCTCCCTGGCGGTCATGACTCCTCCGTTCCGGTCAGCCACCGCAGTGCGTTGGCCCGGTAGAGCAGGTCGAGTGTGGGCTCGTCGACGCCGCGCTCGGCCAGGGCGCGGCGGAAGGGGCCCAGCACGTGGCCGAACCCCTGGCCGCCGCGCGAGGCCAGGTAGGCGTCGCGGGAGATGTCGTTGCTGAGCAGGACGCGGCGCGCGTGCCCGGCCTCCAGCAGGTCCAGCAGCAGCGCCAGCCGGTGCTCGTCGGAGCGGTAGGACGCCTTGCCGACGGTGTCGAAGGCGACGTAGGCCCCGGCCTCGGCGATGGCGCGGTGCTGGCCGGGGTCCTCGGCGAGGTCCTGGTGGCCGATGGAGACCCGGTGCGGGGGCACGCCGGCGCCGGTGAGCAGGTCCAGTTGCTCCAGGGCGCCCTGCCCCAGGTGGGCGTGGGTGGCCACCGGCAGGCCGGTGGCCGCGGCGGCGCGCCCGGCGGCCAGCAGCCCGGTGCGCTCGGCCGGGGTGGCGGCGGGGCCGTGGCTGCCGACCTCGCCGATCACCCCCGGCCGGATCCCGGTGCCGGCCACGCCCTCCTCGATCTCGGCTACGAGCAGGTCGGCGGCGCGCTCCACCGAGCCGCCGGGCTCGCCGCCGGGGTGGAACCGCTCGTAGTACCACCCGGTCGCCACGACCACGGGCACCCCGGAGCGCTCGGAGATCGACCGGACGGCGCGCACGTCGCGGCCCATGCCCCGGCAGGTGAGGTCCACGACCAGGCCCAGGCCGTGCTTGGCGCGGGCCGCGCGCAGTTCGGCGACCACGGCGGCGTCGTCGGTGACGGCCGCCGCCGGGTCGGCGGGCGTGGTCAGGTCGATCCGCAGGTGCTCGTGGGCCAGGACGGCGCCGGCGACCCCGGCCGGCGCCGTCCGCTGCCCGGTGACGGTGCGGATCATCATGAGGCGGGGGTGAACAGGCCGACGAGGTGGAGCAGGTTGAGCACGATCCCGGCGGCGATGACGGCCGTCGGGCCGGCGGCCATGCGCACGACCGGCCGCCCCAGCGACTCGTTGAACAGGTAGAGCCCGCCGACCAGGGCGATGCCCAGGCCCTCGCCCATCGCCAGGCCGGCCATGAGCGAGCCCACCAGGATCGCCAGCGACAGCGACTCGGTGATGGCGGCGCGGATGTGGTCGGCGGCGTCGCGGATGCTGGGGCGCCGCTGCAGCCACCGGCCCAGCGCGCTGAGCAGGTAGACCTCGGCCGCCATGACGACCGCGCCCAGCACGAACGCCGCGCCCATGGCCAGCGGCCAGGAGTCGACGAACACGTGCACCAGGTAGCCCACCGGGTAGACGAACGTGAACCCGGCCATGGCGTAGGCGCCCGAGGCCAGCGCGGTGGTGGCGATCAGCGGCACGAACCCGAACGCCCGCAGGAAGTCGACCTGGGCGGCCTCGGTGTAGGAGCCGTCGGCCACCAGGAAGCTGGTGGCCTCGCCGCCGCCGAACACGCCGCTCGCGGCGAGCGCGGCGACCAGGCCGCCCAGCACCGCCAGCCAGGGCGCGTTGCGGCGCAGCCGGTCGGCGCTGGGCCCGAACAGCTGGTCGGAGGCCGCGGCGGTGGCGGCCTGCCGCTCCTCGTGGGCCCGGCGCTCCTCCTCGGTCTTGGCGGCGAGTTCGGCGGTCTCGGCCCGCTTGGCGGCCCGGTCGCGCAGCACCGCGAAGACCAGCAGCAGGATCACGCCCAGCGCCATGGCGGCCGACCCGGGGAAGAGGTCGGGCCACAGCCGCATCGACGCCACGATGACCGCGGCCTCGGCGACGAGCGCGACCAGGCCTTTGGTGCGGCCGAACTGCCGGGTGATCGCCAGCACCGGGAAGATCGCGAACAGCCACAGGATCGGCGTCGAGATCTCCTGCAGGGCGCTGATGAAGTCGACCGGCAGCCCGGTGGCCACCCGGTTGGCGGCGTTGAGCCCGAACACGCAGACCGCGCCCCACAGCGCGCCCGCGCCGGCGGCCAGCCACCGCCACGGCGCCAGCAGGCCCAGGATCTCCACGGGCAGGAAGACCAGCCACGGGTTGAGGACGCCGGTGGACAGCGCCATGGGCGCGCCCAGTCCGAAGATGAACCCGGCGGAGAGCCCGAAGACGATGGTGGCCGTGGCCGGGCGGGTGGAGCGGCCCTGGATGTAGTCGAGCATGAAGGGGCGCGCGCCGTCGTTGAAGACGGCCAGCGCCGCGTTGGCGATGAGCGCCGCGAAGGCGCACAGCACGATGACGAGGCCGGCCTGCCAGGGCTCGAAGGAGACGCCGGCGGAGGCGGCGGTGGTGGTCGCGAGGTCCATGGGTCAGCCCTGGCGCTTCGCGTCGAGGGCGGCCCACAGCAGCGGCACCACGTCCTGTACCTGGTCCAGGGCGAACCCGAAGGCGACCTTGCCCGCGTCCACCGCCGCCTGGACGTCGGCGGCGGAGGGCACGCGGCGGCCGAAGGTGTGCGTCCGGTCCGAGCCCAGCAGGCCCACGAGCACGCCCAGGCTGGCGCCGGCGCCGGTGTGGCAGGTGCCCAGGTAGTAGTCCGCGGCGCCGGTGCGCAGCAGGGCGGCGGCGTCCATGTCGGTGCCCACCTGGACGGTGTCGCCCTCCCGCAGCAGCGGTCGCAGTGTGTCGGCGACCTCGGACTTGGCGACTCCGCCGGCGATGAACTTCATGGCTTCTCCTTTGGCGAGGTGAGGGCGAGCGTGCCCAGGTGGAGGCTGAGGTAGCGCCGTTCGGCCTCGGACAGCCGCACGCCGAGGGCCGCCTCGGCGCGGTCGGCCAGCCCGGCGGCCGCGGCGGGGGCGCCGGGCACGGCCTCGGTGACCTCCCGGTAGACCGCCTCGGACGGCGGGTCCACGTCAGGTTCGCCGCCGAGCGCCCGGGTGAGGGCGGCCACCAGGTGGGCGGTCAGGGTGCCCGCCGTCTCCTCGGTGACGTGGTGGGCGTCCTCCAGGCGGGACAGTTCGGCGGCGACGAAGTCCACCACGCCCGGCGGTGTGCCGGGCAGGCCGCGGACGAGGTCGAGCCGCTGGAGAAGGGCCGGGTCCATCGCGAGCGCTCCTCTCTAGTAGGTGGGGATCCGCGTGCCCGCCACGACCTCGGCGGCGGCGGCCATGACGACGTCGGCGGCCAGCGCCTCCCGCACGGCGACGGGCGCGGGGTCGGCGCCGCGGCGCGCCACGACGACGGCGGAGGTGGTGGCCGTGTCGTCCACGCCGTCCAGCGGGTGGACGGTGATGGGCGCGGCGATGTGGGCGTCGACCTCGTCGACGTTCCACACGGTGGCGTCCACCAGGCCGTCGGCGAAGTGGCGGCCGAGCTGGTTGTAGGAGACCTCCACCCGGCGCTCGGGGGGCAGGCCGGGGAACCGCAGGGCGGTCAGCTCGCGCTGGTCGGCCGAGGAGGGGTCCACGGCCAGGCGCAGGTCGGGGTCGTCGGGGTCGCGGCCCTGGGCCACCACCAGGCCGTGGGCGCCCACGTAGGTCTGGGGGCCGAAGTCGCGCACGATCTCCAGTTCGGGGTCGGCGCGGGCGGCGAAGCCCGACATCACCGCGAAGTCGGCGCGTCCCTGGCGGACGGCCCGCGCCCGGTTGGCCGAGCCGCGCACGAACATCAGCGTGCAGGGCAGGCCCAGCTGCTCGAAGGCGGCGTGCAGGCCGGTGGCCAGGCCCTCGTAGCGGCGGGTGTAGGGCAGCGGCATGGCGATGGGGATGGACCCGCTGCCGGCCAGCTCCCAGACCAGCCGGTGGTCGATGGCCGCGATGAAGGTGCCCAGCTTGCCGCGCGAGCGGATCTCGACGGCGCCGGCCTCCTCCAGCAGCGCCAGAGCCGCCTGGACGGTGCCCTTGCCCACGCCGTGGCGCTCGCTCAGCTCCTGGGCCGTGGGCATGCGGTCGCCCACGGAGGCCGACGTCAGCTCGGCGGCCATGCTGTGGGCCACCGCGCCGGCCTTGGACATCAGCACCTGCATACGGGACATGCGGAGCAATATATTCAATATTCTGGATATTGGGTATAGGTTCACGCGGCCGACTTGGCAAAGTTCACCGGATCGTGTTCGCGGCGACCGGAGATCCGGCGCGCCGGGGCGGGAGCGGGTGAGTATTGTCGGGTTCATCCCGCCGCAGGGCGGGGCGTCCGGGGCACCGGCGCCGCCGCCACCGCGGCGCACCACCATGGCATCGCCGCCGAACACGGTCCCTGGAGTCGTTGATGAGCACCCCCTTCCCCCCGGCCGACGAGTCCCGCGAGGCTCCTCCCTCCCTCGACCTGTCGGTGCCGCACTCCGCGCGGGTGTGGAACTACTGGCTGGGCGGCAAGGACAACTACGCCGCCGACCGCGCCGCGGGCGACGACGTGCTGCGCCGCCTGCCCGACATCGCCGACGGCGCCCGCGCCGAGCGCGCGTTCCTCATCCGGGTGATCCACCACCTGGTGCGCGAGGCCGGCATCCGGCAGTTCCTCGACATCGGCACCGGCCTGCCCACCATGAACAACACCCACGAGGTCGCCCAGGAGCTGGCGCCGGAGTCGCGGGTGGTCTACGTCGACAACGACCCGCTGGTGATGGTGCACGCCCGCGCGCTGCTGACCAGCAGCCCCGAGGGCGCCACCAACTACATCGAGGCCGACCTGCGCGAGCCCGAGGCCATCCTGGAGGCGGCCCGCGCCACGCTGGACTTCAGCCGGCCGGTGGGGCTCATGCTGCTGGGCGTGGTCAACCACCTCGTGGACACCGAGCGGTCCTACGCGGTCGTGGCGCGCCTGGTCGAGGAGTTGGCGCCGGGCAGCCACCTGGTGCTGACCCACTCCACCGCCGAGATCCACGGCGAGCCGATGCTGGAGGTCATGCGCGAGATGAACGAGCGCGGCGGCACCCCCATCATCGCCCGCAGCCGCAAGGAGATCGAGGGCTACTTCGCGGGCACCGAACTGCTGGAGCCGGGCGTGGTGTCCTGCTCCCGCTGGCGCCCCGAGCCCACCGCCGTGGGCGCCCCGCCGGAGGTCTACCTCTTCGGGGGAGTCGGGCGCGTCGTCTAGCGGGGTGCGCTCGCGGGCGCAGGTGGGCAGGGGCGCGGGCCGCCGGGTGGGCGTGCACGGGCCGCCGGGCGGCCGCGGTCGGCGGCCGCCCGGCGCGGGCGGGCGACGCGGGCCCGGCGGTGCCGCGCCGATCAGGGCGCGCCGCGCCGCCGTCCCGGCGGCCGGTGGCCAGGGCCGCCAGGGCGCCCGCCGCCAGCAGCACGGCCAGGGCCGCGTAGCCGTAGGCCAGCGCGGCGGCCGCGGCCGTCGCCGCGACCAGCAGCGGGCCGCCCGCGTCGCCCAGTTCGCGGCCCAGTTCGGCCGATCCCATGGTCTGGCCCATGCGCTCCTCGGGCGTGGCCGCGGCGAGGGCGGCGAAGCCCAGCGGTGTGACCAGCCCCGTCCCGGCGCCGATGAGGACGGCCGCGGCGAGGAGCCCCGGCAGCCCCGGCAGGACCGCCGCGCCGAGTCCGGCGGCCGTCACCAGCAGCCCGGCGAGCAGGCCCGTGCGCGCCCGCAGGCGCCCCGCGTCCAGCGCGCGCCCCACCAGCGGCTGCACGACGGCGGCCGTGGCCGCCAGCGCGGAGACGGCCGCGCCGGTGGCCACGGTGCCCAGGCCCGCGGCCGCGCCCGACACCGGCAGGAACCCCACCCCGACCGACAGCGCCGCCGTGGCGGCGGCCAGAGCCGCCGTCGGCCCGAGGAACGACCGGTCACCCAGGCGGCGGGCGAGGTCGGCCACCGTCTGCCGGGCGCGCGGCAGGGGCGGCACGGCGGGCACGGCCAGCGCCGCCCACACCGCCACCACCGCGCCGCAGGCCGCCATCACCGCGAACAGCAGCCGCAGCCCGCCGGCCCAGACCAGCACGCCGCCCAGCAGCGGGCCCAGGGTGTAGCCGATCGACTTGTGGAAGCCGTAGCTCCCGAACGCCCGGCCGCGCCGGGCCGCCGGGTTCAGCCGCGCTACCAGCGCCGAGGCCGAGGGCGAGAACGCCGAGGCCGCCGCGCCCTGCCCCAGCCGGGCCGCCCACAGCCAGCCCGGGCTGTCGGCCAGCGCGTAGAGCGCGGAGGCCGCCGCGAAGGCGGCCAGGCCGCCGAGCAGGACCGGCTTGGCGCCGATCCGGTCGGCTGCTCGCCCAGGTCGAAACCCCGGGGCACCAGCGCGAACACCGCCGCCGCGGTGGCGAGCATGACCAGCCCGCCGATCGCCCCGGTCTGCACCAGGGAGTCGGAGAACGCCTCCTGCGCGCGCAGCGCCAGTTCGGCGGCGCCCGTGTGCTCGGCGATCTCCTGCGCCGCCGCCAGCGACTCCCGCGCGGCGTCGGCGTTCGCGGGCGACAACCCCAGCCCGGCGGTGTCGAGGTGGCCCCGGTAGACCGCCGCCGCCACGCTTCCCAGTACCGCCACGCCCAGCAGGTTGCTCAGGTCGTAGGCGGTCTCCTCGATGGCCGCGGCGTTGCCCGCCTTGGCCGGGGGCGTGCCCGTCATGATGATGGCCGAGGCGATGGCCAGCGACCCGGTGCCCGCGCCGATCAGCGCCAGGGCGACCAGGACGGCGGGGTAGGTCAGCGGGCCGGGGGACAGGTGGAGCGACAGGAAGCCGGCACCCGACACCGCGAGCCCGCCCGCCAGCACCCCGCGCGCCCCGGCGCGGTGCGCCAGCGGCGAGGCCACCAGCGAGGCCGCGCCCGCGGTCACGGCCATCGGGACCATGTACACCCCCGCCCACAGCGGCGACAGGCCCAGCACCAGTTGGAGCCACTGGGCGACCAGGAGCAGCAGCGCGGCCTCGGCGAACATCGCCGCCAGCGCGGCCAGCACGCCCGCGGTGAAGGGGCGCCGGGTGAACAGCCGCACGTCCAGCAGCGGGTCGGGGCGCCGCAGGCAGCGCAGCACGAACCAGGTCAGCAGGGCGAGGGCCGCCGCCAGCACACCCAGCGCCAGGAGGTCGCCCGGCCCCTCCTTGGCGATCCGCTTGACCGCCCAGACCAGGGCGGCCATGCCCGCGATGGACTGCGCGGTGCCCAGCGCGTCCCAGCGCCCCGGGGCGGCATCGCGGGTCTCGGGCAGCACCAGGCGGCCCGCGACCAGGCCCGCCAGCATCAGCGGCACGTTGAGCAGGAAGGCGGCGTGCCAGCTGAAGTGCTCCAGCAGGAACCCGCCGACCACGGGGCCCACCACCATGCCCAGCGAGGAGGTCGCCGCCCACACGCCCAGCGCGGTGGCGCGCTCGCGCGGGTCGGTGAAGACCGAGCGGATCATCGACAGCGTGGTGGGCATGATCATGGCCCCGCCGGCGCCCAGCAGCGCGCGCACGGCGATCACGGCGGGTGGGGTGTCGGCGGCCAGGACGAGCAGCGAGGCGCCGCCGAAGACGGCGAAGCCGGCGAGCAGCAGCAGGCGGCGGCCCCAGCGGTCGGCCAAAGCGCTCATGGCGACCAGCAGGCCGGCCAGGACCAGGGAGTAGACGTCGACGATCCACAGCTGCTGGTCGGCGGTGGGCCGCAGGTCGGCCGTGAGGTCGGGCAGCGCCACGTTGAGGACCGTGTAGTCCATCACGACCACCAGCAGGCCGGCCGAGAGCACCGCCAGGCACGCCCAGCGGCGGGCCCGGGACACGGCGGGGGCGGCCGCCGTGTCCGGTCGGCGCTGGATGCTCATCTCATTCTCGCTTCTCGTGGGGTGCGCCGGGCGTTCCGGCGGTTGTGGGTGGCGTGGGGGAGTCGGCGGCCCCGGCGGGTCGGGCGGGTCCGGCGGAGGCTTCGGAGGAGGCCGCGGTACGGGCCAGGAAGGGCGCTATGGCGTGGCTCAGGGCCGCGCGGTCCAGCGGCTCGTCGTGGAGCACGGCGTGCACGGTGGCCCCGTCGAGATAGACCGCGATGGCGCGGGCGGAGTCGGGGTCGGTGTGCGCCGAGAGGATGCCCACGAGGTCGTCGAACCAGCTCAGCGCCAGCGGTCTGAGCGCGGGGTCGCGGGCCCCGGCGACGTAGAGCGCCATGTCGGCGTAGACCTGGGCGGTGCCGCACAGGTAGTCGTGCAGCGCGGCGGCCAGGGTGTCGGGGTCGGCGCCGCCCTCCAGGGTGCGCCGGATGCCGGCGAGCTGGTCGTCCTGCCGGCGGGCGAGGAGGCGCAGCGCCTCGGTGCTCAGCTCCTCCAGGGAGGAGAAGTAGTAGGTGGTCGCCCCGAGCGGCACCCCGGCCCGCGCGGCCACCCGCCGGTGCGTCAGGTCGACGGCCCCCTGCTCGGCGATCAGGTCCGCCGCCGCCTCGATGATGGCCCGCCGCCGCCCCGAGGGATCCCGCCGGGCCCGCCGGGCGCCGGCCCCGGCGGCCCGGGCGGGTTCGGCGCGCGTGGCGGGATCCGTTCCTCCAGTGGAGTCCATGTGCCTCACCTCCTGTGTACAAATGTACAAGTACAAAAGTAAAAGTACGAATGTACACAACATGACCCTGCTCACGGGGGTGCGGGGACGGGTGGGATGGCGCCGTTCCGCCGTGCCCATCGGCGATCGGCGGACCGCCGGTCAACGGCCATGCCGGCGAAGGTCGAGGCGGCGACGGCGCGGCGACGGTGGGACGGGGCGGGGGCGGGCGGTTGGCGGTCAGGTCGGCGCGGGCCGGGGGTGTCGACGGGGCGGCGAGGACGCCTGCGGCGGGGCTGCCGCGCGCCCTTCCGCCTTCGGCGCACCGTCGCCGCCTCAACACCTACGGGTCCGGTGGCCGCGCGCCCCGACCACCGGCAGGCGCTGGTGCCCGTCGCGCGCCTCGCCCCTTGCCGTCCCTGCCGTTGTCCGTCGGCCGGGCGCCCCGTGGCCTTCGGGGCGGCGGGCTTGGTCTTGCGGGAGGTAGAGTCCCGGGCGGGAACGGTGCCGCGAAACGCCGCATTTCGGACTCGGTGCGGGGCCTGCTCGGGGTAGAGGGGACCGCGGCCGCCGCGTTGCCCGCTTCGAGGCGTGACCGCGGCGACCCGCCGGTGGTCGCCGGACGACACCTGGGAGACGAGACGCCCTGATGAGGAAATGGCTGCTGCTGGCGGCGGCGATCCTGATGGAGGTCACCGCCACGCTCTCCCTGCGCGCGGCCCTGGACGCCCCGGCCCTCTACGCCGTGGTCGCCGCCGGCTACGTCGGCTCGTTCGCCGCTCTGGGGCTCGTGCTGCGCGCCGGGATGGGGATCGGTGTGGCCTACGGCGTCTGGGGCGCCAGCGGGGTCGCGCTGACCGCCGTCATGGCCACGCTGCTCTTCGGCGACCCGCTGACCGTGGTGATGGGCGTCGGCATCGCCCTGGTCATCGGCGGGGTGCTGTGCGTCGAACTCGGCGCCCAGGCCGCCGCCAGAAGGGCGCGGGAAGCGGAGCGGGCCGGGGCATGAGCTGGATCTTCCTCGCGTGCGCGATCCTCACCGAGGTGGCCGCCACGCTCTCGCTGCGGATGGCCTCCCAGCCCGGCGGCGCCAAGGCGTGGTGGGCGGGTGTGGGCGCCGGCTACGTCGCCGCCTTCGGGTTCCTCACCCTCACGCTGAGCAGCGGGCTGGCCCTGGGCGTCGCCTACGGCATCTGGGCGGCGGTGGGCGTGGCCCTGACCGCGCTGGCCTCGCGCGTGCTCTTCAAGGAGCCCCTGACCACGGTCATGGTCCTGGGCATCGTGCTCATCGCCGCAGGGGTGCTGTGCATCGAACTCGGTGCCGCGCACTGACGCCGGGGGCGCGGTGCCGGTTGGCGGGCCGCGCCCCCGGCACCGCGCGGACCCGCGCGGGCGCGGCCCCGTCCCTCCCGCTCAGTGCTCCCGCGTCCAGGCGGGCGTGATCCGCATCTCGGTGAACCGCCAGCCCTCCGGGGTCCGCGCGGCGCCGCAGGCCACGCGCAGGCCGCCGGTCCGGTGCGGCGGCTCGCCGCCCCGGTAGAAGTACACGAGCTGGTTCGCCGCCGCGGTGGCCCGGTCGCCGTCCAGGTGCACCAGCACGTCGCCGTGCACGTGCTGGGTCAGCTCCTCCCCGGTCAGGGCGCTCTTGAGGAAGCCGGTCACCTCCGCCAGGCCGCGCAGCTCGCCGCCGCGCGGCGAGTGGACCACGATGTCGTCGTGGTAGACGGTGCGGGCGTCGTCGGGGCGGCGGGCGTCCAGCAGGTCGGCCAGCCGGGCGAACAGCTCGGCGACCTCGGCGCGGTCGGCGGTCAGGGTGGTGGACACGGAGACTCCTTGATGGTGTGGCCAATGTTGGCTGTGCCAACGATAAACCATATTGTTGGTCTTGCCAACGGCTCTGCCGCCAAGCCCCTCCTTCGCCCCCGCCCGGCTCGCTCCCGCTCCGCGCGCCGCTGAACCCGGTGGCCCGGCCGCGCGGGCGGGCTCCAGCCGCCGTCCAAGTCCGGTCACGCGGCGGGCCAACCGCCGTCCCCCGCCCGTCCCGGGCGGCCTTCCCGCGGTGCCGCGCCGGGATCCAAGCCCCGTCAAGGCGGTCTGGAGGCGCGGGCGGCCGTCACCGAGCGTGCTCCCCGCCCCGGCGGCCCGCCCCCGCCTCCGGCGCCTCCGACCGGCCGGTTCCCGCCCCCGCGCGGCCCTCGGGCCCCCGCCCTCCGGCCCCCGCCGCCTCCTGGCCCGCCGTCACACGGAGTGACCACCGGGCGGGCCGCCGCCCCCTCCCGGCGGGTCCGCGCCGCAGCGCGCGCCGCAACCCCACCGTCCGCCATTCGCTACACTCGGCCCGGTTAACCGCCCGCCGCTGAAGCGGATCGCCCAGGTCGGGAGTCGGCCGACCGGGCTTCGGGGTTTTAAGGAGGGGGCTCGGTCGGGTGTTCAGTCGTATCGCCATCGTCAACCGTGGTGAGGCCGCGATGCGGCTCATCAACGCTGTCCGCGAACTGTCCGCGGAGGCGGGCCGACCGATCGAAACCGTCGCCCTGCACACCGACGTCGACCGCACCGCCACGTTCGTGCGCGAGGCCGACATCGCCTACGACCTCGGCCCCGCCTCGGCGCGCCCCTACCTCGACCTCGCCGTGCTGGAGCGCGCCCTGGTCGAGACCAAGGCCGACGCCGCGTGGGTGGGCTGGGGCTTCGTCGCCGAGGACCCCGCGTTCGCCGAGTTGTGCGAACGCGTCGGCGTGACCTTCGTCGGCCCCAGCGCCGACGCCATGCGCCGCCTGGGCGACAAGATCGGCGCCAAGCTGCTGGCCGAGGAGGTCGGCGTGCCCGTCGCGCCGTGGAGCCGCGGCGCCGTGGAGACCCTGGACGCCGCCCTCGCCGCCGCGACCGAGATCGGCTACCCGCTGATGCTCAAGGCCACCGCCGGCGGCGGCGGACGCGGCATCCGCGTCATCACCGGCGAGGCCGAACTGGTCGACGCCTTCGAGCGCACCAGCCAGGAGGCCGCCCGCGCCTTCGGCAGCGGCGTCATGTTCCTGGAGCGCCTGGTCACCGGCGCCCGCCACGTCGAGGTCCAGGTCATCGCCGACGGCCAGGGCACCGCCTGGGCGCTGGGCGTGCGCGACTGCTCGGTGCAGCGGCGCAACCAGAAGATCATCGAGGAGTCGGCGTCGCCGGTGCTCAGCCCCGAGCAGGCCGCCGACCTCAAGGCGTCGGCCGAGCGCCTGGCCGTGGCCGTGGGCTACCGCGGCGCCGCCACCGTGGAGTTCCTCTACCACCCCGGCGACCGCATGTTCGCGTTCCTGGAGGTCAACACCCGCCTCCAGGTCGAGCACCCCATCACCGAGTCCACCACCGGCTTCGACCTGGTCAAGGCGCAGCTGCACGTGGCCTCCGGCGGGCGCCTGGAGGGCACGCCGCCCGTGGAGCGCGGCCACGCCGTCGAGGCCCGCCTCAACGCCGAGGACCCCGACCGCGACTTCGCGCCCTCGCCCGGGCGCATCGCCCGCCTGGACCTGCCCGTGGGCCCGGGCATCCGCGTCGACACCGGTGTCAGCGAGGGCGACACCATCCCCACCGAGTTCGACTCCATGATCGCCAAGATCATCGCCTACGGCCGCGACCGCGACGAGGCGCTGGGCCGGCTGCGCCGGGCCATGGCCCAGACCACGGTGATCATCGAGGGCGGCGCCACCAACAAGAACTTCGTGCTCGACCTGCTCGACCAGCCCGAGGTCGTCGACGCCAGCGCCGACACCGGCTGGATCGACCGCGTCCGCGGCGAGGGCCGCCTGGTCTCCCACCGCCACTCCGCCGTCGCGCTGGCCGCCGCCGCCATCGAGGCCTACGAGGAGGAGGAGCGCGTCGAGCGGCAGCGGCTGCTGTCCACCGCCTTCGGCGGGCGCCCGCAGGTGCAGCACAAGAGCGGCCGGCCGCTCGACCTCAAGCTGCACGGCGTCGGCTACCGCGTGCGGGTGGCCCGCGTGGGGGCGCACCGCTTCCGCGTCGGCGTCGAGGCGGGCGAGGACGTCCGCACGGCCGACGTCGAACTGGAGCGCTTCGACCGCCACACCGGCCGCATCACGGTCAACGGCGCCCGCTACCGCCTGGTCACCGGCACGCACGGCCCCATCCACCGCATCGAGGTCGACGGGGTCGTCCACCGCGTCAGCCGCGACGAGGGCGGCGTGCTGCGCGCCCCCGCCCCCGCGCTGGTCGTGGCCGCGCCGCTGGAGGCCGGTGCCGAGGTCGAGGCGGGCGCCCCGGTCCTCGTGCTGGAGAGCATGAAGATGGAGACCGTGCTGCGGGCACCGGTCAAGGCCCGGCTCAAGGAGTACTCCGTCTCCGTGGGCAGCCAGGTCGAGACCGGCGCGCCGCTGCTGCGCCTGGAGCCCCTCACCGACACCGAGGACACCGCCACCGGCCCCGCCGTCGAACTCGACCTGCCCGCCGAGCCCGAGGCCGTTCCGGTGGCCGAGCGGCTGGCGCGCGGCCGCGAGGACCTGCGCGGCCTGCTCCTGGGCTTCGACGTCGACCCCCACGACGAGCGCCGGGTGGTCGACGGCTACCTCGCCGTGCGCCGGGCCGCCGCCGCCGAGGGCCACCGCCCGCTGGCCGAGGAGCTGGACCTGGTCGGCGTCTTCGCCGACCTCGCCGAGCTGAGCCGCAACCGGCCGGCCGGCGAGGACGACGGCGACAACCACGTCCACAGCGCGCGCGAGTACTTCCACACCTACCTGCAGAGCCTCGACGTCGAGCGGGCCGGGCTGCCCCCGGCGTTCCAGGCCAAGCTCGCCAAGGCGCTGGGCCACTACGGCGTCACCGACCTGGAGCGCGGCCCCGACCTTGAGGCGGCGGTGTTTAGGATCTTCCTCGCCCAGCAGCGCGCCTCGGCCGACGCCGCCGTCGTCACCGCGCTGCTGCGCGCCTGGCTGCGCGACCCCCCGCCCGAGGAGGCGCTGCGCGAGCCCGTCGGCCTGGCCCTGGAGCGGCTGGTGGCGGCCACCCAGGTCCGCTTCCCGGTGGTCGCCGACCTCGCCCGCGGCCTGGTGTTCTCCTGGTTCGCCCAGCCGCTGCTGCGCCGCAACCGCGCCCGGGTCTACGCCGACGTCCGCCGCCACCTGCGCTACCTCGACGCCAACCCCGAGGCGCCCGACCGCGACGAGCGCATCGCCGCCATGGTGCGCAGCACCGAGCCGCTGGTGCGGGTGCTGGGCCAGCGGCTGGTCCGCCACGGCCTGCACGACCCGGTGATGCTGGAGGTCCTGACCCGCCGCTACTACGGCAACAAGGGCCTCACCGACGTCCACACCCGCCAGGCCGCCGGCTGCACGTTCGTCGTCGCCCGGCGCGGCGGCTCCTGCCTGGCCTCCTCGGCGGCCTCCTTCGACTCCGTGGGCAGCGCGCTGCGCGGCCTGGCCGAGGTGGCCGGCGGCGAGGACGCCGTGGACGCCGACATCTACCTGGTCTGGGAGAACCAGCCCGAGGACTCCGACGCCATGGCCGCCGCCCTGCACGAGGCCATCAGCGCCCACCCGCTGCCCGAGCAGGTCCGCCGGGTCACCGCCACCGTCGCCGGCCGGGCCGGCGCGGTGATGCACCACCACTTCACCTTCCGCCCCTCCACCACCGGCATGACCGAGGAGCGGCTGATCCGCGGCCTGCACCCCTACATCGCGCAGCGGATGCAGATCGAGCGGCTGAGCAAGTTCGACCTCACCCGCCTGCCGTCCTCCGACGAGGAGGTCTACCTGTTCCAGGCGGTGGCGCGGGAGAACCCCTCCGACGACCGCCTCGTGGCGTTCGCCCAGGTCCGCGACCTCACCGAGCTGCGCGAGCAGGACGGCCGGCTGGTCGCGCTGCCCACCGCCGAGGACACCATCGCCGCCTGCCTGGACTCCATCCGCCGGGCGCAGGCGCGGCGGCCGTCGAAGAAGCGGTTCACCACCAACCGGATCGTGGTCTACGTCTGGCCGCCCATCGACATCACCCGCGCGGAGCTGGACCGGATCGCTCGCCGCGTGCTGCCCACCACGGCCGGCGCGGGGCTGGAGGAGATCCTGTTCATCGCGCGCCAGCGCGACCGCCGCACCGGTGAGCTGGTCAAGGTGGCCGTGCGCGCCACCTTCGACGCCACCGGCGGCACCGAACTGACCATCGGCGAGCCCTCCACCGAGCCGGTCGAGCCGGTCGACGACTACCGGCAGAAGGTGCTGCGCGCCGCCGCCCGCAACACCGTCTACCCCTACGAGCTGACCGGTCTGCTCGGCGACTTCACCGAGTACGACCTCGACGCCGACCACCGGCTGGTCCCGGTGGACCGCCCCAAGGGCGGCAACACCGCCGCGATGGTGGCCGGCGTGGTCACCACCCCCACCCGGCGCCACCCCGAGGGCGTCACCCGGGTGGTGCTGCTGGGCGACCCCACCAAGGCGCTGGGCGCGCTGTCGGAACCCGAGTGCCGCCGCGTCATCGCGGCGCTGGACCTCGCCGAGAGCATGGGCGTGCCCCTGGAGTGGTACGCGCTGTCGGCCGGGGCCCGCATCTCCATGGAGTCGGGCACCGAGAACATGGACTGGGTGGCCGCCGCGCTCAAGCGGATCGTGGAGTTCACCCAGGACGGCGGCGAGATCAACATCGTGGTCGCGGGCATCAACGTCGGGGCGCAGCCGTACTGGAACGCCGAGGCCACGATGCTCATGCACACCAAGGGCGTCCTGGTCATGACCCCCGACTCCGCGATGGTGCTCACCGGCAAGCAGTCGCTGGACTTCTCCGGCGGCGTGTCGGCCGAGGACAACTTCGGCATCGGCGGCTACGACCGCGTCATGGGCCCCAACGGCCAGGCCCAGTACTGGGCGCCGAACCTCGCCGCCGCGCGCGACATCCTGATGGCGCACTACGACCACACCTACGTGGTGCCGGGGGAGTCGGCGCCGCGCCGGGCCGCCACCACCGACCCCCTCGACCGCGACGTCTCCGACTTCCCGCACACGCTGGAGGGCAGCGACTTCACCACGGTCGGCGAGATCTTCTCCGCCGATACCAACCCCGACCGCAAGAAGCCGTTCGACATCCGCACGGTCATGCGCGCGCTGTCCGACCAGGACCACCCGGTGCTGGAGCGCTGGGCGGGCATGGCCGACGCCGAGACCGCGGCGGTGCAGGACGTCCACCTGGGCGGGATCCCGGTGTGCCTGGTGGGCATCGAGTCGCGGTCGGTGCCCCGGCGCGGCTTCCCGCCCACCGACGGCCCCGACACCTACACCGCGGGCACGCTGTTCCCGCGCTCCTCCAAGAAGGTCGCCCGCGCGATCAACGCGGCCAGCGGCAACCGGCCGCTGGTGGTGCTGGCCAACCTGTCGGGCTTCGACGGCTCCCCGGAGTCCATGCGCAAGCTCCAGTTGGAGTACGGCGCCGAGATCGGCCGGGCCATCGTGAACTTCCGCGGCCCGATCGTGTTCTGCGTGATCTCGCGCTACCACGGCGGCGCCTTCGTGGTGTTCTCCAAGGCGCTGAACCCGAACATGACCGTGCTGGCGCTGGAGGGCTCGTTCGCCTCGGTGCTGGGCGGCGCGCCCGCCGCGGCGGTGGTGTTCTCCGGCGACGTCAACGCCCGCACCGCGGCCGACCCGCGCGTGCGCGAACTGGAGGGCCGGGTCGCGGCGGCGGTGGGCACCGACAAGGCGGCGCTGGCGGCGGAGCTGGACGAGCTGCGCTCGGCGGTGCGCGCCGAGAAGCTGGGCGAGGTCGCGGCGGAGTTCGACCGGGTGCACAGCATCCGGCGGGCTGTGGAGGTCGGCTCGGTGGACGCGGTCATCAGCGCCGCCGAGATGCGCCCGCGGATCATCGAGGCGATCCAGTCCGGGCTGCGCTGAGGCACCGGTAACGCGGGGCGAGGGCCCGTTCGACCCGGCCGGGTCGAACGGGCCTCGCGCGTGCCGCGAACGGCCAGGGGCGGGCGGGGCGCGGCCGGGCGGCGCGCCGCCCCGCGCGGGTTGACCTTCACACGGGTGTGAAGGCGTAGCGTCGCGGTTGCAAGGGACGTCCGCGCACGTCAGACCGGTGACGGCGGGACCGTTCGCCGGGGAGGCGTCCGGGCGTCCACGCGACCTCGCGACCCCTGGAGGACGGTATGACCTTCTTCGCTGTGCACCGCGACGAGCGCCCGGCGACCGCCGCCGAGCTGGCCCCGCTCGCCTTCGCGGGCTACGCCCACTTCACCGCCATGCAGGTGCGCGGCGGCCGCGTGCGCGGCCTGGACCTGCACCTGGACCGGCTGCGCGGCGCCTCCCAGGAGCTGTTCGGCCAGGCGCCGAGCGACGATCGGGTGCGCGCGGCCCTGCGGGCGGCGCTGGCGCAGAGCCCGGCCGACGTCTCGCTGACGGCCACGGTGTACTCCCCGGCGGGCGAGTTCACCGTGGCCGGGCCCGATGCGGTGCCCGAGCTGCTGGTGCGCACCGGCCCGCCCTCCTCCGGCCCCGCCGGGCCGCTGGCGCTGGCCGTCGTGGAGCACGAGCGGGTGCTGCCCCGGATCAAGCACGTCGGCGAGGTCGCCAAGACCTACCACCTGCGCGAGGCGGTCGCCCAGGGCTTCGACGACGCGGCGTTCGTCGACCGCCGGGGGCGCCTCAGCGAGGGGACGATCTGGAACCTCGCCTTCTGGGACGGCGCGGCGGTGGTGTGGCCGGCGGCCGGGATGCTGGCGGGCACGACGATGAACATCGTCCGGCGCCGGCTGGACCGCCTGGGGGTGCCCCAGGTCAGCAAGGAGGTCACCCCGGCCGACGTGCCGGCGCTGGCCGGCGCCGTGGTCATGAACTCCTGGACGCCCGGGATCGCGGTCCGCCGGATCGGCGCCGCCGACCTCCCCGAGGCGCCGGAGTTCGTGGAGCTGCTGCACCGGGCCTACGCGGCCGAGCCCCTCACGGCGCCGTGAGGTCCGTTCCGGCCCGGCCCCGGCGCGGCGGGAGCGCGCCGAGGGCCAATGCCACCGCCGCGAGCAGGGTCGTGATCAGCACCAGGGCCAGGAACAGCTGCCCGTGCAGGCCCAGGACGAAGACGGTGCGGTCGGCGAACTCCGGGTCGTAGGCGGCGGTCCCCGGGAACAGCGGGGCGGCGAGCATGCCGACCCAGGGAACCGCCAGGACGGCCGCGGCGCCCAGCAGCCGCCCCAGGGAGCCCGGCCCCCGGCGCAGGGCCAGGACCAGGCCGATCAGGCCCAGAAGCACGGTCATCACCATGTACTGGGCGTCGTGGAACTTGGCGTGCGGGGGCCAGCGGGGGTTGAACGCGTGCTGGGCCGCGAGGCCGGGGATGACGAGGTCGGCGAGCACCGCGCCGGAGGTGGTGACCACGGCGACGGCGACGATCAGGGTCCGGGCGAAGAGCATGAGGGCTGGTCCCTTTCCGGGGGCGGCGCGGAGGGGCGCGGGCGGGGGAGAGCGGGGAGTGGGGGATGCGCGCCGGCGCCGCCGCGCGGGGCGGCGGCGCCGGCGCGGGGACGGGGGCCGTGCTCAGTTGGCCCGCCCCCGGCCGTCGGCGCCGACGAGCCCCCGCCGCACGTGGGCGTAGCGGGAGAGCCCCCACCACGCGGCGGTCGCCAGCCACAGGCTTCCGAGCAGGATCCACCAGGTCTGTGTCATCGTCCCTCACTTGTTTAGAGGTTCTAGATTTCCTTAGAACCATTAAGTAAACATAGAGGGCCTAGGATGTCAACGGCACCGAGGACGAGAGAGGGACGCCGCATGCCCGCACGCACCACCGACCGGCGGCGCCGGATGCGCGAGGCCGCCCTGGAGGAGATCCACGCGGCCGCGCGCCGCCTGCTCGTGGAGCAGGGGCCGGCCGCCGTGACCATCAACGCCGTGGCCCGCGAGGTCGGCATGAGCGGCCCGGCCCTGTACCACTACTACGCCGGCCACGACGAACTGGTGGGCGCCGTCACGGCCGGCTTCTTTTGCGAACTGGCCGCCGAGATGGAGCGGGCCCGCGACGCCCGCCCCGGCGCGCCCGCGGGCGAGCGGCTGCTGGAGGCCTGCCGGGCCATGCGCGCCTGGGCCGTCGCCCACCCGGCCGAGTTCGGCTGGATCTTCGCCAGTCCGGTCGCTCCCGCCGCCCGGCGGCCCGATGCGGAGCGCCGCCAGGCCGGGCAGCGCTTCGAGGAGGTGCTGCTGGACCTGGTGGCCGACGTGTGGCGGACCCGGCCCTTCCCCGTGCCCGACCCGGCCGACCTGCCCGCGTCCCTGCGCGCCCAGCTCACCGCCTACGCCGACTCCATCGGCGGCCGGCTGCCGCCCGAGGCCGCCCACGTCTTCCTGTCGTGCTGGATCCGGCTGTACGGCCTGCTGTGCATGGAGGTCCTCCACCAGGTGGACTTCGCCTACACCGACATGGAGCCGGTGTTCGAGGAGTGCCTGAGCGAGATCGCCGCCCGCCTGGGCCTGGACGCCGCCGAGCGGCCGGAGCGGGAGCGCGACCTGGGCCGGCCGGACGCGCCGTCCGGGAAGCGCGGCGCGTGACCGGTGCCGGGGGCGCGGACGGCCCGGCCGACCGCTCCGCTCAGCGGTACCCGCGCAGGCCGTCGGCCAGTTCCGCGGCGTCGCCGTCGCGCAGGGCGCCGAGCGCCTGCTGCAGGGCGAACGTGCCGCGCAGGGCGGCGACGCGTTCGGCCGTGTCCGGCGGCGCGCCGACCCGGGCGAGCACGGCGGCCAGGAGCGCGTCGCCGTGGCCCGCCGCCACGGCCGCCAGGTCCCCGGCCGGATCGCCCACGGCGGCGCCGTCCCAGTCGACCACCCCGCTGAGGCGGGGCAGCCCGCCGCTCCACTCCCACAGCACGTTCTCCGGCCCGAGGTCGCCGTGGACCAGGGCGGACTCCCGGTGGGGAAGGCCGCGGGCCGCCGCCAGCTCCCGCTCGGCCCGCGCCCGTCCGGCGGCCGACATCAGCGGGAGCAGGCCGTCGCGGACGTCCGCGGCGAACCGGTGCCACCGGTCGCGCGGGGTGCCCGGCAGGCCGCCGCGCGCCGCAGCCGCGCCCGCGTCGGCGAGGCGCCGAAGCAGTGCGGCGTACTGGTCGGCCACCGCGTCGGCGACCGCGCGCTCGCGCAGCCGCGCGGGGTCCAGCGGCGCGCCGGGGACACGGGTCAGCACGAGGTGGGGCGGCTCGGGGCCGGCGGCTCCGCCGCCCTGGGCGAGCGGCTCGGGCACCCGCACGCCGAGGCCGAGTCCGGCCACGGCCCGGAGCACGGCGGCCCGGCCCGCCAGCCGCGCGCCGGCCGCCTGGGTGCGGGCGAAGCACACGACCCGCCGCGAGCCGACCACCACGTCGTGGAACTGGCCGCGGTGGCGGCGCAGGTCGGCCGGACGGTCCCCGGCGAGCACCCGGGCCAGCACGGCCCCGTGCCCGCGGTCGGGGGCGCTGTCGGGGATGCTGTCGGGGGCGCCCTCGCCGGGGCCCTCTCCGCGCGAATGGTCTGCGACGTCCATGGCGGGCGCGAGTGTAGCGGGCGGCGGCGCGCCGGGGCACCGGTTTTCCCGCAGCACCCCGGGCGCCCTGCGCCGAGTGATGTGCGCCACACGGTGTCACGGGGGCCGTGGCGGCGGTGTCTTGTGTGCGGACCTCCGCAGCGAAGGAGTAACGCGATGGCAGACAACACCGATGTGGTCGTTATCGGCGGCGGGTACGCCGGCGTCCTGGCGGCCAACCGCCTCACCCAGCGCGGCGACGTGGCGGTGACCCTGGTCAACCCGCGCCCGGTCTTCGTCGAGCGGATCCGGCTGCACCAGCTGGCGGCCGGGACGCACCGCGCGGTCACCGACTACCGCGACGTCCTGGCCCCGGGTGTCCGGCTGGTCGTGGACGCGGTGACGCGCGTGGACGCCGCCGAGCGCAGCGTCGCGCTCGCCGAGGGCGGCTCCCTCGGCTACGACCACCTCGTCTACGCCGTGGGCAGCGGCGGCGCCGAGCCCCCGGTGCCCGGCGCCGCCGAGTTCTCCCACCCCGTCTCCACCCTGGAGGAGGCGCAGCGGCTGGCGGACGCCCTCACCGCCGCGCCCGCCGGCGCGGCGGTGACGGTCGTCGGGGCCGGGCCGACCGGTATCGAGGCCGCCGCCGAACTCGCCGAGCAGGGCCGCAAGGTCACCCTCGTCTGCGGCGGAATCCTCGGCCCCTACCTGCACCCGCGCGGGCGGCGCTCGGTCGCCGGGCGCCTGGCCAAGCTCGGCGTGCGGGTCCTCGACGGCCCGGACTCCACGGTGGCGGAGGTGACGCGCGAGACCGTGCGGTTCGCCGACGGCCGCGATCTGCGCAGCGACGTCACCGTCTGGACGGCCGGGTTCGGCGTGCCCGACCTCGCCGCGCGCAGCGGGCTGAGCACCGACGCCCTGGGGCGCCTTCTCACCGACGAGACCCTGACCAGCGTGGACGACCCGCGCATCGTCGCGGCCGGCGACGCGGCCGCGCCCTCGGACCTGCCCTTCCGCATGAGCTGCCAGTCCGCGACCCGGCTGGGCGCGCACGCCGCCGACACGGTGCTCCGCAGGATCGCGGGCGAGGAGCCCGAGCCCGTCAACCTGGGGTTCTTCGGCCAGTGCATCAGCCTCGGCCGGGGCGCGGGCATCTTCCAGTTCGCCAACAGGGACGACACCGCGAAGGGGCTCCACATCGCCGGCCGCCTGGGCGCCCGGGTCAAGGAGTTCGTCTGCCTGTCCACCCTCAAGCACCTGGCCCACGAGGCCGAGAAGCCCGGCTCGCTGACCTGGGTCGCCGACGACACGCGCCGCGAACTCCTCAAGGCCGGCCGTCCCGCCGCGCCGACCGCCCGCTGAGCGGCCGCCGGCACCGACCCCACCCCCGCGAGGAGAGGCATCCCATGGACGAGAGGAACGGCGGCGGCCGCCGCGCACTGGTCGTCGGGCTGGGCGTCAGCGGGATCTCCGCCGCGCTGCGCCTGCGGCAGATCGGCTGGACGCCGGTCGTGGTCGAGCGCGCCGCGGCCCGTCGGACCGGCGGGTACTTCGTCGCGCTGTTCGGCGCGGGCCGCGCCGCCGCCGGGCGCCTGGGCGCCCTGGAGCACATGACCGACCGGGGTCCCGACGGTGCGAGCCACGACATCGACCGCGACGGCGGAGTCCGGCCCGGCCTGGGGTTCAAGGACTTCCCCGGGCGGCCGTGGCTGATGACGCGCGGCGACGTGGAGGCGGCCGCGTTCGCGGCGCTGCCCGCCGACGTGGAGGTCCGCTACTCCACCGAGCCGGTCCGCATCGAGCAGGACGCCGAGGGGGTGGAGGTCACCTTGGCCGACACCGCCGCCCAGACCTCGGCGACCGAGCGCTTCGACCTGGTCGTGGGCGCGGACGGACTGCGCTCGACGGTGCGGCGGCTGGTGTTCGGGCCGCACGAGGACCACCTGCACCGCATGGGCCACATGGCGGTCGCCTTCCAGTTGCCCGGCGCGCTGCCGGGCTGCTCCCCGCGGGACTCGGTCATCATGGCCGAGTCCGCGCGGTCCATGTGGGTCTTCCCGTTCAAGGACGGACCGCCGACCGTGCTCCTCAGCTACCGCACCGACGACGTCGAGGCGGAGTTCACCCGCCCCATGGCCGAGCGGGTGCGCGAGGCGTTCGGGCCCGAGCCGCCCGGCCCGGTCCTGGGGGCGGCGCTGGACGCGCTGGAGTCGGCCCCCGACGTCCTGTTCGACTCCGTCGAGCAGGTGCGCATGGACCGCTGGCACCGGGGCCGGGTGGTGCTGGTGGGCGACGCCGCCTGGTGCGTGACGCTGTACGCGGGGATGGGGGTCTCCAGCGGGATGGCGGGGGCCGACCTGCTGGGCACCATGCTGCAGCGCCACGGCGCCGACGTGCCCGAGGCGCTGGCGCGGTGGGAGCGGCGGCTGCGGCCGCACATCGCCTACCTGCAGGGCAACGGCACCCAGATGCGCGCGTTCTTCGTGCCGGCCGGCCGGTTCGAGCTGGGGCGGCGCAGGCTGCTGCTGCGCCTCAGCCTGCTGCCCCTGACCGCGCCGCTGTTCCGGATGTGGCGGACCAAGGCGAAGGCGGCCCGGATGAAGGACATGGACTTCGCCCATCCCGACCTCGCCACCGCCGCAACAGCGCGGGCCGCGCGCGTGCCCGGGTAAGAGCCCGCGGCGCGGCCGCGGGAAGCACCGGCACGGCCGCGGGGAAGCGCCGATGCCGCCGCGTCGGGTGGGGTGGGGGCGGTGGCGGCGGCCTTGGCAGGCGGCCACCGCTTCCCCCGAAGACGGTCGGGCCCGCGTCGGGGCGCCGAGGTCGGCGGGTGGTGGGGGCGGCGGTCACCGGTGTGGCGGGCGGTCGGGCGGGCCGACAGGACGCCAGCAGCCAGTCCCCGGCGCCGGGCCCCGTGACCCTCGTGGGGCGACGGCATACGGATTCTCGCCACCGGGCCAGGCGGGACCGGGGATGGAGGCGCGGCCGGAGGCGGTACGGGGATCCTCCGGTTCCCCCGCCCAGCAGGCGCCACCGCCGGGGCTGTTCCCGGCGACCGCTGGGTGTGGCGCTCGGTCCCGGTCGCGGGCTTGGCAGCGGGCGACCAGGGCGGTGGCCGCGGCCCTCGCCGCTCGCTGCCTCGGCGCGGGCTCAGTCACGTTGAGGGGAGCCGCTGACCGCCGGCCGTACCCACCGTGACCGGCCTCCGCCTTGCCGGCTGCCTCGCTCTCCGGAGTCGCCGGGTGTGGGGACGGCGTCGTCGGAGTGAGTACGTGAGTAAGTAAGTACGCGTACTCTGCCGTGCCGCCGCGCGGGCGACCACGATGGCGGGTATGCAACCACATCCCTCGCAACCGGGGCACCGCACCGCACCAGCCGTACGGCGCCGACTGTGGCCGGCGGCCGCGCTCGGGCTGCCGCTGGCGAGCCCGGTGGCGGTCCGGTGGATCCTCGAACTCCTTCTGGGCGACGGCGGCACCCCCGGCGGCGACGCCCACCTGCCCGCCGCGTCGTTGCCCGCGTGGGCGCTGCACGGTATCGGGCTCGCCGCCTCGGCCGTCGCCGCCGCCTGCCTGTACACCCTGGTGAAGGCCGTCCGCGCCGGACACGTGCGTGCGGGCTGGTGGGCGGTCGTCGCGCCGCTCACCGTGCTGGGCGCCTTCGGCGGTGCGCTGCTGTGGGTCGGACAGGCGCCGGTCATCGGGGCCAACATCGGCTACGGGATGATGCTGCTCGCCGCCGGTCCGCTGGCCGCGATCTGCCTGCTGACAGCCGTGGCGGGCGCCGTGGGCCTGGCGGTCTCCGCGCGCTCGCGCGCGGCCCGGCGGGCCTGAGCGCGGGTCCCCGCGCCCCCGAGACGCGAAACGGCCCCGGCGGTGGTTGCCGCCGGGGCCGTGACGCGTGCAAGGTGCGATGCGGCGGTCGCCTCTCGGCGAGAAGCACAACGCGGCTCCGAGGCCGCCCGGTGCCCGCCGTGGCGGGTCTGGACGCGGTATTCCGCGAAGGCGATGGGTGAGGCCCGGGGGACACTGACCGCATCGACCTGCACCCTGCACAACCACCCGGTGGGGCCGGGTATTCCGCTCCCTCCCGCCGATTTCGCGGACGGGCCCGGGACCGCTCCGGCACACGGCCCTCCCGGTCCGGCACCGTTCGCGCAGGCCCGGCTCGGAAGGGCTGCGGACCCTCCGCCGCCTCGGCCGTTGCCGCCCGAGGCCGCCCGTCCGCGCGCCGCCCGGGGCTCAGTCGGCCAGGGGCGCCCAGACGCGGGCGCCGCCGCCGTCGCGGCGGACGCGGCCGAACTGGGCGTCGGCGAAGTGGATGCCGAACCCGATCGTGCCGGGCTCCTCCAGTTCGGCGGCGAGGGCACGGCGGTGGCCGGCCGACCGGGCGGGGTCGTGGTCGACCGCCGCCGACCACTCGGGGTGCCCGACCTGGATGGGCGAGTGGAGGGAGTCGCCGAAGGCGATCAGCCGCTGTCCGCCGCCGGTGATGACGTACTCGGCGTGCCCGGCCGTGTGGCCGGCGGTGATCCGGACCCGCACTCCCGGGAACACCTCCTCGCCGTCGGCGACCGTGCGGACGCGCGGCGCCAGGGCGGCGACGGTGCCGGCCATGCCCCCGGCGGTGAGGCCGGCGTGCCCGGCCCACTCCGGCTCGGAGACGAGGTGGGCGGCGTGGGCGAACGGGGGGCGGTCCGTTCCGGGGGAGGGGTCCTCGACCCAGCCGAGGTGATCGGGGTGCAGGTGGGTGAAGGCGACCGCCTCGACGTCCTCGGGGCGGCGGCCCGCCCGGGCCAGGCTGTCCAGCAGCGCGCCGCCGTGGATCGGGCCGCGCGGGGTCTGCGGGTCGGCCGGCAGCGACCGCGGGCCGAATCCGGAGTCGATGAGCAGCGCCCGTCCGCCGTACTCCACCAGCAGGCCCCCGATGCTCGCCACCAGGTGGCCGGTGGCGTCGAGGTACTCCGGGTGGGCCGCCCACACCTCCTCGGTGGTGTCGGGCAGCCAGCCGCGCGGCGGGAGGAGCACCGCCCCGTCCGGCAGGTAGGTCACCCGCGTGTCGCCCAGGCGCAGCGAGCGGATGCCCGCCGGCCGCCGCAGCCGCTCCGCGTGGTCCGCCGCGATGGTGCTCATGTGGTCTCCCGTCTCCGTGGGTGGTCCTCGCCGCGTCGCGGCGACATGGGAGACCTTAAGGATCAAGTTTGAAATATGCAAGCTTGAAATGTTTTGACTTGATGTACTTGCTAGGCTGGTCCTATGACGACGTCCCCGGATGCGCGGGCCACGGCCGAACGGCAGCTCTGCGGCCTGGTGAACGGCCTGGCCCAGCAGATCGCCCAGCACGTGCAGGCACGCGCCGCCACCCTCGGCCTCACCGCGCCCCAGGCCACGGCGCTGCGGGAGATGAGCGGTCCCCTCACCATGCGCGAACTCGCCGAGCGCATGAGCTGCGAGCCCTCCAACGCCACCTTCGTCGTCGACAAGTTGGAGAAGCAGGGCCTGGTCGAGCGCCACGCGCACCCCACCGACCGCCGCGCCAAGCGGATCTCCCTCACCCCCGAGGGCGCGGCCCTGCGGGAGCGGCTCCTCGACCTCCTCAGCGAGCACTCCCCGCTGGGCGCTCTCAGCGCGGAGCAGCAGAGCGTGCTGCACGACCTGCTGCGGCAGGCGCTGGTCCGGAACTAGCCGGTCCAATCCACCCGGTCCGATCCCGGCCCATCCGGCCGGGCCCCGCCCGGCGCGGGCGGAGGCGGCTCCGGCGTGCGCGGCACCCGCGGCATTGGCGGACAGTGGATGGCCGCCACCGCAGCTAGGTTCGGCGCCCGACGAAAGGAGCCACCATGACCGTCCTTGTGACCGGAGCCACCGGCAACGTCGGCCGCCCCCTGGTCCACCACCTGCTCGCCGAGGGCCGCCGCGTCCGCGCGCTCACCCGCGACCCCGCCCGGGCCGGCCTCCCGCCGGGCGCGGAGGTCGCCGTCGGCAGCCTCACCGACCCCGCCGGGCTGGAGGAGGTGTTCGACGGCGCCACCGCCCTCCACCTCATCAGCTTCGGCGACGACTACGCCCCGCTGGAGACCGGCCCCCGGCTCATGGACCTCGCGGTGGCGGCCGGGGTCCGCAGGGTCACCGTGCTCAAGGGCGACGTGGAGCGGACCGGTCTCGACCGCGCCGTCGAGGAGAGCGGCCTGGACTGGACCCTGCTGATGCCGGTGGAGTTCATGTCCAACGCCCTCGAACTGGCCGACGCCGTGCGCGAGGAGGGCGTGCTGCGCGAGGCGTTTCCCTCGGCCAAGAGCGCGATGGTGCACGACGCCGACATCGCGGCGGTGGCCGCCGCCGCGCTCACCGGCGAGGGCCACGGCGGCAGGGAGTACTGGCTGACCGGCCCCGAGGTGCTGACACCGCCGGACAAGGCCCGGATCATCGGCGAGGTCCTCGGCCGGGAGGTGCGCTACGTCGAGGTCAGCCGGGACGAGACCGTCGCCCAGTGGCGCGCGCAGGGCTTCGGCGACGACGACATCGCGTTCTTCCTGGCCATGCGGACGGACCCGCCGCCGGCCGGCTACACGGTGCTGCCCACGGTCGAGCAGGTCACGGGCCGCCCCGCCCGCACCTTCGCCCAGTGGGTGGCCGAGAACGCCGCCCGGTTCGGCGGCTGACCTCCCCGCCCCCGCGCGGCACTCCGAGCGGGGGCGGACCCCATGCGGACGCGCGCCCCAGGGCCGCCCGTTCGACGGGCTGGAGGGGATCGACGCTGGTCTGGAGGCCGTTTCGGCCACCCCCCGCGCGCGGCTCAAAGCGGACCTCTCCTACGCGGCGCGCAGACGCGCGCTGCCGCCGTGGACGGCCGACCTCGCCGCCGGGGACCGCGACCGGATCGACCTGCTGACCTCCGCGCTGCGCGCGGTGCACGACACGATCATCGCGCCGGACTGGCCCCGGGCCCGGGCGTGCGTGGGGTCCGAGGCCACCCGGCCGGCCGGGGAGTTCACGCGCGGCGGAGTCGAGCAGACGCTCGCGGCGCTGCGGCCGCCGCTGAGCTGGCAGCTCCCCGTCCTGACGGCGGACTACCCGGCCCACTACGGCGATCTGGACATCCATCTGAACGGGCGCGGGCTGGTCCTCATCCCGGCGTACTTCTGCCGCGTCACGCCTGTCGCCCTGGTGGACCGCGACCTCCCGCGGGTGCTGGTCTACCCCGTCACCGCCACGGGCGGAGAGCCCGACGCGGGCTCCCACGCCGCCGCTCTGGAGGCCCTCCTCGGGCCCACCCGGGCCCGGGTGCTGCTGGCCCTGGGCCGCTCCAGGTGCACGGGCGGGCTCGCCCGCCTGCTCGGTGTCGCGGAGTCGACCGTGAGCGAGCACGTGCGCGTGCTGCGCGCCTCCGGGCTCGTCCACAGCGTCTACACGGGGAGATGGCGGATGCACACGCTCACCCCGCTGGGCGCCGGACTGGCGTTCCCGCGGTCCCCGCGGTGACGCCTCCGGCGGGGTGCGCCACCGGGCGGCCGGACGCGGAATAGGCGGGCGCCGCCGGGGCTTGGGACGGACATGACAGGTACCGCATTCGACCCGCGCGCGCTGCTCGCCGAGAGCCGGCTCGGCGTCCTCGCCACGCTCAAGGCCGACGGCCGGCCCCAGCTCTCCCCGGTCCAGCCCTACTACGACCGCGAGGCCGAACGCCTCTACGTGTCGATGACCGAGGGCCGGGCCAAGACCGTCAACCTGCGCCGCGACCCGCGGGCGGCGCTGGAGGTCACCGCGTCCGACGGATGGCGGTGGGCCACCGCCGAGGGGACGGTGACCCTGATCGGGCCGGGCACCGACCCCCACGGACCCGAGGTCGAGGCGCTGGTGGACTACTACCGGCGCGCCGCCGGGGAGCACCCCGACTGGGACGAGTACCGGTCGGTGATGGTGTCCGACCGCCGGGTGCTCATGGTGATGGCGGTCGACCACGTGTACGGCCAGAGCCTGCGCTGAGGAGGCGGCCGGGGCGGTGGTGCGGGGCGGCGCGCCCGCCGCACCACCACCGCCCCCGCACCACCGCGGCCCGCGGACCACCGCCGTCCCCGCGCCGCCCGGCCGCGGCCCGCGTCAGTCGGCGACCGCGACGTCCTCGAACGGCGGGAACTCGCCCGCCTCGACCGTCGCGGCGGGCGCGCTCTCCGGCAGCGGGACCACGGTGAACAGCACCGCGCTCTCGCCGGCCTCCCGGTTGTGCAGCGGGTTGACGATCCGCGTGCTGAGCAGGTCCGGGCGGTCGGCGCCCTCCTGCTCCAGGCGCAGCGGCCGGTGGCGCAGGCCGGTGGCGGGGTCGGTGAGCGCGACCCCCGAGGTCCATGTCCCGCCGTCCTCGTTGAGCGGCGCGGTGTCCAGGAAGTCGATCGTGGACGCGGAGTCGACCCCGGTGAACTCGTAGAGGAGCAGGGCCGCCCCGCCGTCCAGGCGGCGCAGGTCCAGCAGCCGCAGCCGGGCCGTGCCCATGTCGCCGCCGGTCGAGCCGAGGAGGTTGTACTCCTGCTCGAACTCCCGCGCGGGGCGCGCCTCACCCGAGGCCTCCGACGCCCCCGGGGACGGCGCGGCGGTGGGCGAAGGGCCGGCCGAGCCGCCGGGAGGCGCCTGCGCCTGGCCGGTGAAGCTGATGGTGACGCGGCGGTTGAGCCGCCGCCCCTCCTCGGTGTCGTTGTCGTAGAGGGGTTCGTCGGAGCCGAACCCCTCGGCGGTGAAGGTCACATCCCCGGCGACCAGGTCCTCCAGGGCGGAGGTGACGTTCTCCGCGCGTTCCCGTGAGAGCGGGTCGTTGATCGCGTCGTTGCCGGTGTCGTCGGTGTGGCCCGCCACGGTGACCTCGGCGGCGCCGGAGGCGTCGATCTGCTCGGCGGTGCGCGCCAGCACCTCCTCGGCCTCGGCGGACGGCTCCGACTCGTTGGTCGCGAACAGGACGTCGGCGGAGAGGTCGATGCTGGTGGACTCGGCGTCGGTGCGGACGGCCTGGCTGGCGTCGGCGGCCTCCACGGCGGTGCCCCAGGCCAGCGTGTCCGGCTCGGCCGCGGGTACGTCCTCGGGCATCCGCAGGGTCTGCCCCTCCGGTGCGCTCGGCGCGCGGTCGGTGACGGGCACGTCCACAAACGGCGGCGCGGCGTCGGTGAAGACGGTGGCGGTATCGGTGCCCGCCGGCGCCGGGTGCACGGTGTAGAACGTCATCTCCTCGCCCGGGTCGAGGAAGGAGTCCAGTTCGTCGTTGTTGCTGCACAGGCAGTCGACGTCGTGCGCCTGCTCGGAGGGGATGCGGTAGGGCAGCTGCAGCGCGCGGTTCTGCACGTCGAGCACCGCGACACCCGAGGCCCGGCCTCGGGGGTACCTCCGGCTGCTGCCGACGCCGAACTCGTTCTGCAGCATGCCGAACGGGTGCACCGCGTGGTCGCCGTCCGCGGGGTCGCGGGACAGCCGCACCTGCACCACCAGGTGCCCCTCGTGGCGGTCGGCGGCCAGCAGGTCCACGCGGACCGAGGGCTCCTCGGGGGAGTAGTGGTAGCCGAGGACGGCGTCCTGCGGCCTGGGCCGGTCGTCGTCGGCGTACAGGGTGTCGTAGTACTCGACGGAACCGGCGGCCTGATGAGGCGCGCCGGACTCCCCTCCGGCGCTCTCGGAACCGCTTTCGGGGCCGGAGCCGGGCGGCGCCTCCGAGCAGGCGGTGGCCGCCAGGACGGCGGCGAGGGCGGCGGCCGAGGGCCGAACGAGCGCGCTCAGCGGGCGGCGGCGGTTGCTGCGGTGGGTCACCGGGGCCTCTCCTGGGGGTGCGGTCAGCGGTCAGCGGTCAGTGGTGAGCGGTCAGCGGACGGGCGGGGGCGGGGCGGGGCCGCCGACGTGTGCGGCCCCGCGGTCGTTCGGACGGCCGCGCCTCCGGAAAAGGCCGGGAGAACAGCGGCCGGAAAAGGCCGGTGGCGGACAATCCGATGGGCGGGAGAGATCGGCGAGAATACGGGCATGGACCCCTGTACGGAACTCCGCGACTTCCTGCGTTCGCGCCGCGCGGCCATACAGCCCTGCGGCACCGTAGGTGTCCGCCACTCCGGTCGCCGGCGTGTTCCGGGCCTGCGCCGCGAGGAGGTCGCCGAACTCGCCGGGGTCAGCCCCGATTACTACCTGCGCCTGGAGCAGGGGAGGAACACGACCGTCTCGGTCCCCGTCCTCAACGCCGTGGCCCGCGTGCTGCGGCTCACCGATGTGGAGCGCGCGCACCTCATCCGCCTGGCGCGGCCCGCCGACGACCGGGTCCCCCTTGAGTTGCCCGAACGGGTCATGCCGGGCCTTCACGACATGCTGTCGAGGATCGGCGGCACCCCGGCCTACGTGGTCGGCCGCGCGACCGGCGTCCTGGCGTGGAACACGCGCGCGGCGGAGGTGTTCACGGACTTCGCGCGCATTCCCGAATCCGAGCGGAACATGGCGCGCATCATGTTCCTCACCCCGCTGGGCGCGGAGATGTTTCCGGACTGGACGGCCAAGGCGATATCCGTGGTCTCCTATCTGCGGATGAGCCGCGCCTATTATCCCGACGACCGGGAACTGCGGGCGCTGGTCGCCGAACTGGAGGAGAAAAGCCCGGAGTTTCGCCGGCTGCGCGACCTTCAACGCGTGGACGAGAAGACCCACGGGCGGTACCGGATCAGCGGCCGCGGGGGACCGGACTTCACCCTGGCGTACCGCGGCCTGCGCCTCCCGGAGGCGCCGCGGCAGACCCTCATCGTGTACTTCCCGGAGACCGAGGCGCCCGACCGCCTCCACCCGCCGGGCGCGCGCCCGCGCGGCGGGTGAGGCGCGCCCCCGCCTCGGCTCCCGCCTCCCCGGCCGCCCCCTGCACCGCACGGCACGTCCCGCTCCTCCTCCGTCGACACGTATGGGGCTCCATGCTCTCCACCCACGCCAATCCAGGAAGGGCACAGGCTCCCCTCTTGTGCGTCCCGTGCGCGCGTGCTAGGCGGCGAGCGGTCGGCGCAGCGGTTCAGCCCGCCGGGGTGCCGCCGAGCATCGAGCGGTAGACCTCCGTGAGGCGGGCGGGCCAGGGGGTGAAGGCACGCGGTGTGGGGCACGCCGACGAGGGGTTCGACGACGTCGGCGTAGAAGGAGCGGGCGAGGTCGAGGCCGGGGCGGACGTCCGTCATCTCCGTAACGCTACGGAGCGTGGCCAGGGGTCAACCGGTTGCCGCACCGTCCGGCAAGTCGGACATATGTTAGGAATCTACGTCGTAAAGGTCGTTCTGTCGGTGGCGCCGCCACCTACTGGTGGAGCGGCGCAGCCGGGCGAGCCCCGGCGAAGGCCGGAGCCTCCCCCGCGCGTCAGTCGGCGGGGGCCGCGGCGGGCGCCAGGGCGAGGTCGAGGGCCGCCTCGACGTGCAGGCGCGTGGAGTCGAACACCGGCACCGGGCTGTCGCGCTCGCCGATGAGCAGGGTGATCTCGGTGCAGCCCAGGATCACGCCCTGTGCGCCGCGCTCGGCCAGCCGGGCGATGATCCGGCGGTACTCCGCGCGCGAGGACTCCTCGATCCGGCCCCGGGTCAACTCGTCGTAGATGACGGCGTCCACGACGGCGCGGTCGGCCGCCTCCGGGACCACCACCTCCACCCCGCGGGCGCGCATGCGGTCCCGGTAGAACGGCAGCTCCATGGTGTGGCGGGTGCCCAGCAGGCCCGCCCGGCGCAGGCCCGCCCCGGCCAGCCGCTCGGCCGTGCAGTCCACCAGGTGCAGGAACGGCACCCCCACCGCGGCCTCCACGGTGTCGGCCACCCGGTGCATGGTGTTGGTGCACAGCAGCACCAGGTCGACGCCCGCGCGCTCCAGGCCCCGGCCCGCCTCGGCCAGCGCCGCGCCGGCGGCGGCCCAGTCCCCGGCCCGCTGCATCGCCGCGACCTCGGCGAAGTCGAGGCTGTGCAGGACCACGCGGGCGCTGTGGTGGCCGCCGAGGCGCTGCCGCACCCCCTCGTTGAGCAGGCGGTAGTACTCCGCCGAGGACTCCCAGCTCATGCCTCCGATGAGGCCGATCGTTCGTGTCATGCCCCCATCGTGGCCCGCTCCGCCGCCCCTAGGTAGCCCTGACCTTCTTGGCCAGGACCCAAGGGATACTTATGGCATGACCGGCCCCGACCCCCACCGCCTGCTCGTCTTCCGCGAGATCGCCCGCGCGGGCTCCATCGGCGGCGCGGCCCGCGCGCTGGGCTGGACCCAGCCCGCGGTCAGCCAGCACCTGCGCGCGCTCGAACGCCAGGCCGGCCTGCCGCTGGTGGTCCGCGTGCCGCGCGGGGTGCGGCTGACCGAGGCGGGCGCGGTGCTGCTGCGCCACGCCGAGGCCGTCGCGTCGCGGCTGCGGGCCGCCTCCGACGACCTGGCCGCGCTGAGCGACCTGCGGTCGGGCACCGTGCGGCTGGCGGCGTTCCCCTCGGCCGGGGCGACCCTGGTGCCCGCCGCGATCGGGCTGCTGGCCGAGCGCCATCCCGGCCTCGACGTCGGGCTGCGGGAGGCCGAGCCGCCCGAGGCGCTCGACCTGCTGCGGACCGGCGCGGTGGACGTCGCGGTCGCGTTCGCCCACGCCGGGGCGCCGCCGCCGGAGGAGGCGGGCCTGGTCGGCTTGCCCCTGGGGGCGGACCCGGTCCGGCTCGTGGTGCCGGCCGCGCGCACCGGGCCGGCGGCCGGCCTGGCGGACCTGGCCGGGGAGCGCTGGATCGCCGGCTGCGAGCGGTGCACGGCCTCCCTGGTGCGGGCCTGTGCCGACGCGGGGTTCGCGCCCGACATCCGGCACGCCACCGACGACTACGTGGTGACCCAGGCGCTGGTGGCGCGGGGGCTGGGGGTGGCGCTGCTGCCCGGACTGGCCCTGGCCGCCTTCCGCCACCCCGAGGTGGCGGTGCACGACGTGCCGGGGGTGCGCCCGCGCGCGCTGCACGCCTTCCACCATCGCGAGGCCGACCAGATCCCGGCCGTCCGCGCCGCCGTGCTCGCGCTGCGCGACGCCCGCCGCGCCGACCAGGCGTCCGCATCCGGCCAGGCGCCGCGCGCGGGCTCCTGACCCGGCCGGCGAAGGGCCCCGCGAGCGGCGGCGACGGCGCCGGAACCGGCCCGGAGGAGGGCCGGTGCGCCGCTTGCGGCCCCCTCGACGGTTCCGGGGCGGCCCGGCATACTCGTCCCCGTCGGCGTTTTCCGGCACCGAGACCGGCACCGAAAACCGGCGCGCGGGTTCGCGGCGCGCCGCATCCCCCGCCCGCCGAGTGACAGGGGCCCTCCCATGGCCGAGCGACCACGACGGCGCAACCCGGTGGCGGTGGCGGTCCGCGCGATGACCGGCCGCCGCGAGGTCGAGTGGTACGGCACCGCCCTGCTCGCGACGGGGATCCCGGTGCTGATGGCCGGCGTGATGGGCCTGCTCCTGGTGGTGCAGGGCGACGACGCCCTGCCCTTCGCCCTGCGCTGCCTGGTGGTCGGCGCCGTCCTCACCGCCGCCAGCCTCGGGCTGCGTTCGTACTACCGGCGCGCGTACGAGGGCGGCGGCGCCGGGAAATGACGCCGCGGGCGCCTATCCTCGGGACATGGCCGTTCAACGCATGGACCACGTCGGTGTCGTCGTCGACGACCTCGCGGCGGCGACCGCGTTCTTCGTCGAACTCGGTCTGGAGGTGGAGGGCGAGGTCTCGGTCGAGGGGCCCTCGGTGGACCGCCTCGTGGGGCTCCACGACGTCAAGAGCGACATCGTGATGCTGCGGACCCCCGACGGCCACGGCGGGATCGAGTTGACGCGGTTCCGCGCGCCGGCGGCGGTCAGCGCCGAGCCCGAGGACCTGCCGCCCAACACGCTGGGCCTGCGGCGCGTCATGTTCGCCGTCGACGACCTCGACGACACCCTCGCCCGCCTGCGCACCCGCGGCGCCGAACCCGTCGGCGAGGTCGCGCGCTACGAGGACAGCTACCGGCTGTGCTACGTCCGCGGCCCCGAGGGCATCATCGTCGCGCTGGCCGAGCAGCTGGGCTGAGCCCCGCGCGGGAGGGCGGCCGGGCGGGCCGCCGCCCCGGGGCCGACCGCGCCGCCGCCGGGGCGCGCTTCAGGCCGTGGCCTCCTCCAGCAGCTCCAGCAGGTGGCGGTAGGGCCGGCCGGTGGCGCGCGCCAGGCCGATCTCGCAGGTGCGGTTGACCGACGCGTGGGCGGCGCACCCGGCCGCGGCCACCGACGCGGCCTCGGCGCGGGTGGCCGAGGCGGTCAGCTCGGGGTGCAGCAGGCCGCGGTCGCCCGCGAACGCGCAGCACTGCCAGTCGTCGGGCACCACCACCCGCTCGGCCACGGCCTCGGCGACCACGGCGATGGCGGGGTCCAGGCCCAGCCGGGTGGCCGAGCAGGTGGGGTGCAGGGCCAGCGAGGGCAGGCGGCGCCGCACGGTGAGGCGCGGCAGGAGGCGCTCGGCGGTGAAGGCCACCGCGTCGACCACCTCGACCTCGGCGGCCTGGGCGAGGCGGTCGAACCCCTCGGTGCAGGAGGCGGCGTCGCTGACGACGGGGATGCGGCCCTTGTCGGTGGCCTCGGCCAGGGCCGCCGCCACCCGGCGGCGCATGGCCGCGTAGCCGTCGGTGTAGCCCTTGGACGACCACGGGGTGCCGCAGCACAGGCCCGCCACGCCCTCGGGCACCCGCAGCCGGACGCCCGCGCGCTCGGCCAGGCGCCCGAAGGCGGCCATCACGCCCGGCCCGCCCTCGGCCGGGGCGAACAGCGTGTTCAGGCACGAGGGGACGTAGACGGCGTCGGCCTCGGCCGCGCGCACCGGGCGGCGCCGCCGGCCGCCGCGCGGCAGGTCGGGGGTCCACTGGGGCACGGCCTCGGCGCCGGCCACCGCGCGCGCCGCACGGCTGGCGGCCTCGGGCACCCGGCCCGGCGCGGCGGCGGCGGTGTCCAGGGCGAGGTTCATGGCCCGGGTGACGCCGTCCCAGTGCCGTGCCGCGGTCTTCCAGCCCTGCTGGGCGAGGCGGCCGTGGCGCTCGGCGCGCAGCCGCTTGGTCAGCTCGCCGGTGTTGATCTGGACGGGGCAGGCGGTGGCGCACATGCCGTCCACGGCGCAGGTGTCCACGGCGTCGTAGCCGTACTCCTCCTCCAGCCGGCGGGCCAGCGCGTGGTCGCCGGCGGCCTGGGCGGCGGCCAGTTCCCGGCGCAGCACGATGCGCTGGCGCGGGGTGGTGGTCAGGTCGCGGCTGGGGCACACCGGCTCGCAGTAGCCGCACTCCACGCACCGGTCCACCTCGGGCTCCACGGCGGGGGAGACCTTGAGGTCGCGCAGGTGGGCGCGGGGGTCGTCGGTGAGGACGACACCGGGGTTGAGCGTGCCGCCGGGGTCGCACAGCCGCTTGACCTCGCGCATGACCTCGTACAGTTCGTCGCCGTACTGGCGGCGGACGAACGGGGCCATGACGCGGCCGGTGCCGTGCTCGGCCTTGAGCGTGCCGCCCCGGTCGAGGACGGCGGCGACCATGTCCTCGGTGAAGTCGGCGTAGCGCCGCACGTCGGTGGCGAAGTGCTCGTTGAGCATGAAGTGCAGGTTGCCGTCTTTGGCGTGGCCGAAGATGACGCTGTCCTCGTAGCGGTAGCGGGCGAACAGCGCGGTGAGGTCGCCGCACAGGCCGGCAAGTTCGGGCACGGGGACGGCGACGTCCTCCAGCAGCGCGGTGGTGCCGCTGGGGCGCGCCCCGGCGACCGCGGCGTAGAGGCCCTTGCGGATGTGCCACAGCGCGGCCCGGGCGGCGGAGTCGCGGCTGAGCCGCGCGGGGGCGGCCAGGCGCAGGTCGGCGAAGACCCGTTCGGCGGCGCGCTCGCGCTCGGCCAGCGCCTCGGTGTCGGCCTCCTGCCACTCCACCAGCAGGGCGGCGTGCTCCTCGACGGTGAGGGCGCGCAGCACGTCGCCGGCCTTGGGGTCGGCCTGTGCCACACGCAGGGACTCCGCGTCCAGCAGTTCGACGGCGGCGGGCTCGGCCTCCACCAGGCGCGGCATGGCGTCCATGGCCGCGCGCAGGGTGGGGAAGACGAGCAGGACGGTGGCGGCCAGGGGGTGGGCCGGGACCGTGCGCAGCACCGCCTCGGCGACGAACCCGAGCGTGCCCTCGCTGCCCACGGCCAGGTGGGCGAGGATCTGGGCGGGGGAGTCGTGGTCCAGGAGGCTGTTGAGGCCGTAGCCCATGGTGTTCTTCAGCGAGAACTGGGCGGTGATGCGGCGGACGGAGTCGGGGTCGGCGCGCACCCGGTCGCGCAGCCGCTCCAGGCCGGCGGCGAGGTCGGGCTCCAGCGCGCGCAGGCGGGCGTCGGCGTCGGGGGCGCCGGTGTCCAGGACGGTGCCGCCGGCCAGGACCAGGGTGAGCGACTCCAGGGTCCGGTAGGTGTTGGCGTGGGTGCCGCAGGTCATGCCGCTGGAGTTGTTGGCGACGACGCCGCCGATGGTGCACGCCGACTCGCTGGCGGGGTCGGGGCCGAGCTTGCGGCCGTAGGGGGCGAGCCGGGCGTTGACCTGGCGCAGCACGGCGCCCGGCTGGACGCGCACGCGTGCGCCGTCGTCGAGCACCTCCACGGAGCGGAAGTGGCGGCGCGTGTCGACCAGCAGGTTGCCGCTGACGGCCTGCCCGCTCAGGCTGGTGCCGCCGGAGCGGAAGGTCAGGGGCAGGCCCGCCCGCAGGAGCGCCGCCACCTGGCCGGTGTCGCGTGGCACGAGCACGGCCTGGGGGGTGAGCAGGTAGTGCGAGGCGTCGTGGGCCATGCCGAGCCGGTCGCTGACCCGCGTCCGGGCGATGCCGGGGACGGCCGTCTCGACGGCGGACAGGACGGCGCGGTCCGGCGTTTCGATCACGGTGGTGCTCCCCCTCGCTGGTGTGGGCGCGGGCCGGGCCGGACCACCGGCGGCACCCGGGCGGGCCGGGCGGCCTTGGGCGGTGGTGCCCGGAGCGCCAGGTCACGCGGGTCGAGGATACTCGCGCGCGCACCGCCCGCCGCGGACGACCCGCCCTGCGGCGCCGCCCGGGGGCGCAGGGCGGGGCCGGGCGGTTAGGCGGCGGTGGACGCGGCGGCGGGCCGGGGGTCAGCCCAGCGGGCCGCCGGGCTTCCAGCCCTCCTCGGCCAGGGCGGCCACGGCGGGGTGCTCGCGGGCGTGGCGCTCGGGGCGGGGGGCGAGGAACCGCCAGGGGAGCCGGTGCTGCCGCACGCCCAGCCACAGGCCCAGCCAGGCCAGGGTCCAGATCCAGGGGAAGACGATCTGCCAGGAGTCGGCCCAGGGGTCGCCGCCGAGGTAGGAGCCCGCCATCAGCACGGTGGGCAGGCCGGTGACCAGGGCCGAGCCGAGGAAGACCCATCGCGTGACGCGTTCGACGCCGTGCCCGAACCAGCACCGCGCGCACCGGGGGATGTTCACCCACGCCCGCTCCGAGCGCACGTGGACCGCCACGAGCAGGGGCGTGTACTGGGCGTTCCGGTACATGTCAAAACGCAGGTAGTCGCCACCGCGAATCGGACCGGAGCAGAACCAGCACTCGACGGGGTTCATGGGGGAAAGAATAGCGACGGCGGCGCCGCTAAACGGATGATCAGGATTTTCGGGCGAAAATGCTCGGCCTTTTCCGGAATTGCGGGGGTGCCGCGGGAACGGCGGAGCCCCGCCCCGTCGGGGCCGGCGGGTCACCGGCCGCACCACACCGTGCTCCCCCCGTAGGAGATCAAGTCGTTGTCCACCCAGCCCGCGACGTTGGTGCGGACGTTGCGCACATAGGTCCACCGGTCGCCGTGGCGGTTGATGGTGAAGCAGTGGTAGTCGAGGCGGTCGCCGCGCTGGGCCTGGCCGAGGGAGGGGCAGGTGACCCCCGAGCCGGAGCGCATGTTGAGGCCGTCGGTCAGGGGATAGCCGACCACGGTGCTGTTGTCGGCGGGCGCGGACGTGCCGCAGGGGTAGTGCAGGAGGCTGACGTCGGCGGGCGGCTCGGCGGGAGCGGCCGAGCCGGACGCGGCGGAGGCGGGCGGCGCCGGGACCGCGAGCAGGGCTGCGGCCATGGCCAGGGCCGCGGCCGGACGGGCGAGGCGAGAGGCGGGCACGGTTCCTCCAGGAGAGCGGGAGCGGCTGCCCTCGCATCACAGCACGCGCCTGGGCACCTCGCGCGGGGTGGAACCCGCCCCTGGCTCCGCGCGCTCGGCCGTGGTAGGGGCCCCGCCGGACGGTCGGCCTGCCGCGCCGCCTCCGTCGGTGAGGCGGCGCGGCGGGCTCTCAGCCCGTCAACTCGTCAGCCCTTCGGGCCGGTCAGACCCACTGGACGAGCTGCCAGATGAGCCCGTTGGGGTCGGCGAACTGGCAGAAGCGCTCGCCCCACGGCTCGGTCTCGGGCTCGGTGACCACCTGCGCGCCGGCGGCGGCGATGCGGGCGAACTCGGCGTCGAGGTCCTCGACGACGAACACGATCAGCATCCCCTGTCCGGCGGGACCGGCGATGGAGGCGGGCTTGAAGGTGCCCAGGCCGGTGCGCAGGAAGATCAGGTTGAGGGCGGCGTGGGGGTGCGCCAGGGAGACGAAGCCGTCGTCCGACATCGCCTCGGTGAACCCGAAGTGCTCCTTGGCGAAGGAGGCGGACGCCGCTACGTCGGGGACATTCAGGGACAGGGCGGTGGCGGTGGTCTTCAGGGGAGCCTCCCGTGGTCGCAAAACTATGTACGATGTACAAGGTAACAGACGGCTCGGGTATTCCCGACATCGGAGGAGGATTTCCGTGGCCCGTGACCTGATCGACCTGCTGTGGCGCGACCACCCCTCGGCACCGCGCGGCGGGGCTCGCGGTCCCCGGGCGCGGGTGTCGACCTCGCGGGTGGTGGACGCCGCCGTCGCCCTGGCCGACGCCGAGGGGCTGGCGGCGGTCACCGCGCGGCGGCTGGCCGGCGACCTCGGGCTCTCCACGATGTCGCTGTACACCCACGTGGGCTCGCGCGACGACCTGCCGGTGCTCATGGCCGACGCCGTCCACGCGGCCGCGCCGCGCCCGCCCCACACCGAGGCCGACTGGCGCGCCCGGGTGCGCCGGGTCGCCGAGGCCAACCTGGCCCTGCACACCGACCACCCGTGGCTGCTGGAGGTGGCCGACCAGCGCACGGCCCTGGGGCCGGGCACCATCGCCAAGTACGACCACGAACTGCACGCCCTGGACCCGATGGGGCTCTCCGACGTGGAGCGCGACGCCGCGCTGACCTTCGTCCTGGACTTCGCCCGCGCCGCCGCCCGCGCCCGGCGCCCCGACCCGCACGCCGCGGAGATGGCGGAGTCCTGGCCGGAGACCGGCCGCCGCCTGGCCGCCTACCTGGGCGCGGACCACCCGCTGGCCCAGCGGGTGGGCGCCGCGGCGGGCGCGGCCAACAACGCCGCCTACAACCCCGAGGCCGCCTGGCGCTTCGGCCTGGACCGCGTCGTGGCCGCCCTGGAGCCGCTGGCGGCGGAGTGACGGCCGCGCCGGAGGCGCGTGCCGGGCGGGGCGGTGCACCGGGGGAGCCGGCGGAAGCGGCGCGGGCCGCGCGCGGCGGGAGCCGCGACCGCGACCGCGGCCCCGGATCCGGACGCTCCGGGGGGCGCCTTAGCCTGTGAGCGGCAAACGGCGCGATACGCGCATAACGCCCCGGCCGAGCCATTCCAAGGAACCGAGGAACACCGTGAGCATCAGTCCCCGCGTCGCAGCGGTCGCCTTCCGCGTGGTGGCGATCATCGAGGCCCTGACCTGGATCGGGCTGCTGGCCGGCATGTACGTCAAGTACCTGGGCAGCCGCAGCGAGGCGGGTGTGGAGTTCTTCGGCCCCGTGCACGGCGGCGCGTTCATCGTCTACGTGGCCGTCACCCTCGCCGCGGCCGTCCACCTGCGCTGGAACGTCTGGTCGACCCTGCTGGCCCTGGCCGCCTCCGTCCCGCCCCTGGCCACCCTCGCCGCCGACTGGTGGCTGCACCGCACCGGCCGCCTCACCCCCGCCCCCGGGCGGTCGGAGCGCACCCCCGACCCCGTGTCCTGACCCGGCGGGGCGATCGCCCGGCGCCCTGAGAGGCGCCCCTGCGGGCGGGCCGGACCAAATCGCCCGGTCCGGCCCGCCCGCCCGCGTCCGGCGGTCAGTCCAGGGTGCCGGCCATCATGCCGGGCTCGTAGGAGCCCCCGGCGTTGCGGACGATCACGTTCATGCGGTTGGCGGCGTTGATCATGGCGATCACGGCGATCAGGGCGCCGATCTGGTCGTCGTCGAAGTGCCTGCGGACTTCGGCCCAGGTCGCGTCGGAGACGCCGTGGTGGGCGTCGGCGAGGCGGGTGCCCTCCTCGGCGAGGGCCAGGGCGGCGCGCTCGGCCTCGGTGAACACCGTGGCCTCGCGCCAGACCGCGACCAGGCTGAGGCGGAGCGGCGTCTCACCGGCGGCCGCGGCCTCCTTGGTGTGGATGTCGACGCACAGGCCGCAGCCGTTGATCTGGCTGATGCGCAGCCGGACCAGCTCCTGCGTCGTCTTCGGCAGCGACGCCCCCTCGGTGACCATCCCGGCGGCGTGCATCCGCTTGGCGAACTTCGCGGCGGTGGGGCTGTCGAACAGGTTGAAACGGGGCTCCATGGCGTCGTCCTCGCGGTTTGTCGGATACGGACGCCCACAAGATGCCGACGGCCGCGCCCCCGTGACAGGGTCGCGGTGTGACGCGGCGCACAGGCGCGGGCCGGGTCCGGACGCGGCCCGGCGCACACGGGAGCCCGCGCGCCGGGCGCGCGCCCGCGTGCGGCAGAGTGGGCGGCGATCGCCGCCGATGTGTCACAGACCGGCGGCGGCCGGTGTCCTGTGAGCGACACCGCCGAGAGGAAGAGGAGCCGACATGGCCGCCACGTCGTCAACCACGCCCGCCGACCACGTGCGGCCAGGGAGCCGGGACGGGGAAGGCGACCCCGCCACCGAGGCGTTCGTGGCCCACCGCAACCTGCTGTTCACGGTCGCCTACGAGATGCTCGGCTCGGCCGCCGACGCCGAGGACGTGCTCCAGGAGACCTGGCTGAAGTGGGTGGGCGTGGACCTCGGCCAGGTGCGCGACCGGCGGGCCTACCTGGTCCGGATCGCCACGCGCCAGGCTTTGATCCGGCTGCGCACGCTCGGCCGCCGCCGGGAGACCTACGTCGGGCCCTGGCTGCCCGAGCCGCTGCTCACCTCGCCCGACGTCGCCGAGGACGTCGAGTTGGCCGACAGCGTCTCGACGGCGATGCTGCTGGTGCTGGAGACGCTGGCGCCCAACGAGCGCGCGGTGTTCGTGCTGCGCGACGTGTTCGAGTTGGACTACGGCGAGATCGCGCGGGCCGTCGACAAGACCCCCGCCGCCGTCCGCCAGATCGCCCACCGGGCGCGGGCGCACGTCGCGGCGCGCCGCCCGCGCGGGCCCGTGTCGCCGGCCCAGACCCGGGGCGCGCTCGCGGCGTTCCAGCGCGCCGTGGAGACCGGCGACCTGCAGGGCCTGCTCGACCTGCTCGCGCCCGACGTCGTCCTGGTGGGCGACGGCGGGGGGATCAAGCAGGCGCTCCCGAGGATCATCACCGGCGCCGACAAGGTCATCCGGCTCCTGGAGATGAGCAGGCTGCGGCTGCCCGGCGAGACGGCGGTCGAGTGGGCGCAGATCAACGGCCGCGCCGCGCTGGTCATGCGCGTCGACGGCGAGGTCGACAACGTCGTGACCGCCCAGGTCGAGGACGGCCTCATCACCGGCCTCTACGTGGTGCGCAACCCCCAGAAGCTGTCCCGTGTCGAGCGGGAGACCGCCATGAGCCGCTGATACCGGTGGCCGCCCGACGGCGGCGCCACCGGGCGAGCGGACGAACGGGGTCCACCGGCCGGCCACCCTCCGGGGTGGCCGGCCGTTCGCGTTGGCGGGGAAGGCGGCGGCCGGGCGGGCGCGGTGTCCGCCGCCCGGGAGGCGTGTGCGTTGGGGTGCCGCACGCAGGTAGTATGAAAACGGTTATCGTTTTCATCATGGGTCGCGGGCGCCGCCCTGCGCGCACCCGACCCGCACGACAGGCACCACACACTCGGGAGGCAGCCATGACCTCGGCATCGGGGCGGTCCCGCGGGCGGCGCACGCCGGCGCGGTTCGCCAACCCCCTGGGCGACGCGGACTACGTCGACTACAAGGACACCGACCTGCTGCGCCGGTTCATCTCCGACCGGGGCAAGATCCGCAGCCGCCGGGTCACCCGCGTCACGGCGCGCCAGCAGCGGCTCCTGGCGCGGGCGATCAAGAACGCCCGCGAGATGGCGCTGCTGCCCTACCCGTCCGCGCCGCTGCCGCGCGGCAGGTCCTGACCCGCCCCGTCCGGCCCCGTCCCGGCCCGCACCGGCGACGCACCAGCGAAAGGAACCCGCATGTCCCGCATCTGCCAGGTGACCGGCAAGGCCCCCGCCTTCGGCAACGCGGTCTCCCACTCCCACCGCCGCACCCGGCGCCGGTTCGACCCCAACATCCAGCGCAAGCGCTACTGGCTGCCCAGCGAGAACCGCTACGTCCGGCTGACCGTCAGCACCAAAGGCATGAAGGTGATCGACGCGCGCGGCATCGAGCGCGTGGTCGCCGACATCCGTGCCCGAGGGGAGCGGGTCTGACATGGCCAAGACCAGCAAGATCGCCCGCAACGAGCACCGCAGGCGCGTCGTCGCCCGCTACGCCGAGCGGCGGGCCGAGCTGAAGCGGATCGTCAAGAGCCCCCGCAGCACCCCCGAGGAGCGCGCCGCCGCAGTGTCGGAACTCCAGCGCCAGCCCCGCGACGCCAGCGCCACCCGGGTGCGCAACCGCGACGCCGTCGACGGCCGCCCCCGCGGCCATCTGCGCCGGTTCGGGCTCTCGCGCATCCGCTTCCGCGAGATGGCCCACCGGGGCGAGCTTCCCGGAGTGACCAAGTCCAGTTGGTGACCGGCGCCCGCCCCGCCCCGGCGGGCGCGCCCCGCACCGACCCCATCAGCCGAGGAGACCCATGGCACGCGACCGCGCACGCCCCATCGTCAAGCTCGCCTCCACGGCGGGCACGGGCTACGTGTACGTGACCCGCAAGAACCGCCGCAACACCCCCGACCGCCTGGTGCTGCGCAAGTACGACCCCCTCGTGCGCCGCCACGTGGAGTTCCGCGAGCAGCGCTGAGCCGCCCGGCCCGCCCAGCGCTCCGCCCGCCGCCGCGCCGGGCCCGCACCCGCCCACCCGGAGAAAGGACACCGCCATGCGCCCCGACATCCACCCGCCCTACCACCCGGTCGTGTTCCGCGACCGCGCCGCCGACTTCGCGTTCCTCACCCGCTCCACCGCCACCGGCGACACCACGATCGAATGGGAGGACGGCAACACCTACCCGGTCATCGACGTCGAGATCTCCTCTGCGAGCCACCCCTTCTACACCGGGCAGAGCCGCGTGGTCGACACCGCCGGCCGCGTCGAGCGCTTCAACCGGCGCTACGCCCGGACCAGGTAGCGCCGCCCACGCCTCCGGCACGCGAAGACGCGAGGCCGGGAAGCCGTGGAAGCCGACAAGCCCAGGCGCCCCGGGAAGAGGGGCAGCCCAGCAGACAAGGAGACACCGCCATGGCCGTACCCAAGCAGCGCACGCCCCGGTCGAGCACCCGCAAGCGCCGGTCCGCCTGGAAGGCCCAACGCCCCGAACTCGCCACGGTCCAGCTCGACGGCCGCACGTACCGGGTGCCCTACCAGCTCGTCCCGGCCTACCGCCGCGGCCTCCTGCCGCCCCCGGACCAGCCCTGAGACCGGCACCTGGCACACGGCCGCGCGCCGACGGGAGAGCGGACGCACGAGCGGACGGTGAGAACAGACGGCGCGCCGAAGGGCGGGGGCGGCGGCACCCGCGCCCTTCGGCGTGTCCGGCGGCCCGGCGCGGCGTCCGGGGCGGCGGCCCGGCCCTCGGCGTCGCCCTCGGCGCTGGATCCTCCGCCAGTCACTGGTCCACGGCCACCCGCCCGGTGCGCACCCCCGGCCCCCGCTCCGCACCACACCGAGCGGGGGCCGGTGGCGGCGTCGCTCCGGGTGAAGAGCGCGGCGGCGCGCACGCCCCGTGCGGGGTCCTCGGGCAGGGGGCCCGTGGCGCTGACCGCGATCCCGCCGTCGGCGACGAGGCCGGTCAGCGCCGCGCTCTCCTCGGGTGTGGTGGCCACCAGGTTGAGCACCGCGTCGAACGGCCCGCCGACGGCATCGGCGAGGGGCGCGGTGTGGTCGAGGTACCCGGCGACCCGCTCGGCCCCGTAGCCGCGGACGCGGTCGGCGCTGCGCGCGCCCGCCGTGGCGGTGACGCGGGCCCCGGCCGCCGCGGCGAGCTGGACCGCGTAGCCGCCCACCGCCCCGCCGGCCCCGTTGACCAGCACCGACTGCCCCGCCCGCAGGCCGGCGTGCTCGAACAGCGCCTGCCACGCGGTCAGGCCGACGGCGGGCAGCGCGGCCGCGTCGGCCAGGTCGAGCGTGCGGGGCGCCGCCGCCAGGGACGCGGCCGGGGCCAGCGCGTACTCCGCCGCCGCGCCGTCGGCGTCTAGCGGCAGGAACGCCACCACCGCCTCGCCCACCCGCGGCCCCTCGACCCCCGGGCCGAACGCGGCGACGGTCCCGGCGACGTCGAGGCCGGGCACGTGCGGCAGCTCCACCGGGAAGACCTCGGTCAGGCGGCCGGCGCGGATGGTCGCGTCGACCGGGTTGAACGACGTGGCGGCCACCCGCACCAGCACCTGCCCGGGGCCCGGAACGGGCCGCTCGGCCTCCTCGTGGACCAGCACGCCGCTGTCGCCGTAGCAGTGGAAGCGCACTGCCTTCATGGTGCTCATGGCACTCTCTCCCCAAAGTGTTTCGATTTCGAAGTGATTGCGAGCCTAGTGTGCTTCGAATTCGAAGCACAGGGGGAGGGTGGTGAGGACGGTCACACTGCTTCGTTTTCGAAGCATCTACGATGGGGTGATGGCCGACGCCCTGGAACCCGAGCAGCTCACCACGTACTTCGCCCTCATGGAGTCCGCCAGCCTGCTCCAGCACGCCGTGGAGCAGCAGCTGCGGTCGCAGAGCGACCTCAGCCACGTGCAGTTCCAGCTGCTGGCCAAGCTCGCCGGAACCGAGGGCCGGATGACCATGACCGAACTCGCCGACGGCGTCGTCTACAGCCGCAGCGGCCTCACCCACCAGGCCGGACTGCTGGAGAAGGAGGGGCTGGTCACCCGCGCGCCCAGCCCCGACGACCAGCGCGCCACGCTCGTCACCATCACCGACGCCGGGCGCGCGCTGGTCGGCAGGGTCCTGCCCGGGCACATCGAGGTCGCCCGCCGGCTGCTGTTCGAGCCGCTGTCCGACGACGACCTGCGCCACCTCGGCGACATCATGGGCCGCGTCCGCGACCACATGCGGGCCCAGCCGCCCCGCTCCACGGCCGCCCGCAGGCGCCGCCCGCCGCGCGCGAAGGAGCGCCCCGCCAAGGGGTGAGGCGCGCGCAGGGGCGCGCGCCGCGCTCGCCCGGCCCCGGGTGCCTCCGGCCGCGTCTTAGGCCCGCGCCTCGGCCAGCGCCGCCCAGGCGTCGGCCACGGGCCCCACTCGGCGCGGCTTGTCGGGGTTGTTGAGCGTGCGGATCGCCTGGATCCGCCCGTTCGCGGCGTCGAACGTCCACGTGCTGAGAACGCGTCCGCCGCGGTCGCTGAAGACCGCGCCCGGCCGGCCGTTCAGCGTGCGGGCCTGCGCCCGCGCGCTGATCCGGGCGAACAGCGGGACCACCCCGGCCGGCACCCGGGCCACGGCCGCGGCACCGGCGAGGCGCTCGCCCCACTGCGGCGCCTTGCCGCCGCCGTCGCCGACCATCTCCGCGTCGGCGGCCGGCAGCGCGGTCAGCCCGTCGACGTCGCCGTCGCGGAAGGCGTCGAGGAACCGCCCCGCCAGCCTCTCGCGCTCGGCCCGGTCGGCCGCGAACCGGGGCCGGCCCCCGTCCATGTGGCGGCGGGCGCGGACCGCGAGCTGGCGGCACGCGGCCTCCGAGCGCCCCACGGCCGAGGCGATGTCGGGGAAGCCGAACCCGCACACGTCGCGCAGCACGAAGACCGCGCTTTCGAGCGGGGTGAGCCGCTCCAGCAGGAGCAGCGCCGCCACCGACACCGAGTCGGCCAGCTCCGCCGCGCTCGGGGTCCTGGTAGGGATCGGTCAGCAGCGGCTCGGGCAGCCACGGGCCGGTGTACTCCTCCCGCCGGACGCGGGCCGAGCGCAGCACGTCGATCGCGATGCGGGTGACCACCGCCGACAGGAACGACTTGGGGGAGTCGGGCCGGACGGGGGAGGACGCGTAGCGCGGCCACGCCTCCTGCACGGCGTCCTCGGCCTCGGCCACGCTGCCAAGGATCCGGTAGGCGATGGAGAACAGCAGCGGCCGCAGCTCCTCGAACTCCTCGGCGCGGCTCGCGCCGCCTCCGCCGCGCCCCGCCGGGCGGGACGGCGCGGCGCCCGCCGCCTCTCCGGTCCCGGCCCCGGTTCCGCTCGCCGCGATGAACCCCATCATCGCCACCTTCCTCTTGTGCGGCCGCTTCCCGCAACACGAGACGAGGCGGCGCCCGCGCCTGTGACACGCGGCGGCGCGGCCGGCTCCGCGAAGCGGGGGAAAGCGGCCGCCGGCAGGCCGCGCGCCGCGTGACCCGCAGCCCCAGCGGCAGAGGCGGCGGCCGCGCGCCCTGTGACACGCGGCCGCGCGGCGGTCTGGACCGGACTCCCGCCGGGACATGCCGGACCGCCCCGGCGGGGCGAGCCGGACGCGTGCGAGGCGGCCCGGGCCCGGACGCGCGGCGGGGGCGCCGGGACGCGCGGTCCCGACGCCCCCGCCCGGGGATGGAGCGGATCAGTGGCCGCTGTGGTCGTGCGCGGCCTCGCCCTCGCCGTCGCCCCCGGCCTCGTCGCCCTCGGTCTCGTCGGGGCCGGTGCTCGCCTCGGGCGCGGAGCCGGCGTCGGCGTCGGAGTCGGATCCGGCGCCGCCGAGCATGCCGTTCATCTGCTCGATCTCGGCCTCCTGGGCCTCCACGACCGACTCGGCCAGCTCAACGGCCTCGGGGTTGACGCCGTTCTCGATCTCCTCCGCCGCCATCTGCACGGCGCCCTCGTGGTGGGCGATCATCATCTCCAGGAACAGCGTGTCGAACTCCCCGCCCTCGGCCCGCTCCAGCTCGGCCAACCGGTCGTCGGTCAGCATGCCCGCCATGCCGTGGTCCCTGGCCTCGGCCTCGGGCAGGGGCTCCTCGCCCCAGGACTCCAGCATCGCGGTGAGCTGCTCGATCTCCGGCCCCTGGGCCGCCTCGATCCCGGCGGCCAGGTCGCGGACCTCCGCGCCGGCCCGGTCCTCGGCCAGGTGCGCCATCTCCACCGCCTGCTCGTGGTGGGGGATCATCATCTGCGCGAACATCACGTCGGAGTCGTTGAACTCGGCGGCCTCGGCGGAGGACTCGGGGGCGGCCTCGGCGGACGGCTCGGTGCCGCCGCAGGCGGTGGCGGTGAGCGCGGCCGCCACGGCGGCCGCGAGCAGCGGCAGGACGCGCTTGAGGGTGTGCTCGGTGTGCCCGGTGTGCTCGGTCATGTGTGTCGGTCCTTCTCGTATGCGGGCGCGCGGGCATGGCGAACGGGCGCCATGGCGCGGTGCAGGTGGTCGTGGGTCCGTGTCCGGGGCGGCGGGCGTCGGGCGCGCGGCCCCGCGGGGCATCTAGATCCGTAACACCTGGAGCTTCGCCAGAGAGGGCGGCGCGGGCAGCGCGACGGCGGTGAGCCGCCACCGCATGGCCGGCGGCGGACCCACCGGCACCCGCGGCCACGGGGTGAACAGCGCGGCGGCCACCCCGATCAGCGCGAGCGCGATCCCGCCGATGGCCAGGCACACCGAGGTGGGGTCAAGGGCGGGCGGATCGGTGCCGTCGTGGGCGGTCGCCGGGTCGGCGTGCGCCGCGGCCGCCGGGGGCGGGGGCGTGCCGTGGGCGTGCTCGGGATGGTGCCCGAGCGTGTGCATCGCGCCGACCCCGAACAGCAGCCCCAGCATCAGCAGCCCCCGCGCCCACACGAGCGCGGTACGCCGCAGTCGTCGCCGGGGCACCAAGATCATGAACCGATTGTAGGCACGTCCGGAGCGCGCGGCGCGGCGGGGCGCCGCCGGGGACCGCCCCGCGGTCCAGCCGAGGCGGGCCGCGCCGCCCTAGTCGTCCAGCGGCGCGACGTCGGAGACCATCTCCAGGTGGTCGCGCATGGCCTCGCCCGCCGCCTTGGCGTCGCCGGCGCGGATGGCGTCGGCGATGCGCTCGTGGCCGGCCAGGGACGCCGGGGGGCGGCCGGGCTGGGACAGCGACTCCATCCGGGTCTGCAGGATCATCGGCGCGATCTCGTCCATCATCCGGGCCAGCAGCCCCGAGCGCGCCGCGCGGATCACGGCGCTGTGGAAGCGCTCGTCGCCGGTGGTGCCGCGCTCGCCGGAGGCGATCTCCCGGCGCATCAGGTCGAGGGCGGCGTCGATCTCGGCGATGTCGGCCCTGCTCCGGCGCCGGGCGGCGAGTTCGGCCAGCTTGACCTCCAGCGCCTGGCGGGCCTCGATGATCTCGGCGCGGCGGTTGTCGCGGTCGCGCAGGACCCGCAGCACCTCCTCGTCGGAGGGGCTGTACCGTACTACGGCGCCGTCGCCGTGCCGGACGTCGATGATGCCCTGGACCTCCAGCGCCACCAGGGCCTGGCCGAGGGAGACCCGGCTGACGCCGAGGGCGGCGGCGAACTCGCGTTCGGGAGGCAGCTTGTCGCCCGGGCCGAGCTCCGCTTCGCGGATGTACTCGCACAGGCGCTCGACGAGCTGCTCGTAGAGTCGTGGGCGCGCAAGAGGGCGCGGGCGCGGCGGTTTGGGCCTCATGGTTCCTCCGGGAGGTCCCGGCGACAGGGGGTGGATCATGCAAGGGCCTTGACAGGAGGATAGCTGACATATTGGCTAGGCCACTGTTCCTCATGAGCTGAATCACAGCTCGTCCCCGCCCCTGATCGGTCCACCATGTCACCCCAACTTCTCACCATCCTCGTACTCGTGGCGATGTTCGTGATCGCCACCGTCCTCCCCATCAACATCGGCGCCCTGGCGTTCGTGGCCGCGTTCCTGGTGGGCACCCTCGCCCTGGCGATGGACACCGACACCATCCTCGCCGGGTTCCCCGCGGACCTGTTCCTCACCCTGGTCGGGGTCACCTACCTGTTCGCCATCGCCAAGAACAACGGCACCGTGGACCTGCTGGTCCGCGGCGCGGTGCGCCTGGTCGGCGGGTACGTGATCGCCATCCCGTGGATCATGTTCGCCATCACCGCCCTGCTCACGGCGGTGGGCGCGCTCAGCCCCGCCGCCGTCGCCATCATCGCCCCCATCGCGCTGGGGTTCGCGGCCAAGTACCGGATCAGCCCGCTGCTCATGGGCATGATGGTGGTGCACGGCGCCCAGGGCGGCGGGTTCTCGCCCGCGAGCGTGTACGGGGTCACGGTGAACGGCATCGTGGCCGAAAGCGACCTCCCCCTGGCCCCGCTCACCCTGTTCTTCGGCAGCCTGCTGTTCAACCTCGCCATCTCGGCGGTGCTGTTCCTGGCCCTGGGCGGGCACCGGCTGATCGGCGTGCACGCCCGCGACTTCGAGCCCGCGGCCGTCGGCGCCGGGGCGGGCGGCGCGGGCGGCACCCCGGCCGCGCCGCCGTCGGGCTCAGGCTCCTCGGGCGGGCAGGGCGCCGCGGACGCCGCCCCCGCCGCCACCAAGGACGGCGCGGCCGCCGAGGCCGGTGCGGAGAAGGGGGCCGGCGGCTTCCGGTTCGACCAGGCGGCGACCATCGCCGGACTCGTCATCCTGGGCGTCCTCGCGCTGGGCTTCGGGCTGGACGTCGGCTTCGTCGCCATCACCGTGACGGTGGTCCTGGCGCTGCTCTCCCCGGCCGCGCAGAAGGGCGCCATCAGCCAGATCAGCTGGTCCACGGTGCTGCTCATCACGGGCATGCTGACGTTCGTCGGCGTCATGGAGGAGGCCGGCACCATCGAGTACGTCGGCAACGGCGCCGCCGGGCTGGCGGCTCCGCTGCTGGTGGCGCTGCTGCTGTGCTACATCGGCGGCATCGTGTCGGCGTTCGCGTCCTCGGCGGCGATCCTGGGCGCCACCATCCCGCTGGCGGTGCCGTTCCTGCTCCAGGGCGACATCGGCGCGGTCGGGGTGATCACGGCGCTCGCGGTCGCCTCGACCATCGTGGACGTCAGCCCGTTCTCCACCAACGGCGCCCTGGTCCTGGCCAACGCCACCGGCATTGAGCCGGACCGGTTCTACCGCCAGATCCTGGTCTACAGCGCCGTCGTGGTGGCCATCGGCCCGCTGCTGGCCTGGGGCGTGCTGGTCCTGCCCGGCTGGCTGTAGCCGTGACGGCACGGCCGGCCCCCCGCGGGGGACCGGCCGCGCCGTCACGCCGCACCGGCACGCGCTCGTAGGCGCCGTCCGGGCAGCGGGGCGAACCCCGGCCGCGGGGATTGACATCGGCGGCACTGGCCTATTGGCTAGTCCACCAGGAGTCCGCCCCCGAGAGGAGACCGCAGTGGCGAGCCCGCGCGACCACGGCCGGAGACTGGGCGCCCGCGACCTCCTCGCGGCCACGCTCGACCCCGGCAGCTTCCGCTCCTGGGACACCGAACCGGTCGACGTCCGCCCCGACCCCGCCTACGCCGCCGAACTCGCCGCGGCGCGCGAACGCAGCGGGTGCGACGAGTCGGTGCTCACCGGCGAGGGGCGGCTGCGCGGCCGCCGGGTCGCCGTCATGGTGTGCGAGTTCCGCTTCCTGGCCGGATCGATCGGGATCGCCGCGGCCGAGCGGCTGGTCAGCGCGGTCGAGCGCGCCACCGCCGAGCGGCTGCCGCTGATCGCCGCCCCCGCCTCGGGCGGCACCCGCATGCAGGAGGGCACCCTGGCGTTCCTGTCCATGGTGAAGATCTCCGCCGCGATCGCCGCGCACAAGAGCGCGGGCCTGCCCTACCTCGTCTACCTGCGGCACCCCACCACCGGCGGCGTGCTCGCCTCGTGGGGCTCCCAGGGGCACCTGACCGTGGCCGAGCCCGGCGCGCTGATCGGCTTCCTCGGCCCGCGCGTGTACGAGGCGCTGTACGACCGCCCCTTCCCCGAAGGCGTCCAGACCGCCGAGAACCTCTACCGCCGCGGGCTGATCGACGCCGTGCTGGAGCCCGCCGACGTCCCCGCCATCGCCGACCGGGCGCTCAACATCCTGCTGGCCCGGCCCTCGGGCACGCCCGCCGGGCCCGGCGGCGCGCCGCTGGGCGCCGACGACCCGCCCGTGCCCGACATCCCCGCCTGGGAGTCCATCACGCGGTCCCGCCGCCCCGACCGGCCGGGCGTGCGCAAGCTGCTGCGCCGCGCGGCCGAGGACGTGGTTCCGCTCAACGGCACCGGCGAGGGGGAGTCCGACCCGGGCCTGCTGCTGGCGCTGGCCCGCTTCGGCGACGCCCCCTGCGTCGTGCTCGGCCAGGACCGCGCCCGCCAGTCGATGGAGCGGCCGCTGGGCCCGGCCGCGCTGCGCGAGGCGCGGCGCGGCATGCGCGTCGCGCGCGAGCTGCGCCTGCCGCTGGTCACCGTCATCGACACCCCCGGCGCCGCCCTGTCCAAGGACGCCGAGGAGCGCGGCATGGCCGGCCAGATCGCCCGCTGCCTGGCCGAACTCGTGACCCTGGAGACCCCGACCCTGGCGGTGCTGCTGGGCCAGGGCACCGGCGGCGGCGCGCTGGCCCTGGCCCCCGCCGACCGGGTGGTCGCGGCGCAGCACGCCTGGCTGTCGCCCCTGCCGCCCGAGGGCGCCAGCGCCATCGTCCACCGCACCGTCGACCGCGCCCCCGACCTCGCCGCCGCCCAGGGCGTGCGCTCCCGCGACCTGCACGCCAACGGCGTGGTCGACCGCGTGGTCCCCGAACACGACGACGCCGCCGACGAGCCCGACGCGTTCTGCCGCCGCCTGGGCGCCGTCATCCGCCAGGAGCTGGCATCCCTGGTCACCACCGACCCGGCCACCCGAACGCGGTCCCGCCACACCCGCTACCGCCGCCTGGGCCTGCCCTAGCCGCCCGAGAAGGCACATCACCCGGCGGCGTGCGCCGGTTGGCCAAATCAGCGCGGACAGCCGTTAACGCCGCCCCCGGCGGGGCGGCGGCGGTCAGCAGGACGCGAGGTAGCAGTCGACCTGGGTGAAATCGCCGGCGCGCAGGGCGGGGGCGGGGATGTCGAAGGTGACCATGCCGCAGTCGGCCCAGGTCCAGGCGGGGTCGGTGTCGAGTTGGAGGAGGTGGATCCGGCCGGTGTCGGGCATGGGGCCGCCCTGCATGGGCCAGGGCCAGCCGAACGCGCGGTGGCCGGACTCGTCGGTGTCCTCGTCGAGGTCCGCGGGGAGGTTGGCGAACGGCGGGAGGGCGCGGTCGCCGTCCGCGAGGTCGGGCAGTCGCTCCCAGACGCGTTCGAAGGCGTCCCACACCTCCGCGTCGCCGGGGCCGTCGGCCACCGGAGGGCCGAAGACCCGGGAGGTGTCGGGCAGGGCGAGCATCGGGGCGGCGCGCACGGGGCGCTCGGGGAGCACCACGCCGCCGGCGGGAGGCGCGGTGTCGGCCGCCGTCGCGGAATCGGCGGGGACCACCCGCCAGTCGACCGGCGACTCGAAGCGGGCCTGCTCGCCGGCCCGGATGTCGTCGGCGACGTCGTCCTCGGCACCGATGTAGAAGACGTTGAGCAGGCCCGAGCCGGGCGGGAGTTCGAGGTCGAGCCAGGGCGCGAGCGCGTCGGTGTCCACGACGGCGAGCAGGGGCATCGGGCGGCCCTCGGACTCCGGCCACGGTGTGCCGGGATCCAGGAGCGCCCGCCCACCGAAGCGGAACCGCCCCGTGGCGTCGGCGGGGTCGCCGACCGGGTCGAGGTGGAAGCCGGTACGGGCCAGCGCCGCCACGCGCGGCCCCGTGTCCGCGCCCAGGTGGGTGGCGCACAGCCGGTGGAAGCTGGTCTTGAGGTCGTGTGGTCGCACGCGCAGGAGTGAACCACATCCCGGAGACGTTTCCGCCCCGGGTCCGCCGCGCCCGCCGCGTCCGGTTCCGGCCGTCCCGCCTTCCACGGCCGCGGGCGGCCGGCGCGGGCCGCGGGCGGTGGCGCCGGCCGGGTCAGGCCGCGGCGCCGGCCGTCGGGCGGCCCGAGCGGCGGGGCAGGCGCGGGGCGATCAGGTGGTCGAGGCTGACGCGCCCGGCGCCGACGGCGGCGAGCACGAGGGCCGCGGCGCCCAGGGCGAAAACGAGTTCGAAGCCGTTCTCGGTGACGAACAGCCCGTTGCCGGCGTGGACGAACACGAAGGCGCCGAGCATGTTGAGCGCCAGGAGCACTCCGACCACGGGGGTGGCGAGCCCGAGCACCAGTGCGGCGCCGCCCACGAGTTCGACGAACGTCGCGAACCAGGCGCTGACGGTGGGCAGCGGGACGCCCATCTGGCCGAATCCCGCGGCGGTCCCGGCCAGGCCCATCTCGGTGAGCTTCTGCCAGCCGTGGGCGATGAAGACGACGAACGGCGAGGTGCTCGTCGGGGCGGCCGCCAAGCGGCAGGCGGTCACCAACGTCGACCGGACCATCCGCTCGGTCAAGCGCCACATCGGCACCGACTGGACGGCCGAGATCGACGGCAAGACGTTCAACCCGCAGCAGATCAGCGCGTTCGTCCTGCGCAAGCTCAAGCGCGACGCCGAGGCCTACCTGGGCGAGGAGGTCACCGACGCGGTCATCACCGTCCCCGCCTGCTTCGGCGCGTACCAGCGCCAGGCCACCAAGGAGGCCGGCACGATCGCGGGCCTCAACGTCCTGCGCATCATCAACGAGCCCACCTCCGCGGCGCTGGCCTACCACCTGGAGAAGGAGGACGAGGCCACCATCCTCGTCTACGACCTCGGTGGCGGCGCCTTCAGCGCCTCCCTGGTGGAGGTCGGCGACGGCGTGGTCGAGGTCAAGGCCACCAACGGCGACAACCACCTCGGCGGCGACGACTGGGACCAGGCCGTCGTCGACTGGCTGGTTCAGCGCTTCCGGGCGCGGACCGGTGCGGACCTCGCAGCGGACCGCACGGCGCTGGAGCGGCTGCGCGAGGCGGCCGAGAAGGCCAGGATCGAGCTGTCCAGCTCCAGCGAGTCCGCCATCAGCCTGCCCCACATCGCGGCATCGGCGGAGGGCCCGCTGCACCTGGACGCGACGCTGACCCGCGCGGAGTTCCAGCGCCTGACCGCCGGGCTCCTCGAGCGCACCCGGACCGCCGTGCACCGGGTGCTCGCCGACGCGGAGCGCGCCCCCGAGGACGTCGACCGCGCGGTGCTCGTGGGCGGCGCCACCCGCATGCCCGCGGTGGTCGACCTGGTCAGGGAGCTGACCGGCGGCAGGGAGCCCTACCGGGGCGCCGACCCCGACGCGCTGGTGCCGGTCGGCGCCGCGCTCCAGGCCGGTGTCCTCAAGGGCGAGGTCAAGGACCTCCTGCCGCTGGACGTCACCCCGCTGTCGCTGGGGATCGAGACCAAGGGCGGGGTGTTCACCAAGCTCATCCAGAGGAACACCACCATCCCGACCAAGCGGTCGGAGATCTTCACCACGGCCGACGACGACCAGCCCCTCGCACGGATCCAGGTCTATGAGGGCGAGCGCGAGACCGCGCGGCACAACCGGAGGCTCGGCGGCTTCGACCTCACCAATCTGCCGCCGGCGCCGCGCGGCGTGCCGCGGATCGAGGCCGCCATCGACATCGACCCCAACGGAGTCGTCACCGTCACCGCCACGGACCTGGGCACCGGCGGTGCGCGGTCCACTGTCGTCACGGGCGTCCCCGCCGAGGCCGCCGACGCCACCGAGGACCTGACCCGACCGGCCGGCGCGCTGGTGCCCTGCGACCCCGACGACGAGGACTTCGCGACCGGCGCGCCCTAACCGCCGCCGGCGCCCGCGCCGGACCGCCGGCCCAGCCTGCTCTCGGCCGGACCCCTTCGCCGTCCAGCGGCGCTCACCGGGGCGCACCGAGTTGCGCGTTTCACCGCAAAACACATTGTCATGAGGACCGCTTCACTCCCAGTGGAGAGGGCGGTGCCCGTGCCGACCACCGGTGCGCCGCCCGCCGCCGCGCTGGCACCGGGGGCCCGCCACTTCGGCCGCCCGCCCGCGGCCGGTGCCGAGGCCGCCCGGCCCCGACGGGGCGCCGGGGACCGATGAGAAACGCCGCCCGGCGGGGTCACCCCCAGGAAAGGCAGAGCCGGACTCGACGCGGGAGGCCGCCATGGCGGTAGCGGTACTGGACATGTCGATGTCGCTGGACGGGTACATCGCGGGACCCAACGACGGCCCGGGCAACCCCGGAGGTGACGGGTTCGCCCCGCTGCACGCGTGGGCCTTCACCCCCGAGGGGGAGGTCCGCACCTCGGGGCCCGGCGGGGAGCTGATGGCCGAGGTCGCGGCGGCCGGGGCCATCCTGGTGGGGCGGCGCACCGCTGAGCAGGTGGACCACTGGGGCGGCGACCACCACGGCCAGGGGGTGCCGATCTTCGTGCCCAGCCACCGGCCGCCCGGACCGTCCGTGGCCGGCTATCCGCTGGTCACCTACGTGTCCGGTGGGATCGCCGACGCCATGGCGCGGGCGAAGGCCGCCGCCGGCGACCGCCGGGTGCACGTGATCGGCGCCTACACGGGGCGCCGCGCGATCGAGGAGGGGGTGCTGGACGAGGTGCAGATCCACCTGGTCCCGGTGCTCTTCGGGGGCGGGCGGCGGCTGTTCGACGTGCTGCCCGCGCGCGTGGAACTGGAGGTCGTCCGCGTGGTCGACACCCCCGAGGCCACCCACATCCGCTACCGGATCCCCCGCTGACCCGCCCCGCCCGCGGCCGCCGCCGCCTCGGCGCGCAGCATCGTGGCGAACCGCCGCATGGCGGCGTCGGCGGCCGGACGGTCCCCGGTCAGGGCCAGTTCGAACAGGAGGCCCCGCGCCTGGGCGAGGGAGAGCCGGGCCAGGGCCTCGGCGCGGTCGGGTGCGGCGCCCGCGTCGAGGAACAGCCGCGCCAGCGCCGCCGACCACCCCTCGGCCAGCCAGCGGCGCCAGGAGCGGGCGTAGGGGCGGCTGAGCATGGCGTGCCCGGCCAGCTCGAAGTACAGCGGCGCGAAGACCTGGGCGGTGTCGGCGAGGCGGGCCCAGAACGCCATCCCGGCCTCGAAGGGGTCGGCGGTCGAGGCGCGGAGCGCGGCGAGGGCGTCGCGCTCGCGGCGCTCGACCCGCTCGACCACCGTGCCGAGCAGGGCCTCCCGCGAGCCGAAGTGGTAGTGCAGCATCCGGTGGCTGGTGCCCAGGCCCGCCGCGAGGGTGCGCATGCTGGTGTCGCCGGCGCCGTGCTCGGCCAGCCAGGCGACGACCCGGTCCAGCAGGTCCTCGCGGGCGTCGCTCACGGTGCGGCTCACCTCGGGGTCGGGTGCGGGCGGGGCTCGGCCGGGCGCCGGGCGGCCCCCCGCCGGTCCGCCGCCCCGCGCGGTCAATGTACCGAATGGTACATTGCGGGGACCGGTCGTTCCTGTCGAGCCCCTGGGAGGCGGCGCACGATGATCACCGTGGCACGGCGGGTCGCCGCCGACCCCGCGTCGGTCTGGCGGGTCATGAGCGCCCTGGACGAATGGGCCCGGATGCTGCCGACCGTCGACGCGGTCTCCCGGGTGGGCGACCCGGGCCCCGTCGCCGTCGGCAGCCGGTTCCGGGTGCGCCAGCCCGGCCTGGCCCCCGCCGTGTACGAGGTCACCGACTGGCGCCCCGAGGCAGGGTTCACCTGGGAGGCGCGCACGGCGGGGGTGCGCACCGTCGCCTCCCACGCCCTCGTGCCCGACGGCGCGGGCACCGAGATCCGCCTGTCCATCCGGTGGACCGGCCCCGGCGCCTGGCTCGCCCGCGCCCTGTTCACCCGCAAGACCCGCGCCTTCCTCGCCGCGGAGGCCGACGCCTTCGAGCGCCTGGCCCAGCGCCCGGCCTGAGACGGGGCGGCCGGGGCCGCCCGGTCTCAGGCGGCGGGACCGTCGCCTGAGACCGGCGCCACCGTCCACGCCCGGAGCTTGTCGGGGTTGCGCACCGCCCAGATACGGGTGATGGCCTCGCCCGCGACCTCGAACGCGTACACCGCCACCGTGGCGCCGTCGCGCCGGCTGATCAGGCCGGGCTGGCCGTTGACCGTGGCCTCCAGGATCGTGTGGCCGCGGAAGGCGTCCTGGAGCAGGACCAGGGACCGCACGATCCGCTCGGCGCCCACCACGGGGCGCTGCACCGACCGGACCCGACCGCCGCCGTCGCTGACCGCGGTGGCGTCGGCGGCCAGCAGGCGCACGAGGGCGTCGATGTCGCCCGCCTCCCACGCGCGCTTGAACTCCCGCACGAGCCGGGCCTTCAGCGCGGGGGCGCGCGGGGCGGCGGTCCGGGGTCCGGAAAACCGCCGCGCACGGATTTCTTCCCGGTGAAACGGTGCCCTTCGGCACACGGCGTTTTCGGGGTCGACGGGTTTTCGTGTGCTAGCGTCTAAGAAGTTGCAGTCGTGAACCCCGATGGATTCTCTCTCTTGGGGGATCACCGCGGTGACGGGAAAATCGTCATGCGCGGTTTTCTTCATGGTTTCCCAATCGAGAGGCATTCCTATGGCGACCGGTACGGTCAAGTGGTTCAACGCTGACAAGGGTTTCGGCTTCATCGCGCAGGACGGCGGCGGCCCCGACGTCTTCGCCCACTACTCCAACATCCAGGCCACGGGCTACCGTGAGCTGACCGAGGGCCAGGCCGTGCGGTTCGACGCCGTCGCGGGCGCCAAGGGCCCCCAGGCCGAGAACATCACCCTGGCCTGACCCAGCCCAGGCTCCTCCAGCGGTAGGGCCCGCCCTCCGGGTGCCGGGCCCACCGCTTTTCTTTTTCCGCCGGAAATACCAGCCGTCGTTCCCACGACCGGCACCGGCGCCAACCGCACCGCGGAACCATCCGTCGGAAGCGGAAATCCTCGTTGTTCCTCCGGCGTACCGGTTCCCCCTGCGAGGCCCAGCGGCCTCCCGCCCGGCGAACGCCGTCGGCGAAAGGCCTTCATGAGTCACGCATACCGCTCCGCCACGCGCCGGGCCGGCCCCGCTCAGGGGCACGGCCGGCAGCGGCCCCGCACCCCCGCCCGCCCCCGTTCCAACGGCGCGCCCTCCGGCGAGTTCGCGCTCCCGGTCACCAGGACCCCGGCGCTGCCGCCGGCGGACTCCTTCGAGGCGCTGGACATGCCCGCGCCCCTCAAGCGGACGCTGGCCGGGCACGGCCTGACCACCCCGTCGCAGATCCAGGCGGCGACCCTGCCCAACTCCCTGGCCGGCCGCGACGTCCTGGGCCGCAGCCGGACCGGGTCGGGCAAGACCCTGGCCTTCGGGCTGGCCCTGCTCGCCGGCCTCGACGGCCGCGCCGCCGAGGCCCGCCGCCCCCTGGCCGTGGTGCTCGCCCCCACCCGCGAACTCGCCCAGCAGGTCACCGAGTCCCTGACCCCTTACGCGCGGTCGGTGGGGGTGCGCGCCACGACCGTCGTGGGCGGCATGCCCATCAGCCGCCAGGCCCGCGCCCTGCGCGAGGGCGTCCACCTGGTCGTGGCCACCCCCGGGCGGCTGCGCGACCTGATCGAGCGCGGCGACTGCGTCCTGGACCGGGTGGAGTCGATCGTCCTGGACGAGGCCGACCAGATGACCGACATGGGGTTCATGCCGCAGGTCACCGCGATCCTCCAGCAGGTCCCCGCCGGCGGCCGGCGCATGCTGTTCTCCGCCACGCTGGACCGCAACGTCGACACGCTGGTCCGCCGCTTCCTGAACGACCCCGTGGTCCACTCGGTGGACCTGTCCGAGGGCGCCGTCTCGACCATGGAGCACCACCTCGTGCACGTGTCCCCGGTGGTCAAGCAGGACGTCGCGACCCGGATCGCGGCCCGCGAGGGCCGGGTCATCATGTTCCTGGACACCAAGCGCGCGGTGGACCGGATGGCCGACCACCTGCTCGCCAACGGGGTCCGCGCCGCACCGCTGCACGGCGGCCGGAGCCAGCCGCAGCGGACCCGCACGCTGGAGCAGTTCAAGCGGGGCGACGTCACCGCCCTGATCGCCACCAACGTGGCCGCGCGCGGCATCCACGTCGACGGCCTGGACCTGGTCGTCAACATCGACCCGCCCACCGACCACAAGGACTACCTGCACCGGGGCGGGCGCACCGCCCGGGCCGGGGAGTCCGGAAGCGTGGTGACGCTCGTGCTGCCCGGCCAGCGCGGCGACATGACGCGGCTGATGAGCCGCGCCCGGATCGAGCCGCGCACCCTGCGGGCGGAGCCCGGCGACGCGGAACTGGCCCGGGTGACCGGCGCGCGCGAGCCCTCCGGCGTCCCGGTGGCCCTGCCGGCCCCCGCGCCCCGCGACCGGCCGCGCCGCGACGCCGCCCCCCGCAAGCCCCGGCGCCGCCCGCGCCGCTGACCGCGCGCCGAGGGCCCGCGGGCGCCGTGCCCGCGGGCCCTCGGACCGCCGCGCCGCCTCATCAGGCGGGCAGGTCGCGGTGCCGCAGCGCCCACGCCCCCAGCGCGGCGAGCGCCGCGGCCAGGGCGGCCAGCAGCAGGGGAGCGGCCTCCGTCGTCCGGTAGTAGGGGTTGACGTGGGCGAAGGGCGAGGTCAGCAGGAACAGCGCCTCCGGTACCGTGCCGGTCTTGACCGCGATCTCGACGAGCACCCCCACGGCGAGGGCCGCCCAGCCCACCGCCGCGCACAGGCGCGGCAGCGCCCCGAAGGCCAGGAAGGCCGCGGCCACCACCACCCACACCGCCGGGACCAGGGACAGGGTGAGCCCGGTGAACCGGAGGACGTCCGCCGCCTCCCCCTCCCCGCCCAGCGCCTGGCCCGTGCCGACCGCCACGCCCAGGACCGCGAGCAGCACCGCGGGGCACAGGAGCGCCACCGCCAGGTAGGCCAGGGCCCACCGGACGCGGCCCACCGGGCCCGACAGCAGCAGTTCGCCGGTTCCCGAGGACTCCTCCCGGCGCACGCGCAGCACCGCCAGCACGGCCTGCGCCGCGATCGGGAACACGAAGGCGAAGACGACGTAGACGAAGAAGGCGTCCCGGGGGGCGATGTTCAGCGCCTCCGCCATCGCCAGCGTCCACGGCGCGGTGGCGTACTCGGCCATGGCGCCCGCGCCGACGCCGCCCATCGCCAGTCCGGCCACCGCCACGGCCCCCGCCCACAGCGCCAGGGAGGTCCGCTCCGCGCGCAGCGCCAGGGCGAAGGCCGAGCGCAGCGCCCGGTGCGCCCGCGCCGGGCCGCTCCCGGGGGGCAGCAGTCCGGCGCCCAGGTCGCGGCGGCCGGCCAGGGCCAGGGCGGCCGCCGCGACCGCGGCCGTCCAGACCGGCACGAGCAGCAGCGCCCACCACTGGTCGCCCGCGAAGGGGCGCGCGTTCTCCAGCCACCCGTTGGGCACCGCCCAGGTGGCCCACAGCGCGCTCCCGCCCGCCATCGCGCCCAGACCGCGCACCAGGTGCATGGCGTAGAAGGCGCCGAACGCCAGCCCCACCGCCACCCCCGTCCGCGTGGTGAACTGGACGGCCACGGCCGTCAGGCCCGCGCCCACCCAGGCCGCCGAACCGGTGACCAGACCCAGGACCACCGATCCCGCGGGCGGGGCGCCTGCGGCGACCAGGCCGGCGGCGACGGCCGCGGCGACGGCCGCCCCCGCCCCCAGCGCCACGGCCAGGGCGGCGGCCAGGTCGGCGTGCCGGCCCAGGGGCAGCCCGCCGAGGAGTTCCCGGCGCCCGGAGTTCTCCTCCAAGCGGGTGGCGCGGACCACCAGCAGGATCCCGCCCAGGGCGGCGCACATCGTCCCGGCGCCGAACGCCTGCTGGGCGGCGAGCGCCTCGGCGGTGTCGGCGAACGCCCGGCTCTGGAACAGCACGAACACCGGCACCTGCTGGAGTTGCTCCCACCGGTCGGCGCGGGCGGCCGCCGTGGGGTAGGTGGACCGGGCCGAGGCCGTGCCGCCCAGGACGATCCCGACCGTGCTCAGCCACCACACCGCGAGCAGGACGCGGTCGCGGCGCAGGGCGGCCAGGGCCAGGCGGGCGGCGCCCGCCGCGGCGGTCACCGCGCGCTCCCGGCGGCGGTGTCGTAGTGGCGCAGGAACAGCTCCTCCAGGGTGGGCGGCTGGGCGGACAGGTCGCGTACGCCCAGCGCGGCCAGGCGCTCGCACACGCCGGGCAGGGCGGCCGGGTCGGCCCGCAGCCGCAGCCGGTCGCCCTCGGCCGCGAGGTCGTGGACCCCGGGCAGGCCGGCCAGGCCCTCGTCAGGCGGCGAGGAGACGACGGCGGTGACGGTGATCCGCGACAGGTGGCGCAGGTCGGCGAGGGTCCCGGTCTCGACGGTGCGCCCGGCGCGGATGATGGAGACCCGGTCGCACAGCGCCTCCACCTCGGAGAGGATGTGGCTGGAGAGCAGGACGGTGCGGCCCCGTTCGCGCTCCTCGGCGACCGTGCGGCGGAACACCTCCTCCATCAGCGGGTCCAGGCCCGAGGTGGGCTCGTCCAGGATGAGCAGTTCGGTGTCGGCGGCCAGCGCCGCCACCAGGGCGACCTTCTGCCGGTTGCCCTTGGAGTAGGCCCGCCCCCGGACCCGGGTGTCCAGGGCGAAGCGGTCCACGAGTTCGGCGCGCCGACGCTCGTCGGTGCCGCCCCGCATCCGGCCGAGCAGGTCGAGGATCTCGCCGCCGGACAGCCCCGGCCACAGGGCGACGTCGCCGGGGACGTAGGCCAGGCGGCGGTGGAGGGCGACGGAACCGTGCCAGGGGTCGCCGCCCAGCAGGCGGACGGCGCCCGCGTCGGCCCGGACCAGGCCGAGCAGGACGCGCAGGGCGGTGCTCTTGCCCGCGCCGTTGGGGCCCAGCAGGCCGTGGACCTCGCCGGTGCGCACGGTCAGGTCCAGGCCGTCCAGGGCGGTGGTGGTGCCGAAGCGCTTGGTGAGTCCGGCGGCGCGGACGGCCTCGGTGGGGGTCATGGTCGCTCCTCGTGGGGGGTGGGGGAGGCGTCGGAGATCGGCCGGCCCCGCTCGCCGGAGAGGAACGCGGCCATCGCCGAGTAGACCCCGACCATGGCGGCGACCAGGCGCGGCGCGTGGGCGGGGTCGAGGGGGTCCACGCCCATGCGGCGGCCGATGTGGGTGTGCAGGGCCAGGGTGGACAGCTGCATGGCGCCCATGACGGCGGCGGCGTCGCGGGTGGCGGCCGCGCCGGGCGGGAAGCGGTCGGGATCGTGGTCGCTGAGGAAGCGCTCGGCGAGCGCGGCGCCGGTGTCGAAGAGCTCGGCGGCGGCGGGGGAGCCCTCCACCAGGGCGCGGGCCAGGTAGCGGGTGCCGGCGCCGCTCGCGCGGTACATCGAGTCGAGGAACCCGGGCGCCGCGGTGTCCTCGTCCAGGGCCCGGCGGGCCTGGTGCAGCAGGGTGCCGATGGCGTACTCGTCGCACGCCCGCCGCAGGCCGTCCTTGGAGCCGAAGTGGTGGCGGATCAGGCCCGTGGAGACGCCCGCGGCGGCGGCGATGAGCTGCACGGTGGCGCCCTTGACACCCTGTTCGGCGAAGACCCGCAGGGCGGCGTCGCGGATGCGGGCGCGGCCGGTGAGGTCCTCGGCCGGGGCGGGCTGCTCGGTTGCCATACCCCGAGACTACACGTTTGTGTAGCGGACTACACGTCCGTGTAGCGGCGCGGAGTCTTCCAGGGGCCGGCGAGAAACGGGAGGGGGAGGAGGGTGTGTGCGGTTGCGGCCCGCCGGGGGGCTTCCTAACCTGCGGATATGCTCGTGCAACGCCTCCAGGCGGCCGCCTTGCTGCTCGGCCCGCTCACCTTCGCCGCGTCGCCGTTCTTCTGGACCGACGGGCACTACGGCGTGAACGGCGGGACGCTCATCGCGCTGGCGATGGTGCCGTGGGTCTACGGTCTGGTGGGCGAGTACGAGCGGCTGCGCGAACGGGTGCCCCGGGCGGCCGGGCTGTGGCTCCTGCTGCTCCTGGTCGGGATGTTCGGCAGCGTCTCCTTCGGCCTCCAGGGCTTCTTCGAGCAGGCCCTGGACGCGGTCGACCGGGTGGCCCTGGCCGGGTTCGCCGACTACCCGCCGCAGAGCCTCCTCGTGCTGTGGCTGCCGGGGCCGGCCTTCCCGCTGGCCCGCCTGGTGTTCGGCGTCCTGCTCGGGTGGACGCGGACGGCCCCGTGGTGGGTCGCGGTCCTCATCTGCCTGGCGGCCGTGGCCTTCCCGCTGGGCCGGGTGCTGCGGCTGGAGTGGGTTGCCTACGTGGTCGACGTCCTGGTGCTGGTCCCCTTCGGCTACCTCGCCCGGCGCGCCTGGCGCCGGCCGGCACCCGCCGCCCCGGCGCCCTGAGAGCGCGGGGCGCCGGCTAGCGCGTTCCGCCGCCCGGGGCTCCGCGCCCGGCGGCGTCCCGCGCCTGCGCCGACGGGCCCTGGCGGCGCTCCTCGCGGGTGGCGGCGAGCGCGGCCAGCAGGGCGAAGGCGTCCGCCGAGGGGGTGCCCGGCTCGGCGCTGTAGGTGACGATGGTCAGGCCGTTCTCGCCCGGCATCTCGAACACGTCGAAGGCGACCTCGACGACCCCCACGTCGGGGTGGCGGAAGGACTTCACCCCGGTGCGGTGCTCGTGGACGTTGTGGCGGGCCCAGTCCGTGCGGAACTCGGCGCTCAGCGAGGACAGTTCGCCGATCAGCGCGGTCAGGTCCTGGTCGAGCGGGTTGCGGCCGGCCTCCAGGCGCAGCATGGCCGAGGTGGTGCGGCGGGCGCGCGGCCAGTCCGCGTAGTAGTCGCGGGCGCGCGGGTCCAGGAAGATGAACCGCGCGACGTTGGGCCGGTGCGGGGTGTCGAAGTGCGGTGAGTACAGCTCCCTGCCCAGTGCGTTGGCGGCGACCAGGTCCTGGCGGGCGTTGTGCACGACCGCCGGGGTTTCCATGGAGTCCAGCACCCGCTGGACCGAGGGCCGGACGCCGGAGGGCGATCGGGTCGGCACCGACCGCGCGCCGCTCGCCTGGGCGGTGCGGGCGAGGTCGAAGAGGTGGTCGCGCTCGGCGTCGTCCAGCCGCAGGGCGCGCGCGATCGCGTCGAGCACGCTGCCGGAGGCGCGCCGATGTTGCCGCGCTCCAGGCGCGTGTAGTAGTCGATGCTCACGCCGGCGAGCATCGCGACCTCCTCGCGCCGCAGCCCCGGAACCCGCCGGTGGGCACCGTAGGCCGGGAGGCCCGCCTGCTCCGGGGTCACGCGCGCGCGGCGCGTCATCAGGAAGCTGCGGACCTCCTTTTTCACGTCCATGTTCATGACGATATCTCCTTGATTTCCCTGGTCCCAGGCGCGGCCCGGGCGGCCCGGGCGGCCGGGGCGGGCGGGGCCCCGGGGCGCCGGGCGGGCGCCCCGGGGCTTCGCGCGGCCGGCGGGGCGCGCGCCCGTCAGGGCCTGAGCAGCACCTTGGTCGCGCGGCGCTCGTCCATGGCCCGGTAGCCCTCGGCCGCTTGGTCCAGCGGCAGTTCGAGGTCGAAGACCTTGCCCGGGTCGATCCGGCGCCGCCAGATGAGGTCGATCAGCTCCGGCAGGAAGCGGCGAACCGGGGCGGGGCCGCCGTGCAGGTGCACCCCGGAGAAGAACAGCTCCAGGCCGGGCAGCTCGACCCCGTGGGCCACCCCGACGTAGCCGACGTGCCCGCCGGGGCGGGCGGAGCGGATGGCCTGCATCATCGACTCCTGGGTGCCGACCGCCTCGACGACGCTGTGCGCGCCCAGGCCGCCCGTCAGCTCCCTGACCTTCGCCACGCCCGCGTCCCCGCGCTCGGTGACGATGTCGGTGGCGCCGTAGTCCAGGGCGAGCTTCTGCCGGGCCTCGTGGCGGCTCACGGCGATGATCCGCTCGGCGCCCAGCTGCCGGGCGGCCAGCACCGCGTGCAGGCCCACGGCGCCGTCGCCGACCACCGCGACGGTCTTGCCGGGCCCGGCCTCGGCGGCCACGGCGCCGAACCAGCCGGTGCCCAGCACGTCGGAGGCGGTCAGCAGGCTGGGGATCAGGTCGGCCGGCGGCTGCCCGGGCACGGCCACCAGCGTGCCGTCGGCCCAGGGGACGCGCGCGTACTCGGCCTGGGTGCCGATGGCGCCCATCGGCTCGGCGTGCACGCAGCGGCTCTGGTAGCCGGCGCGGCAGATCTCGCAGGTGTTGTCGGAGGCGAAGAAGGAGCCGACCACGAAGTCGCCGACCCGGATGTCGCGCACCTCGGCGCCGACCTCCTCCACGACACCGACGTACTCGTGGCCCATGGGCGCCTCGTGGACCTCCTGGATCCCGCGCCAGGGCCACAGGTCCGATCCGCAGACGCAGGCGGCGACCACGCGGATGACCGCGTCGGTCGGGGCCTCGATCCGGGGGTCCGCACGCTGCTCGACCCGGACGTCGCCGGGTGCGTGCATTACAACACCGCGCATGCGGTTCACTCCTTGGTGTGCACTGGGGATGTCCGGGGACGCGGGTGTGCTCCGGCGTCCCCGCGTTCCACGCTAGGCAGGCAGGCACCGGCGTGGAAGGGCCTGCCAGTGCCCCTCACCGGGGCGGCCCGGCCGGTCGGCGGCGATGCCGGAGGCGCGATGCCGGACCGCCAGCGCACGTCGGCGGTCGGCGGCTTCGCGGTGAACCGGCTTGCGCCTCAAGCGGCTTGAGGCGGCACAGTGTCGGCCATGAGCCACCCCGAGCTGTACCCCATCGGAGACGCCGCGCGCCGCAGCGGCCTGAGCGTCAGCGCCGTCCGGTTCTACGCCGACGCCGGAGTCGTCCCGCCCACGAGCGTGAACGACGCCGGGCACCGGATGTACGACATCGACGCCATCGCCCGGCTGGAGCTGGTGCGCACCCTGCGAGAGCTGGACACCGACCTCGACGAGATCCGCCGCCTGCTCGGCGGCGGCACCACCCTGCACGACCTGCTCACCGCGCACCTGGCGATCGTGGAGGGCCAGGAGCGCACGCTGCGGGCCAGGCGGGCGGTGCTGCGGACCCTGATCCGGCAGGGCGCCACCCCGGCCCAGGCCGATCTGCTGCACAAGCTCGTCTCGATGACCGACGAGGAGCGCGAGGACGCTGTCGACGCCTTCTGGAACGACGTCGGCGCGGGCCTGGACGTCCCCGAGGGCTTCGTGGACCGGCTGCGGAGAATGCGCCCGGTGCTGCCCCCCGAACCCACCGCCGACCAGCTCGAAGCCTGGATCGAACTGGCCGACCTGGTGGCGGACCCGGCGTTTCGCGACGCCGTCCGCGCCTACCTGCGCGACGCCTACTCCGCGCCGGAGGCCCGGGCACTGGCCACCGAGCCCTACCAGGACTTCATCCACGACAGCGGGGGACCGCTCATGGCCGAACTGCTCGCCGCCCACCGCGCCGGGGAGTCCCCGCGCTCGCCCCGGGCGCGGCACGCCGCAACGCGGTTCCTGGAGGCGGCCACCGCGCTGGCGGGCACGCCGCTCACCCCCGAGGTGCGCGAGCGGATGGCCGACGGCTACCTCCGGGTTCCCGAGCTCATGCGGTGGATCGCCGAGGAGGAGGCCGCCTCCTCGGCCCCGGTCTACGGCGACACCCACGGCCGGTACCTGGCGCTGGTGGCGCGGATCAACGGGACCGAGGCCGAGGCGGACGCCACCGCCCTGCCCTACGCCTGGATCGCCGAGGCCGTGCGCGCCGGGGAGCCGGCCCCCGGCGGCTCCGCGCGCTGACGGCCGCCACCTGGGCGGTCATCCGTGTCCGGCAGGTCGGGCGACGGCCCGCTCGGGCACCGGGGAGGCGCCGGCCGAATCGGTCCCGCGGCGGCTCCCCCGGCCGCGCGGGGCCCGGTCAGCGGGTCGCGGGCGCGCCGATCACGGACAGCAGGCGCAGCCTCTCGTGGCTCTCGCTGCCCGGGACGGCGGTGTACACCAGCAGCGAGTGGGACTGCTCGGGGTCGACCAGCGTCTGGCAGGCCAGCTCCAGCGGGCCGGCCTCGGGGTGCAGGAAGCGCTTGAGCTCGCGCGGGCGGACGCCGACCTCGTGCTCGTTCCACAGGGTGCGGAACTCCTCGCTTAGGGGCAGGAGCAGGTCGGCGAACCGCGCCGCCCGGGAACCGGGACCGCGCAGCGTGGCGACCCGGCGCAGGCCCGAGGCGAACACCCGGGACAGGTGGGCGTGGTCCTCGGGCGCGTACAGCCGCCGCGCGGCGGGGTCGGTGAACCAGCGGTAGCCGATGCTGCGGGCCGGGCCGGTGTAGCCGGTCGTGTCGCCGGTGAGGGCCACCCCGAGCGGGGTCTGGCGCAGTGTCTCGCCCAGTTCGGTGACGATCTCGGCGGGGGTGTCGGCGAGCCGGTCGAGGATCCGCAGCAGGCCCGGGCTGACGTGCTCGCCGTCCGCGCCGCGCGGGGGAGGGCGGTGCCCGGCCAGGCGGAACAGGTGGTCGCGCTCCTCCAGGGAGAGGTGCAGGCCCTGCGCGATGGAGGCGGCCATCTGCTCGGAGGGCTGGGGGCCGCGCCGGCGTTCGAGCCGGGCGTAGTAGTCGGTGGACATGTGGCACAGGGCGGCGACCTCCTCGCGCCGCAGCCCGCTGGTCCTGCGCCGCCTGCCGCGGGGCAGGCCGACGTCCTCGGGCTGCAGCGACTCCCTGCGGCGCCGGAGGAACTCCGCCAGTCCGGTCCGGTCGATCATCTCCGCCCCTCCTCGGTGCCCGCCCCCCTTTCTACCGCCGCCGCGCGCCGCAGGCCACGGACCGGCGATCCCCCCTTCGGCGCTTCCCGTCCTGGGGCGACATCCGTTATCCACGGATCGGCGGGCCGTGGATACGGGCCTGCTTCTGCCCCAGGCTCGAAGGCGGAAGCACTGGCGCGCCACCGCCCGTCCACGGCGGCGGAGGCGACGACGAAGGATCCGGAGCAGACCCATGCCGCGTACCCGTCCCGACATCACCGTCCCCGACCTGTCCGAGAAGCGCGCGGTCGTCACCGGCGCGAGCGACGGCGTCGGCCTGCGCCTGGCCGCCGGGCTGGCCGCCGCGGGGGCCGAGGTGGTGCTGCCGGTGCGCAACCCGTGCAAGGGGGAGGCGGCGGCCGCCCGGATCCGCCGGAAGGTGCCCGACGCTGACGTGTCGCTGCGCGAGCTGGACCTCGCCTCGCTCGCCTCCGTGGCGGCGCTGGGCGAGACCCTGCGGTCGGAGGGCCGCCCGGTCCACATCCTGGTCAACAACGCCGGTGTGATGACCCCGCCGAACCGGCAGACCACGGCCGACGGGTTCGAGCTGCAGTTCGGCATCAACCACCTGGGCCACTTCGCGCTCGTCGGGCACCTGCTGCCGCTGCTGCGCGCCGGGCGCGCGCGGGTGACCTCGCAGGTCAGCATCGCGGCGCTGCGGGGCCAGATCAACTGGGACGACCTGAACTGGGAGCGCGCCTACCGCGGCCGAGCCGCCTACGGCCAGTCCAAGATCGCGCTCGGGCTCTTCGGCCTCGAACTCGACCGGCGCAGCCGGGCCGGCGGCTGGGGGATCACCAGCAACCTCTCCCACCCGGGTGTGGCCCCGACCAACCTGCTGGCCGCCCGGCCCGACCTCGACCGCGCCCAGGAGACCACCGGCCGGAAGGTCATCGCGTTCCTGTCGGCACGCGGCGTCCTCCTCGGGACACCGGAGAGCGCGGCCCTGCCCGCCCTCTACGCCGCGACCTCGCCGCGGGCCCGTCCCGGCGGGTTCTACGGGCCCAGCGGCCCCGGCCACCTCGGCGGCGGCCCCGCCGAGCAGCGGCTGTACCGCCCGCTGCGCCGCGTCGAGGAGGCCGAACGCGTCTGGCGGACCTCCGAGGAGCTGACGGGGGTGTCCCTCACCAGCGGCATCCGCGCCGACGGCTAGCGCCCGCGCGGCGGCGCGGGCCGCCCCCGCTACGCGCGCGAGGACGGCTCCGGCAGGGCGAGGCGGAGCTGGAGGCGGGCGAGCCGGTCGTGGGCCGGCGTGCCGGGCCCGGCGCTGAGCAGCACCACGCGCAGGCCGGTGCCGGGCACGGCGAGGGTCTGGCAGTCGAGGTCGAGAACGCCGAGCTCGCCGTGGTGGATCCGCTTGCGCAGCGTGGCGTGCGGCCGGACGTCGTGGTGCCGCCACCGCTCGGCGAACGCCGGCGCCCACTCGGCGAACTCGTCGACCAGCCGCCGGAGCGCGCGGTCGTGCGGGCGGCGGGACAGCGCCTCACGCGACAGGGCGGCCGCCTGCGCCTCGAACCCGCCCGCCTCCTCCGGGGGCGCCGAGCACACCGCGCGGTCCGGGCGCATGGCCAGCCGCAGCACGTTGCGCTCGGCCGGGGGCAGCGCGCCGAAGTCGGTGACCAGCGCCGCCGCCAGGCCGTTCCACGCCACGATGTCGTGGCGGGCGTCGCAGACGTAGGCGGCGACCGGGCCGAGCCGGTCCAGCAGGGCGAGCACCCCCGGCGGCACCTGCTCCGCCGGACCCGGCCGCGCGGGCGGCGCGTGCCCGGCCAGCCGGGACAGGTGCGCCCGCTCCACCTCCGACAGCCGCAGCGCCCGGCCGATCGCGTCGATCACCTGCGGCGAGGGGCGCGGCGCCCGGGCCTGCTCCAGCCGCTCGTAGTAGCTCACCGAGATCCCCGCGAGGTCGGCGACCTCCTCGCGCCGCAGCCCCGGCGTGCGCCGCGCGCGCCCGCCCGCGTGCGGCGGAAGGCCGGCGTCGGCCGGGCGCACGGCCTCGCGGCGGGCGCGCAGGAACGCGGCGAGTTCTCGCTTGTCCACGCCCCCAGCCTGCCACGGGCGCGGGCGGAGAGCCACGGACCGCTGGTCCGGGGACAACGCGGCGGTTCCCCCGCGCGGCGGACCCCGCGAACCTGGCGGGCGACGGACCGACAACCGACCGACGACGGAGGCAGGGATGGACCGATCGCCCGAAGGGGTGTTCCGGCGGATGCTGGAGCTGCTGATGGCCAAAGACATGGAGGGCATCGCCGCGCTGTGGGCGCCGGACGGCACGGCCGCGTTCCCGTTCGCCGAGGCAGGGGCGCCCGTCCGGCTGAGCGGGCGGGAGGCGGTCCGCGCCTACCTGGCCGGGTACCCCGGTGTGTACGACGTCACCGGTATCCCGGCGGTGCGGGTGCACCGGACCGAGGACCCCGCGACCGTCGTCGCCGAGTTCAGCGCCGAGGGCCGGGCGGTGCGCACGGGCGCGCCCTACCGGATGGACTACATCGCCGTGGTCACGGTGCGGGACGGGCTGATCGCCGAGTACCGCGACTACTGGAGCCCCGTGCAGGCGGCGCGCGCCTCCGGAAGCCTGGCGGCGCTGCGGAAGGGGCTGGAGGCATGACGGTCCTGGTCACCGGCTGCACCGGCAACACCGGCCGCCCCCTTGTCGCGGCGCTGCGCGCCCGCGGGGCCGACGTGCGCGCGGCCGCCCGCAGGCCGGGCCCGGGCGGCGTGCGCTTGGACTGGGCGGACGCGCGCACGCACGCCCCGGCGCTCGCCGGGGCGCGGGCCGTCTACCTGGTGCCGCCGCCGCTGACCGTGGACCCCATGCCGCTGGTGGGCCCGTTCCTGGAGGAAGCGCGGGAGGCCGGGGTGCGGCGCGTGGTGCTGCTCGGCTCGCTGGCGGAACTGCCCGGTGTCCCCGGCGCCGCGGAGGTGGGCCGGGCCGTGCGGTCGTTCGCGGAGTGGGCGGTGCTGCGGCCGTCGGGGTTCATGCAGAACTTCACCGGTGCGCACCCGGTGGCGGCGGGCATCCGGGAGCGCGGCGAGATCCGCTCGGCGACCGGCGAGGGGCGGCTGGGCTGGATCGACGCAGCCGACATCGCGGCCGTCGCGGCGGAACTGCTGTCGGCGCCGGAGCCGGTGGCCGGCGAGTACGTGCTCACCGGGCCGGAGGCGTTCGGGTACTCCGAGGCGGCGGCCGTCATCGCCGAGGTCGCCGGACGGCCGGTGCGCCACACGCCGGCACCGGTGGCCGAGATGGTCCGGCGCAACGTGGACGCGGGCATGCCGGAGGCCTTCGCCGCGGCCCTGGCCGGGGTGGACTCCGGTATCGCCGAGGGCAGGGAGGACCGTGTCACCGACACCGTCCACCGGCTGACCGGCCGCCCGCCGCGCGCCTTCCGGGACTTCGCCCGCGCCCACCGGCACGAGTGGGCCCCGGCCTGACACGCCGGGCGGCCCGGCTCCCGTCCGCCGCGCGGGGCGCGGCGGGGCGGGCGGCCTTCCCGGCGCCCGCCCCGCGCGCTCCCGGACACCGGCCACCGCGCTCGTGCGGACGTCACCCCCGTTCGCGCGGGAGGGAGATCTGCTCGGCCGCGCCGGCCCCCGGGCGGCGCGTGACCGCCGGCCCGGCCGGGGAGCCGTCAGTCGAGCGGGGCGGTGCCGGCGGCGGGGGCGGTGCCCGTGCCGTCGGGGCGCCACGCGGCGGGCAGCAGGACCGAGCCGGGCGGGTCCGCCGCCTCCACGGCGGGCAGCAGCCCGTCGGGACGCGTCCTGCTGCTCGTGTCGAAGGCCACCTGGCCTCCGGAGAACGCGGCGCCGTCGAAGGTCACCTCCGCGCCGGAGAACCGGGTGTCCTCGAAGGTCACCAGGCCGCCGGAGAACCGGGCGCCGTCGAAGGACAACTGGCCGGCGGAGAACACCGCGCGGTCGAAGGACACCCGGCCGCCGCAGAACGCGGCGCGGGTGAAGGCCATCCTGCGGCCCGCGAACTCGGCCTCGTGGAAGGTGACCCGGCCCCCGGAGAAGACGGCGCCGCGGAAGGACAGCCGGCGGCCGAGGAACCGGGCCTCGTTGAAGCTGACCTGGGCGCCCGCGAACACCGCGCCGTTGAAGGTCATCCGGCGGCCCACGAAGACGGCCTCGTTGAAGACGACCCGGCCGCCGGAGAACACGGCGCCGTGGAGGTCGCCGCCGTCGAACACGACGCCGGTGAAGTCGTAGTCCTTGCCGCGCCAGCGGGTGTCGGCACGGAGGCGGTCGCCGATGACGCGGATGACGGTGTGGCGGACCTCGCGCAGGCCCGAGGAGGCGAGGGGGCCGTCATCGCCGGGCCCGGCCGCCTCCGCGTCGGGCCCGGCACCGGCGCCCTCGAAACGGGCGGCGCCGCGCCCATCCGAGGCCGCCCCCTCCTCGGGAGCGGCGACGCCGGGCCAGTGCCCGGGTTCGGGCCGGTAGGGCATGCGCAGGTAGGCGCACAGCACGTCGATGACCATCTGCACCAGTTCGTCCCTGTCGTGCGGGGCGTCGTCGGCGAGATGGGCCAGGGCGTGCACCCCGGCCAGGCGCACGGCCGCGTGCTCGCTGCCCAGCTTCTGGCTGGCGGTGTCGAACCGCTCGGTGAACAGCCGGGTCTCCTCGCGGGCGGCCGCGACCTCCGCCCGGTCGTTCTCGGCTTCGGTGGTGCGCTGGCGGCGGTAGTTGATGACCAGCAGGGCCACCGCGCCCAGCCCGGCCACGATGGCGAAAGCGCGGGTGGCCACCGCGTCCAGGTCACGCGGGCGCAGCACCTCGGGCGGCTCCCAGGCGGGCGTGTCCAGCAGCAGCCAGGCTCCGGCGGTCAGCGCCGCCACCACCCCGGCGGCCACCACCCAGGCCAGGGCGATCAGCCACGCCAGCGGCAGCGGCGCGGCGCGCCGCCGGGCCAGCCCCGCCGTCCCCGCGGCCGCCAGCACCGCACCGGCCACGGTCAGCGCCAGCGGCGCCAGGGGCGGACGGGTCAGGCCGAGGGTGTCCCACACCGCCGCGGCCAGCGGCCACGCCCCCGCACCGCCCAGCACCGCACCGCCCGCGAGCGCGGCCCACGGCCACCCGCGCGAGCGCGGCACCACCCGCGCGACCATGGCGCGCCACCGCCGCCGAACCGGGGAAGGGGAGGGGGTTTCGGGGGCCATGGAGGCAACCTAGCGCCCGCGCGGTCGCTCGGTGGGGACGAGGTGGCGCCAGCGGACCGGGTCGGTTTCGCGGGGGCCCGGCAGCGGGGGGAGGGGGCCGCGGGCGGCGCAGTCGAGGACGAGCATGTGGTCGCCGCCGCGCTGGAACTCATACGGCGTCCGCACCAGCCGGGAGCCGACGCAGAGGGCGGCGAGCCGCCGCCGGAAGCGGCCGAGGTGGGGTGGGGGCGGTCGGTGGTGTGCAGCAGCACGGGGAACACCCGCACCTGCCACCGCGCCACCCGCAGGCGGCGGGCCCGGCGGACATCCGGGAGGTGCCCGCGGCGGCGGACCGCGGGCCGGCGCCGCGCGTGGTCACCGCTGCGGCGCCTGCCACCGGGCGCCGATCCGGCCGTGCCGCAGGCGGCCCACCACGCGCACGCGCAGTGCCGCGGGTGTGCCGGCGTAGGGGTTGCGGCCGATGTCGACCTGGCCGTAGCGCACCGCGAGTTCGTTGGCGTCCACGGCCATGTCCGGAGCGAGGACCAGGTCAACGTCGCCGCCGGTCACCCGCGCCTCGATGACGAGTTCGGGGCCGGTGCGCACCGCGTCGGTGAGGTCGAGCAGCACCGCGCTCCAGGAGGTCCGCAGCGCCAGCCGGTGCGGCAGCGTCCACGGGCCGGCCCGGCGCACCATGCCGTGCTTCTCCTTGATGGTGAGCAGGTCGGCGGCCGGATCGGCCGGCGTGCCCGCGAGCGGCCCGGCGCCGCCGGGCGCCGCGACGAGGTCGGCGGTGAGCGGGGCCAGGGCGGCGACCGTGCGGGCGGCCGGCGCCGCGTCCACCCGCTCGTCGAACTCGGCGGGGGTGAGCCGGCCGTCGGCGACGGCGGCGCGCAGCAGGTCGATGGTCCGGTCGCGGTCGGCGTCGGAGGCCCGCAGTTCGGGCGGGCTGTACGGGTCCTGCGGCATCCGGCCTCCTCGGCGAGCGGGGTGGTGGCGCACCACCGGCACATTCACCATAGTGGGGCGCCCTGTGACCCGGTAAACGGCGGTCCGGCCCCGGCGGAGGGCCGCCCGCCGCCCCGAGGGGCCCGTGCCCGCAGGCGTGGCCGCCTCGGGCGCGGCCGAGTCGCTCGAACAGCCGATCGGCCTGTCCGGCTTATGTTCTATCGACTGTTTCATTGAGATTCAAGATGTCGATCTTGATTTTTTTGATGTTCCGAATCCGGATGGTGTCTCCCTCCCGTTCACGCCGGCCGCGCCGGCGACCCCTCGCCGGTCGGCGGCACCGGCGGCGGCCGGCGTGCGGGCCCGCCCGGTCCGTCGCACCGGGCGGGCCCGCCGGGCCGAGGGCGGGAGGGTCACGTCCGGGCGCGGCCCCGGTTCAGGCGCAGCGCGGAGACGAGGAAGAAGACACCGCCGAGGAAGGCGTAGCCGGCGAGGGCGCGCAGCGAGGGGTCGTCGCCGCCGGCCTGCGCGAGGAACGACGCGCCGGCGAGGGTCGAGATGGCGCCGCTGGCGATCATGGCCCACTGGCCGCCCAGCCGGCGGCGGCCGGCGGCCGCGGCGAGCTGGACGAGGCCGGCGGCCACGGCCCAGACCCCCCACACTCCCAGGACCGCCGGGATGCCGACCGCGGCGGCGGCCGCCAGCCCGGCCGCTGCGCCCGGTGCCGGTCGGAGCGCTGGTGGGCATCAACGCGGGGTGGGGCGCGGGGGCGTTCTGGAACCCCCCGGTGCAGACCCGCCTGCACCGGCCCGCGGGCCCGCTCTCGGCCCAGGCGCCGGCGATGAACGTTTCCGGTACCGACGAGGTGGCGGAAGCCTCCCGGCGTCCCGCGTGAGGCGTGCGCGCCCCGGCGGGCGTCTCCCGGCCGCCGAGCGGTCGCCCGCCGCTGGGGCGGCGGGGCGGGTCCGGCCGGACGGCCGGACCCGCATCCGGGGGCCGTCCTCCGTTCCCGTGTCGTATTTTGCTGGATTTAGAGCCGGATGCGGGAAATGATGGTCGATGGTGAATTCCCGTTCCGGCGGGGGTGAGAACAATTTTCAATCCCCCTACCACACGGGTTCACGGTGAACTAACATCTCCCTTGGAGTGATAAGGGGGTGAGCCGATGCCCGCTTTCGGCGCAGGGCCCGACTCCGGCACGGCCGAAGCCTCTTCTTCGTGGAGGCGCCCTTTTTGCGGGGTATCGGGGCACCCGTTTTTCCTTCGTCCGTCCCCCCGCGCCGACAACGCGGTCGACCGCGCGCTGAGGCGATGACGGTTCCCCGAGTCCGGGGAACCGGGGCGCGATCGGTGGCCGTGGTGGCGGGTGGGGTGGTGTGGGTGGTTATTCGGGGATTCCCCAGCGGCGGCAGGCCTGGGTGTAGAGGTCGGTGAAGAGGGGGTCGGGGATGGTGCCGCGCCGGTAGCGGTGGCCGAAGGCTTGGGCGTAGGAGGTGAACCAGGCGCGGTCCTGGTGGAGGAAGAGGACGTCGTGGAAGGCCATGTGGCGCATGGCCAGGAGGGGGACGGGGGAGCGGGAGACGGGGAAGGCGGGGTTGCGGGCGGCGGTGTCGGGGCAGTGCGGGTGGAACTGGCCGAGCATGAGGCGGCGGCGGACCAGGGCGGGTTTGACGAGGGGGTGGGCGTCGTCGAGGACGCGGGTGCGGTCGGGGGGCAGGCCGTCGACGACGACGACCAGGGCGTGCAGGACGCGGTTGGGGTGCTTCCAGTGGGCGGTGGTGAAGACCTCGGCCATGTGGTCGACGAGGGCGGCGATGTCGTCGACGGTGGCGTGGGCGGGGACGCGGCGGTGCTCCACGCGCAGGGTCTGGCCGCGCATGGCGGGTTCGACGAAGGGGCAGACGGCGCCTTTGCGGCCGATTTCGGGGTGGGGGGTGATGAGGAAGGTGGTCATCCAGTCCAGGGCGGCGGTGATCTGGCCGGCGGGGGTGTTCATCGGATGGCCGAGTTCTCGGGGGTTATCTGCCTGCGGAAGGTGAGCACTGGAAAACGCCATATGCGGTTCCCCCATCGCGGTGTACCGAACCACCACCGCGTACGGAGCGGCGGTATATCAGTACACACATAAGATTCGCATAATCACTGAAGGTAGTTTACCCTTTTCAGGGGAACCGCCGACATGTGGTGGTCGAAATTCCTGGAACCAGGCCACCTGGTTTCGTGTTCGGCCCGAACCGAACGCCTGAACCGCCCCGGTGCGCATGCCCGAATTCGGAGTCGGCACGACCCATGGGGTGCAGATGCCGTCAATTTCCATCCATTCGGGGTGTACGGCGGAAATCCGGGATGCGCGGAAGAAGCCGCGGAAGCAGCGGAAGCCGCGTAGTCGGAGGAACCGGCGGGAAGCGGTCGAGCCGCGGCCCGCACTCCCGGCCCGGCGCCCCGGGGTCAGTGCTCCGGACGGCGCCCGCTCACCACACCGTGCGGTGTCCACCCGGTGCCCGCGGTGCGGCGCACGTCGGTGAACCCGGCCTCGCGCAGCCAGCCCTCGCACTCCTCCCACCGGTAGAGCGTGGAGTCGCGGAAGGGCAGGGTGGAGAAGTAGACGTTGTCCAGCGCCGCGTACAGGGGGCCGGTCCGGTCGTCGTCGGCGAAGGCGTTGAAGACCAGGACCGCGCCCCCGGGCGGCAGCGCCTCGTAGGCGGTGCGCAGCAGGGCGAGGTTCTGCTCGGCCGACCAGATGACGAGCTGGTGGGCGAAGAGCACGCAGTCGTGCCCGTGCGGGTACACGCCGGCGAAGATGTCGGCGGCGTGGGTGGCGATCCGGTCGGCCAGCCCGGCCGCGCCGATGGTCCGCCGGGCGGCGGCCAGGGCGCCCTCGCGGTCCATCACGGTGACCCGCAGGCCGGGGTGGGCCCGGGCCAGGGCGACCGCGTTGACCGCGTCGCCGCCGCCCACGTCCAGCACCCGCCGTGCCTGCGGGAACGCTGGGTGTGCGACCAGGACGGGGTTGGACAGCCGCGACCAGGAGTGCATGCACCGGTAGAACAGGTCCTCCAGGCCCGGGACCCCCGACAGCCGCGAGTACAGGTCCTCGGTGGTGCCGGGGAAGTGGCGGATGCCGACGTTGCGGCCGGTGCGCAGGGACTCCGCGTAGTCGGCGGCGGGCAGGTAGGCGATGCGGTCCTGGAACTCCACGATGTCGCGCAGGACAGGCCACAGGCCCGCGCCGAAGGCGGCGGCCACCGGCGGGCCGTTGCGGTAGCCGTCCGCGTCGATCGCGGTCAGGCCCAGCGCGGTGGTGCCCAGCAGGAGGACGTCGCAGGAGCGCGGCGGCAGGTCGAGGCGTTCGGAGATCCGTTCCGCCGAGAGCGGGCCCTCGGCGTTGAGCAGGTCGAACAGGCCGAGGCGGCAGCCGGCGTTGAGCTGCTGGAACGCGGCGTGCCCGAAGAGCACCGGCACAAGGAGACCGAGATCTGCGGCGGCGGAGGTGTGCTGTGTGGGCGCCATGGGCGGGGGTGCCTCCTTGATCGGGGCGATCAGCGCGGGGCGGCGGTGGGCAGCGCGTCCTCCCAGCGTAGGGCGGGGCCGCCCGCACGGCGGGGATTTCCCCAAGCGGGCGGCCAGGTCGTTCCGGCCGCGGCGCCGCCCTCGCCGCCCCCGCCGCCCACCCGCCGCGCGTCCGCAGCCCGCCGGCGCGGGGTGGCCGGGCAGCCCGCATGCCGCCGGGCGACGCAATCCCGGCTTGGGAGCGGGCGCTCGGGCCCTTCGCGCCGGCCCCGCGCCGGCCCGTAGGCGAGGGGAATTCACAGCACTTCACTCGTTTGCGATGACGCGGTTCACCCCTGCGATTCACCGTTTTTGAACGCGCCGGTCGTATTCCTTTTGGCGCTCCCGAATCTCATCCGCGTTTTCGACCGTCCAGTCGTACAGTCGGCCGAACGGCTCCCGCCGCGATTCACCCAGCGGGGTGAGGGAGTACTCGACCCCGACCGCGAGGTCGGCAGCACGCGGCGCACGACCATCCCGTTGCGCTCCAGGCGGCGCAGGGTCTGGGTCAGGACCCGCTGGGTCACGCCCTCAAGGCGGCGCTTGATCTCGTTGAACCGCGTGGGTTTCTCCAGGCCCGCCATCACCATCATCGACCGTTTGTCGGCGATCTGGTCGGGAATCGGGCGGCTGGGGCAGCCCGGGGACTGGCGCGCGGCGCCCAGACCCGCCACGGCGAGCGCGGCCTTGAGGGGTTGCTTCGGGCACTGGGCGCCGGCTGACGCACCGCCGGCCGCGCGCCGGGACCGGCGCGCGGCCCGGGAACCCGCGGCGCGTGTCCGAAACAGTCAGTTATCCGTCATTGCGGACATAAGCGGCGTCGGTGAGGATGAACCCATGTTCGTCGCACGCCGTGTTGTCATCGCGGTCTTCCCCGACGTCGACCTCCTCGACGTCACCGGCCCGGCCGAGGTCTTCTCCCTGGCCAACCGGGTGGCCCCCGGGAAGGCCGGCTACGAGGTGCGCCTGGCCGGGCCCGCGGCCGGGGAGGTGCGGACCTCCGCCGGCGTGCGGCTGGTGGCCGACCTCCTCTTCGACGGCGTCGACGGAGGCATCGACACACTCGTGGTGCCCGGCGCGGTCGACATGACCGAGCGCGGCCCGCGGGCCCGGGTCGATCCCGGGATCGTGGCGTGGGTGCGCGCCACCGCCCCCCGCGCCCGGCGCGTGGCGTCGGTGTGCGTGGGCGCGCACGTGCTGGCGGCGGCCGGACTGCTCGACGGCCGGTCGGCGACCACGCACTGGTCCACCGCCGCCCAGCTCGCCGCCGACCATCCGGAGGTCGCCGTCGACCCCGACCCGATCTTCGTCCGGTCCGGCAACGGGCGGCTGTGGACCGGAGCCGGGATCAGCGCCTGCCTGGACCTCGCGCTCGCCCTGGTGGCCGAGGACCTGGGCGAGGACACGGCCCTGGCGGTGGCCCGGCAACTGGTGATGTACCTCAAGCGGCAGGGCGGGCAGAGCCAGTTCTCCGTGCCGCTGAGCCGGCCGCCCTCGGCCTCGCGGGCCATCGACGACCTGCTGCTGTGGATCGCCGAGCACCTCGACGCCGACCTGTCCGTGGAGGCGCTGGCCGACCGGATGTGCCTGAGCACACGGCACTTCGCCCGCGTCTTCAAGCAGGAGACCGGCACCGGCCCCGCCGCCTACGTCGAGGCCGCCCGGGTCGAGGCGGCCCGGCGGCTGCTGGAGACCACCGACGAGCCGCTCGACCGGGTCGCGGCCGCCGCCGGACTCGGCTCGGCGGAGACCCTGCACCGGGCGTTCCGCCGGCGGCTCGCCACCACGCCCGCGGCCTACCGGCGCCGCTTCCGCGTCCGGGCGGCCTGACCCCCGCCCAGCCCTTCCGCGCCCCGCGCCGGCGCCGCCTTCCCACCCGGACGGCTCCGCCTCCGGTTCACCCGCCTCCCCGCGCCCGCCAGGGCGCCGGGGTGCCGCACCATGTCCACTCCGCCCCAGAAAGGCGACATCATGAGCACCACCCACGCGTCCGCCACCCTCCGCGAGGTCAACCACCTGGACGGCGGGCCGGCCCGGCTCGGCGACTCCGTGCTGGTCATGGTCGACTTCCAGAACACCTACCGCACCGGCGTCATGGCCTTGGAGAAAGCCGAGGAGGCGATCGCGGCGGGCGCCCGCCTGCTGGCGCGTGCCCGCGCCGAGGGGACGCCCGTCGTCCACGTGATGCACGACGGCGGCGAGGGCACCCCCTACGACATCCGCGCCGACATCGGCGCCATCAGCGACGAGGTCGCCCCGGCACCCGGCGAGCCGGTCGTGGTCAAGGGGTTCCCCAACTCCTTCCACCGCACCGACCTGGAGGCGGCCCTGGCCGGCGCGGGCGCGGCCCCCGGCGGCGGGGGCAACCTGGTGATCGCGGGCTTCATGACCCACATGTGCGTGAACTACACGGCCCAGGGCGCCTTCAACCGCGGATACCGCGCCACCGTGGTCGCCGAGGCCACGGCGACCCGCGCCCTGCCCGCCCCCGACGGCACGGTCGTGCCCGCCGCCGTCCTCCAGACCGCCGCCCTGACGGGAATCGGCGACCTGTTCGCCGTGGTCGTCCCCACGGTCGAGGCGCTGCCCCGCTGACCCGGGCGCGTCCCGCGCCGCGGCGTCCGCCGCCCGCCCGCCCGCGCCCGCCGCGCCGCGTCGAGCGCGGCGGGCGCGGGCGGGCGGGGAAGACCGGGGACGACCGCGGAAGGAGGCGGCGGCGCCGGGGCGCTCAGGCCGCTTCGGCGTTGAGGGCGCGACCGGCGGGGACGCGGGCGTGCCGCCAGGCGGGCAGGGCGGTCAGCACGGCGGCGGCCGACAGGACCGCGAGCGCGGCCGCGAACAGCCACGGCCGCGGCGGAACCACCCAGAATTCGCTGAAGGCCCGGTACAGGACGATCCCGGCCGGCAGGCCCACCACGAGCGCGGGCACCGCCGGCAGCAGGTGCGCGGTGCACAGCGCCGCCACGACCTGTCCGGGCGTCGCACCCAGGGTGCGGCTGATCCCCAGGGCGCGCCGCGCCTGCACCGCGCCGCTCCAGCCGAGGATCACCGTGTTCAGCGCGGACAGCGCCACCACCGCGACGGTGACGCCCAGCAGCACCTCGGCGGTTCGGTTGTTCACCGCCGCCATGGCGGGCGGCAGTTCCACGGTGCCCCAGGCGCTGCGGAAGGTGAGCAGCGCGCTCACCATGACACCGGTGGCGGCCATGCCCACGGCGCTCAGGACCGCGCGGCCGGGCCGGCGGGCCATCAGCCGGACGCCGAGGAGCAGCGGGGTGGGCAGGTAGGCCGTCAGGGCGGTCAGCCGGGAGCGGCGCGTGCGCAGGCGCGCCGTTTCGGCCAGCCCGGCCGCGGTGCCGGTGCGCGCGGCGTGCAGGACGGGGTCGAGCGTGCTCACCAGCACGACCGCGAGGGCCAGGCCCACCACGGTGACGACGACGGCGGCGGAGGGCGGACCGACGGTGCTGAGCAGCCCGGGGCTGGGATGGGCCAGCGCCGGCGCGGCCAGGGTGCCGATCGCCAGGCCGAGCCCGGCGGCCGCGGCGGTCAGCAGCAGGTACTGCGCCAGCAGCACGGCGGCCACGGTGCGGGGGCCGGCGCCGACCGCCTTGAGGCGTTGGGCCCGCCGGTGGTCGCGGGCGGCCCGGATCGCCGTGAGGGCGGCGAGGGTGACGCAGGCGGCCACGGCCAGCAGCGAGCCGCCGACGGCCAGGGCGGGCTGGGCGTCCTTGACCATGACCAGGTTGGTGTCCAGCACACCCTCCCAGGTGCGGGTGTTGACCCAGACGCCGCTCGTGTTGTACGGGGCGAACAGGGTGGTGTCCCAGTCGGCGGCGGCGTCGGGGTCGGTCAGCCGGAGGTGGACCAGGTGCACGACGAGCGCCTCGGCGTCCTGCGCGGCGGTGCGGGCGTCGGCGATGGTGAGCCAGATCCGGCCGCCCCAGTCGGTCGGCCCGGGGCCCTGGGCCTGGTCGCTCCACGGGTAGACCGGGGCCGCCGCGCTGATGGCGATGCCGACGACCGGGTAGTCCCGCCCGGCGATGGTGACGCGGTCGCCGACACCCACGCCGAGCACCTCGGCGAAGCCGCGCTCCACCACCGCGCCGCCCGGGCGGACCCAGGTCCCCGACGTCACCAGCGGCCGGTCCACCGGGGACGGCGCGCGCTCGCGCCCCTCCACCGAGGAGCGCGCGGTGTCGCCGTGGGCCCCGACCACGGTGGAGAACGCGGGGATCGGGTCGGTCAGGCTGCCCACGCCCTGCGCGGCCGCGATGCGTCCGGCCAGCTCGCCGGGGTCGGCGGCCGTCGTGATGGCGGTCATGTCGGGGCCCGCGGTGGCCGCGCGGGTGTTCATGTAGGCGGTGGTGACGGCGTTGTCGACCATCAAGCCGAGGGCCAGCGCGGCGGTCGCGGCGGTGACCGCGGCCATAAACACCGCGGCCTCGCCGGGGCGGCGGCGCAGGTCGCGGGTGACCAGGCGCCACATCAGCAGCAGGCGTCCCACGCCTCAGCCCTCCCAGCCCAGGAGGGCGCCCAGGTGGGTGGTGCGGCCGTCACGGCGGCCGCGGCCGCCGGCGGCCGCCAGGCGGGTGTCGTCGGCCAGCATGCCGTCGCGCATGGAGACCACGCGGTCGGCCGTGGCGGCGACACGTTCGTCATGGGTGACCATGACCAGGGTCTGGCCGGCCGCGCGCAGTTCGTCGAAGAGGCGCAGGACGTCGTGCGTCGCGGCGCTGTCGAGGTTTCCGGTGGGCTCGTCGGCCAGCACCACCAGCGGTTCGTTGACCAGGGCGCGCGCGATGGCGACCCGCTGCCGCTGCCCGCCGGACAGCTTCGCGGGCAGGTGGCGGGCCCGGTCGGTGAGGCCGACCCGGTCGAGGAGCGCGGCGGCGCGGGCGCGGGCGGTACGCGGTGACGCGCCGGCGAGCAGCGCGGGCAGTTCGACGTTCTCCGCCGCCGTCAGCTCGTCCATCAGGTGGAACGCCTGGAAGACGAATCCGACGGCGCGCCGCCGCAGCCGGGCCAGCGCCCGCTCGCCGAGGCGGTCGATGCGCCGCCCGCCCAGCCACACCTCGCCGTCGGTGGGCCGGTCCAGCCCGCCGAACAGCTGCAGCAGGGTCGACTTGCCGCAGCCGCTGGGCCCGGTCACGGCGAGGGTCTGCCCGGTGGGGACGTCGAGGTCGATCCCGTCGACGGCCCACACCGCGCTCTCGCCCCGGCCGTAGGTCCGCGACAGGCCCACCGCCCGCAGCGCGGGTTCGGCCGCCGCGCCGGTCCGGCGGCCGGGCGCGGGCGCCGCGCCCGGCCGGTGCGGCCCGCCCGGGGGGTGCGGCGCGCCCGGCCGCCGCGGCCGGCCGCTGTCTCGCGGCGCGTCCTGTGTCATGCGTCTCCTCCGCCGTTTCCACGGGGGGCGCGCGCGGACCAGGTCCGCGCGCACGCCTCCAGCCAGCGCAGGTCGGCCTGCAACCGCAGGGCGACGCCCTCCAGCAGCAGTCCGGCCTCCGAGTTCGCGTCGTGAGCGAGGGCGGCACGCTGGGCCTCCGCCAGGCCGCGCATCAGCTCCTGGCGCCGTGCGCGCACGAGCGCGAGCGGATCGGCCAATCCCGACTCGGCGGCGGCCACCAGCTTGAGGTGGAACTCCGCCACGTCGGCCCGGGGCCCGACGTCCTCGGCCATCCACGCGGCGATCCGCTCCCGCCCGGCCGGGGTCAGCGCGTACACCTTGCGGCGCGGCCCGCGCACCGGCGCGTCCTCGCGCTCCTGGAGGACCAGTCCCGCCTTTTCGAGCCGGGTGAGGGTCACATAGACCTGCCCCGCGTTCAACGACTCACCCAGCGGCCCGAGCGCGGCCGCCAACCGCATGCGCAGGTCGTAGCCGTGAGAGGGCTCCTTCGCCAGCAGCGCCAGCACCACGTCCTGCACGACCGTCCTCCTCTGCGACCCTCAATGGATAGCGGTTAACCAAATAGGCGTCAAGCCGAGCCCGCCCGGGTGCGGACACGGGTGCCGCGGCGCCGGCCGCGCCCGGGGCGGCCGGGAGAGGGGGCCGCCCGGGTCGACCGTCGGCGGCCGGCCGGGCGGACGGCGCCTGTACCGCCGCCGGGCATGACGGCGCGGGGCCCCGGCCCGGACGGCGGGACCCGTCGTGCGCGCAGGGGCCGGGCTAGGGTGCGGTCGCGGGCGAGAGGGCCTGCGCGAGGTGGCCGGCGACCATGGCGACCTGGAGGAGCAGGGCGAGGACGGACAGGGCGCCGCCGGCCGCGGCCAGCGGCTTGCCCCGGCGGCGCCCGAGGCAGCCGAGGACCGCGGTGAGGAGTCCGGCCGACCAGAAGGGGAAGGCGACGTAGTGCCGCACGCCGGTGAGGTCGACCGGCAGGAACGGCACGACGCACCCCAGGAGGCCGAGGACCACGGCGGCCACGGCCAACCCGGCCCCCTTGGGCGGGGGCGGAGGCGGCCCGCCCGGCCACCCGGCGCCGGCGGGGCGGGTCCAGGGCTGCTGCGGACGCAGGTGCGGGGGCGGCGGCCCGTGCGGCGGTGCCGGATGTGCGGAGGCGGCGTGCGGGGCCGGGGCTCCCGCCTCGGGTTCGGGCGCCGGGCCGTCGGTCATGGGGGCTCCTCACCGGCCGAGCTGCTTGGCGGCGGTTCATCCTAACCAGGCGCTCCCGGGCGGGCCAGGGGAGTGACCGCGCCGGGATGCCGGGCCGAAGTCAACACACCGTCACGCTTGCGCCGGCCGCGCATGCCCGCCACTCCGCCGGTCAGGCGGTTGCCGAGGGGCGGCCTACGCGCGCTCCGAGAAGGACGCCGCGACCGCCCCGCCCCGGCCGTCGACGGCCGGAGAACGCCTCCACACGGATCGGATCAGCGACATGACACACGCCGGAAGCGAGCCCAACGGCACGAAGAGGTTCGTGTACGAGTACGAGGAGCAGGTCGGCTACCCCCGGGTCCGCGGGGAGATCGTCGACCCCAACACCGGCGACTGCTATCCCCTCTACGGGCTCGACATCATCTACGACGTCGAGAACAACACCGATTACAACGCCCAGATCCACACGGACGCCTGGTGCTCCGACACCCGCCGCGGTGAACTGATCAAGGCCGGCGAGAAGCGTTCGGAGGTCAGCCCGGCGGGAACCGTCGCCTTCTCGTAGAGCGCGCCCGGTCGCCGCGTTACCGCGGCTCCGCGCGGCCGGCGCCGACCGCCTCCGGGTCGGCGGGGCAGCGCGGCGAGCACGAGGCGGTGGGACCCGGTCACCAGCTCCTCGACCAGCCTCGCGTCGATCGAGTCGCCGGGGGCCAGGGTGATCCGGTGCCGCTTGGGCATGCGGTACCCGGCGGTGATGTGCGCGTACGCCTCCCGCAGCGCCGCCGCTACGTGCGGAACGTCGCGGGCGAGGCCATCGCCGCCCCGGCGATCCGGTTGACCGAGGCGCCTCACAGCCCTGCTCCGGGAACAGCCCGAAGGCCGCGCGGAGGACGGTCTCCCGCGTGGCCCGCTTCTCGCGTTCGGAACCGGTGAGGCGCGGTATGCGGGACAACTCCGGCTCGATGGCGGCCCCGAGCCGCGCGAGCCGGGGCCGTCTACGGGTTGCGCCCTCGGCGCCGCGCCCCGGTGCTGCTGTTGCGGGCGCCTGCGCGGTCGGAGGCCGCCTTCTCGGCGATCGCCCGTTTCACGGCGTCCGTGCGCTTGGTGTAGTGGCCGAGGGGGGAGGTCCAGGCCGGTCTGGCGCCTGGCCTCCTCCGTCGACTCCCGCTGCTGGGCGACGCTCTGCTGTTGGGCGAGGAAGGCCAGCCGATCCACCTGGGCGTCGGTGAGGTCCTGCGGGCTCTCCTCGGCCTTCCTGCTCGGTCCCTCGTACTCGTTGGCCATTGCGGGCGAGGGGCGTGCCGGAGTTGACGGAAGCGGCGCCACGCCCCTCGCGGCCGGAACTCTACTATCTCGTGAGGGTAGGGACGGGCGAGTCGGGTGGCCCCGCGTCGGCGGTCGCCGGCGCTGCAGCTCCCTAGCCGTCCGCGGCGATCGCGCGGTGCCTGTCGTGCTGGGCGCGCAGCCGCCCGGCGAACTCCTCGGCCACGTCCAGTTGCTCCCGCAGCGCCCGGCACCGGGCCGCGGCGGCGTCCTCGAACATGTCGAGCCGCTGGGCCAGGGCCGCCCGGTCGGCGGCCGGGGTGGCGGGGTTTTCGAGTCCGTCCAGGACTTCCAGGAGGTCGCGGGTCTCCTCCAGGCTGAAGTCCAGCGGTTTCATCCGCTTGATCAGCAGCAGCCGCTCCACGTCGTCCTCGGTGTAGAGCCGGAACCCCCCGCGCGAGCGGGCCGATGGCTCCACCAGGCCGACCTCGCCGTAATAGCGGATGGTCCGCAGTGACAGCCCGGTGCGCTCGGCGACCGCGCCGATCCGCAGTGGGCCGCACCCATCACAGCACCTCCGCGGGCGACTCTACTCTCACGTGAGAGATCGTGTGTCCTGCGGCACCTTCGCCGGGAGTGTGCTGTACAACGGGGACGGAGCGGTCGGTGCGGTCGGACAGCGCCGGGCGAAGGCCGCCGCGTCGAAACCACCGCCCCGGCGTCCCGCCGCAGGCGGTCGGGTGTGTGCGGGAGAGGGGCGTGGGGGCGTGGGCGTGCGTTTCCGGGAACTGGACTGGCGGCCGACCCGCATGGGCGACATCAGCCTGCGGCGCCGCTGGGACCCGATGTTCAAGAAGGACGTGTACGAGATCAAGCTCGACGACGACTTCCTGATGTCGAGCCTGTTCACGGCGGCGGAGGTCGAGTTGGCGCGGCTGGCGCTGCGGGAGGTCGCCCTGCCGCCCGGACCGCCCGAGCAGCCGCTGGACGTGGCGGTGGGCGGGCTGGGGCTGGGCTGCACCGCGCAGGCGGTGCTGGAGGACCCCCGGGTCCGCACGCTGGTGGTGGTGGAGGCGCTGGCCGAGGTGATCGAGTGGCACGAGCGGGGGCTCGTCCCGGCCGGTGCGGCCCTCACCGCCGACACCCGGTGCCGGCTGGAGCACGGCGACTTCTTCGACCTGGCCGCGCGCGCGGAAGGGCTCGACCCGCGGGCGCCGCACCGGCTGTTCCACGCCGTCGTCGTGGACATCGACCACTCGCCGCGGCACGTGCTGCACCCCGACCACGCCGCGTTCTACCGCACCGAAGGGCTGCGCCGCCTCCGGCGGAACCTCCACCCCGGCGGCGTGTTCGCGCTGTGGTCCAACGACCCGCCCGACGCGCGCTTCCTGGCGGCCCTCCAGGCGGTCTTCGCGGCGGCCCGCGCCGAAACCGTCACCTTCCCCAACCCGCTTCAGGAGCGCGAGGCCGCCAACACCGTCTACCTCGCCCGCACCGGGGCCGCGTAGGAGCCCCGCGGTGCCCGACCGGGGCCCCGCTCCCGCCTCCGTCCTGGCCGCACCGCGTCGGGCCGCGCCAGGGTAGTTCCAATGGGCGGCTCGGGGGACCGCCCGAACGGTCCGGTCGCGGCCGTCCGGGGCCGGGCGGGCCGGGGAAGTAAGGCAAGGCCCCCGGCGCCAGCGCGTCCCCGCTGCGTACTCAGGCGCCTGCGCCCGGCCGGGAGCTCTGGCGCCAGGCGTCGTCGACGGCGTCGAGCACCTCCTCCACCGACGGAAGCCGGTCCCCGGCGGGTGCCTCCGGGCCGAAGAGCACCCGCGCGCCCATCGACCGCAGCGCGGCGACGCTCGGCCCGACCGCGGCGTGCCGGGCCAGCGGCTCGTTGAGGTGGGGCACCACCACGGTGGGCACCCGGTAGCCGAGCATCTCGCACACCACCGCGACCGCCATGGTGTCGGCGAACCCGGCGGCGATCTTGTTGAGGGAGTTGAACGTGACCGGGTAGGCCAGCAGCGCGTCCGGCGGCACCAGGCGCTGCCCGGTGCCGGGGTGCCGGAAGTCGACGCGCGGCGCGGTCCCGGTGCGGCGGGCCAGTTCGTCGGGATCGTGGAACCGGGTACCCATGGGAGTCGAGATGACGGTGACCTCCCACCCCCGGCCCTGCGCCGCCTCCACCATGTGGCCCGCAGAGGCGTTCCGGGCGGGCGCGCCGGTCACGACGAGGTACAGGGCTCGTGCGTCCATGCGGGCAGTGTAGAGCGGCGTGCCCCGGCCCCTCAGCCGCGCGCCGCGCCCCCGCACCCCTCGCCCGGAAGCCGCCGCCGCCCCGGCCGCGCGCCGCGCGCCACCGGCCGGGGCGGCGGTGTCCACCGGACCACCGCGTCTAGTGGGCGAGTTCCCCGATACCGCCGTCGACGCGCAGTACCGTGCCGGCCGTGTAGGCCGACTCGTCCGAGGCGAGGTAGACGGCCGCCTTCGCCAACTCGGCGGCGGTCCCCAGGCGGTGGAGCGGCACGGTCCGGCGCGGTCGAACGCCTCCTCCGTCCAGTCCCCGATGGGCAGGTGGGTGGTGTCGGCGGCGTTGCTCATCAGGATGTCGAGTCTCGGCCAGTCCGCGCGCAGCCGCGCCGGCGGACGGCGGCGCTGGCCGCGATCGACACCGCGATCGAGGGCCTGCGGGCGTGAAACGGGCCATAGCCGCTGTCCTTCACCGGATCCGGGCGGGAGCGGGCGCCCGGCCCGCCGACCGGTAACCCACCGCCGAGCGGGGAGGGCGTGCGCGGGGTCGCCTTCCGGTAAGGGGGCCACCGGGTCCGTGCGGGCGCGCGAACGCAAAAGCCAGGGACCCTCGCCTACGAGGTCGGCCCCGCGGCGGCGGACCACCGCTCGGCGAGGCGGTGGCAGGCGTCGACCAGTTCCGCGGGGGTCACGTCGGTGATCCCGGTGTCGAAGGTGGCGAGGATGCCGGCGACACCGGCCCACGACCACGCTCCGAGCGTGAGCCGGCAGTGGTCGGCGTCCAGGTGCTCGACGACCGAGCCGCCGGGTGCCCAGCGGGCGACGACCCCGGCGGGCAGGTCCAGGCGCGCGGTTCCCGTGCACGGCCAGGCGGTGGGGGTGTCACCCCGGTCGTGGCTGGTCATGACGAACCGGGCGACGTCGCCCCCGGGGAGCGCACGGGCGGTGAAGGGCTGCGTCGTCGGACGGGGGACCAGCCGGTCGACGCGGTGGATGCGCCAGGCCTCCTCCGCGAGGTCGTAGGCGACCAGGTACCAGCGCGCCGCCCACACCACCAGGTGGTGGGGCTCGACGCGGCGGGCGGGGGCGAAGTCCGTGTCCCCGGGCAGGGCCCGCGACCCGTCGGGGCGCAGGGTGCCGATGGCGAGCACGTGCCGGTGGCGCACCGCGCCGGCGACCGCGGTGAGCGTGTCCGGGTCGACGGGCGGGGCGGGAAACTCCCAGTAGTTCCGCAACCTGGTCAGGCGCAGGGTCTCCATCGACGCCCGCACGCGGGCCGGCATCGCCTGGGTGAGCGTCTCCAGCGCCCTGGCCGAGTCGTCGGCCAGACCGAACACCGTGCTCGGAGCGGTCTGCAGGGCCACCGCGACCGCGAGGGCCTGGTCGTCGTCGAACCGCAGCGAGGGCAGGGCGTGCCCGGTGTCCAGCCGGTACCCGCCGCCGGGCCCGCGGACGGTGGTGATCGGGTAGTCGAGCCCGCGCAGGGTCTCGATGTCGCGCCTGGCCGTGCGTTCGCTGACCCCGAGCCGCGACGCGAGTTCGCCCAGTGACCACTGGTGCCGCGCCATCAGCAGTGAGAGCAGCCGCAGCGCCCGTTGTGAGGTATCCGCCACCGCGCCATTATGGGCGCGGTAGTGGACATCCGGTGGCCACCACATGCCCCATCCTCCTGCGTGATCGGGACGATCCCGGAGCGAAGAAGGAGCGGAGACCATGGTGCGTGTCGTTGTCGTCGGCGGCGGAATCGGTGGACCCGCGGTGGGGGCCGGACTGCGGCGCCGCGGAATCGACGTGGCGGTGTTCGACCGCGACACCGAGGTCGCGGCCACAGGCGGATACCACATCACACTGGACGGACGGGCCCAGACCGCGCTGCGGGAGCTGCTCCCGCCGGAGGGCGTCGAGCGGCTGCTGGCGTCGTCCTCGGCGCTGCGGCTGCGCGACCGCGACGCGTTCTGGGACCGGCGCGGCCGCCTGCTGGGACACGGCCCGGATCTCGCCGGCGACCCCAGCGTCGACATCGACCGCATCACCCTGCGCACACTGCTCGCCGAGGCGGTCGGCGACGACCTCCACCTGGGCCGCACGGCGACCGAGGTCGGCTACGCCGACGGTACGCCGCGGGTGGGGTTCGCCGACACCGAACCCGTCACCGGGGATCTGGTGGTCGGAGCCGACGGCACCCACTCGCTGGTGGCCCGGTACCTGGCCGGCGGCCCGACGAACACCCCGGCGGGCATCATCGGCTTCTCCGGCCGGACACCGCTGCCCGCACTGAGCCCGAGCGAGCGGCAGCGGCTGGGACCGCGATCGAGCCTGGCGCTCGGCGGCCACGGAGCAGCACTCTACGTGGGCTTTCTCGACCCCGTCGGCAACGCCGCCCTGGACCGGCCCGAACTGCGCATGGCGCACACGACGGGCCCCACCTACATCTGGGGGGCCATGCTCCCCGAATCCTCCGCGACCGGCGCCCTGCGCGGCCTGCACGGGGAGGAACTGCGGGCGGCGCTGCTGGCCCGGTTCGCCGAGCTGGGGTGGAGCGAGCACGTGCTCGAAGTCCTCGCCCGCGCCGACCCCCACTCCGTGGCCGCGTTCCGGTTCAACGCCGCGTCGACGCGGGCCCGGGACCTCGCGCCGTGGCCCGCCGGCCGGATCACCGCGCTGGGAGACGCGGTCCACGCCACCCCGCCGACGGCCGGCATGGGGGCCGGCGTCGCCATCCGCGACGCGGCCGACCTGGTCGACAACCTCGGCCGCGCCGGAACCGGCACCACCGCGCTCACCACGGCCGTCGACCGGTTCGAGGCGGGCACGCGCCGACGGGGCAGTGCGGCCATCACCCGGGGAATGGCGACCGTCCGCTGGATCCTGGCCACCGACACCGCGCTCGGCGCGGCCGCCACCACCCTCACCACTCCGCTGCTGGCCGCCGCCACCCGGCTGCTCCACCGCCGCTGAGCACGACGCGGACGGCCGAACGCGTCCACTCCGCCGGGGGCTGTCGGCTCAGGGACGACCGGAACGCCAACGAGGCGTGGGGACGGCCACCGCGCGCCTCCGGGCACCGGTCGTGCTGCCCCGGGCGCTCCGTACGCACATAGAGGCGGATGACGCCGATGGCGCAGGACACGACCGTGCCGGCCGCGGTGTGCACCTGCCAGTGGTCGGCGTGGACGTCGGCGTCGGTCCTGGCATGGAACTGCTTCAGGTGCCGGCGTGAACCGTGCCGCCCCGGGACAGGTGGATGCCGCACTCGGCGAGCGTGACCGGGGTCGCGGTCATGGGGTCTCGGCGGTGGCGGTCAGGACCGCGCGGCCCAGGACGTGGCCGGCCATGGTGAAGCCGAGGTAGGCGGGGGTGGCATCGGCCGGGACCCCGATGGTCTCGGTGTCCAGGGCGTGCACCACGACGAAGTAGCGGTGCGGGCCGTGCCCCGCCGGCGGCGCGGCGCCGAGGTAGCGCGCCGCCCGGGCGTCGTTGGGCAGTTGGAAGGCCCCGTCGGGGAGGCCGGACCCGGTGTCGTCGCCCGCGCCTTCGGGAAGTTCGGTGACGGTGGCGGGGATGTCGGCCACGGCCCAGTGCCAGAAACCGGAGCCGGTCGGCGCGTCGGGGTCGTACACCGTGACGGCGTAGCTCTTGGTCCCCTCGGGGGCGCCGCTCCACGACAGCTGAGGCGAGACGTCCTTGCCTCCCGGGACACCTGCGGACATCTGCGCGGCGGGCCAGGGAGCGCCATCGGCCAGCGTGGTGCTGGCGACGGTGAAGGAGGGGACACGGGGGAGGCGGGCGAAGGCGGTCGTTCACGTCTGTTCCTCCATAAAAGTGGCGAGGGTGCCGACCGGTGGGTCGGCATGCGCGGACGGCGGCATCGAGAGTGCCGTCCGCACTGCATCGACTCTAGCAAAGATAATCGATTATTTTTCGGATGGTCTATCCTGGGCGCATGACGCAGACGGCCGGTTCCTCGACCAAGCAGATGCTCTCCGAGCGTGTTCACGCCCGCCTTCGGGAAGGGGTCATGAGGGGCGAGTACGCCCCGGGTGAGGCGCTCAAGCCGCAGCAACTCGCCCAGCGGCACCAGGTCAGCCTGGCTGTCGTGCGCGAGGCCCTGGTGCGGCTGGTCGGCGAGGGGATCGCGGTGCGCCTGCCCAACCGCGGCTTCGCCGTCCCCGACTTCTCCGACCGGCGGTGGCAGGAGATCGCGGAGGCCCGCCGTACGATCGAGCCGGTCATGCTGCGCCTGGCGATCGAGCGCGGCGACCTCGACTGGGAGGCGCGGGTGCGCGCGGCCCACCACCGCCTGGCGCGCACGCCGCCGTATGCGCCGGACGAAGGCGAGTACTACACCGACGCGTGGTCAAAGGCGCACCGCGTCTTCCACCGCACGCTGCTGGAGGGGTGCGGCAACCCCGTGCTGCTGGACACGTTCGACCGGCTGTGGACGGCCGGCGAGCTGGCCCGCCGCTGGTCGGCGCGGCGCACGCCCGACCGCGACGGCGCCGCGGAGCACCGCCGCCTGGAGGAGGCGGCGCTGGCCCGCGACGCCGACACCGCCGCCGAGGTCCTGGTCCAGCACCTGACCCTGACCGTCGCCGCCCTCACCCCCGCGCCCGATGAGGCCGGCCGGCAGTCGTGAAGCCCCCGGACCACCGCGCCGCCGCTCGGGTGCTCCGCTGGGGCACGGCCGGGCGGCCCCGGCCGCGGCCGAGCGCAGCTCCCGCCGCCGGCCGCGCCCGGTGGATCCCGCGCAGGAGCCCGGCGCCAGGCGGCGGTGACGGCGCGGTCCCGGCGCCGCGGGTGCGGTCCTCGCTTCGCCCATGGCGCGGGGTGCGCGCACCACGCAGGGCCGGGTGCGGGCACCCCTGACACAGACCGGCGGGTCCGCGAGGCTGGCGACTCCGAACCGCGAGCCGGAACGGCTCGGTTGCGGATACCCCAAGCCGCGGAAAGGCAGCCATGTCCTCCTCTCAACCGCTCGACCGACCGATCGACCCACCGGCGCCGGGCCTGCGCTTCGGCCGGCGGCTGGTCCGGTTCGCCGTCGTCTGCCTGCTGATCACCTGGGTGCCGATGGCCGCGCTGGCGGTGACCGGTGCCAATGTCGACGAAGGGCTGGCGATGCCCGTGTTCACACTCGCCGCCTGCGGCCCCACGCTGGCGGCCGTGGTGATGTGGCTGCGCGACCGCCGCGAGCTGCCGCGCGCCCGCGTGCGCCTGCGCGCCTCCTGGCCGGTGCTCTCGGTGCTCCTGGGAGCGGCCCCGATGCTCCTTGTCTCCCTGCTGCTGAACCGGGACCACCTGGAGGCCGTCCCCCAGCACGCGGCAGAGGTGGCGGCGAGCGTCGGCGGCTGGCTCGGCGTCCTGGCCTACACGCTGCTGGCGGGCCCGCTCGCCGAGGAGTTCGGGTGGCGCGGCTACGTCCAGCCGCGGCTGCGCACCGTCTACGGCCGGCTGCGGACCGCCCTCCTGCTCGGGGCGGCGTGGGCGCTGTGGCACCTGCCGCTGTTCTTCCTCAACGGCACGGGACAGCACGAGACCGGTCTGCTGACGGTCGAGGGCGCGCTGTTCTTCGTCACCCTTCTGCCGCTGAGCTACATCATGCTGTTCGCCTTCGAGCATCTGGAGGGGGGCGTGTGGTCGGCCGTGCTGGTGCACGCCGCGTGGAACGCGGCCGACGCCCTGGTGCCCGAGGTGGGCGGTACGGGCCAGCTCCTGCGTTTCCTGGTCACGTTCGCCCTGGCCGTCGCGGTGGCGGTGTACTGGCGCGCAAAGGACCGGTCGGCGGGCGCCCTTGCCCACGCGCCGTCCGGGGGCGGTGCCGCGGTCGGCGTCGGGGGCCACCGGGTCGGCCGCTCGTAGGGGTTCGCCTCGGGGCGCCGCGAAGGCCGAGGAGCTGCTCAACGGGAGCGGGTCAGGCGAGAAGCGCTACCGCGCCATGGGCGCCTACGCGAAGTCCAAGCGCGCCGGCATCGTCTACACCCTTGAGCTCGCCCGCCGGACCGCGCGCAGGCCGCTTTTCACGCGGGCGACCCTTCGGCCGCAGTACTCGCACCCACCTCGACCGCCCATGGGTTGCCTCCTGAGTGGGACGGGCGTTGCGATGCGGATCGGGGGGTTACAGCAGGGCGCCGCCGGCGAGCGGGGTGGCGGCCGCGCACCCCCAGCCGATGACGCGCTCGGGCCAGGTGCCGGTGGCGAACCGCATGCGGCGGGGTAGGCCGACCATGGCCCACCGGCGGCCCCGCACCGGCACCGGCCAGGCCAGCGGCACCGCCGAGCGGGTCAGCGCGTCGCCGAGGATGCCGGTCACCATGCCGCCCGCCAGGACCGCGCCCACGTAGGGGCCGGGCGAGGCGCCCGCGTAGAGCAGCACACCGGTGGCCGCGGCCGCCACGGCCGTGATCACGGGCCACCGAAGGAGGTGCCGCCGCAGCCGCGGCAGGCCGCGTGGGAGAAGGGCTGCGGCCAGGCCGGAGGGGCGGCCGCGCGGGAGCCCTTGGGCCAGGCCGCGCACCCCCAGCCCGATGGTGAACCACAGCACCCCGGCCAGCACCCAGGTGCTCAGCGTCGCACCGATCCCGACGGCCAGGCCGGTGGCCAGGGCGGCGGCGGGGGTGTGCCAGAGGAACCGGTGGGCGCCGTCGGCCACGGTGTCGTGGCGGGTGAGGGTCCGGTAGTAGGTCTCGGTCGAGGCCCACCGCGCCGCGCGGGAGAGCCACGCGGTGAGGGGGCCGTGGGCGCGGGCGACGGTGGATCCGGGGTGGTCGATGTCGGGGAGCAGGGCCGCGCCGGCGCCGATCGCGGCGCCGGCGGCGACCTCCAGGGGGCCGACGTCCATGAGCGGGGACATGGCGTGGGTGGCCAGGACACCGGCGAGCAGGCCGGTGGCGGCGTGGGCGGGCGCCATCATCGCCATCCTCCAGACGACAGAGAGGGGGAGATCGTGGCTGGGTGCGGGGGGTGGTACCGGGCCCCGCCGGGGGCCTAGCCGATGACGTTGATGAAGAGGACGACCGCGAAGAGGATGAGCACGGTGGTCGGCCAGTCGGAGAACCGGCCGCTGAAGTCGCGCGCGGGCATGGCGGCTCCTGTGTGCGGGGCAGGGTACGGGCAATCGCCATCATCACCGACGGCGGTGACAATCCGCAGAGGTCTCGTATGCGCAGAGTGGCCTCATCAGGCCACCGGCGAAAACGCTGAAGACCGGCTTCCGCGGTTCGGTGAGCACGACCGCGCGCCCGGGTCCGCCGGCAGCCCAGGTCAGCGGAACCGGGGCGATCGGGACGGCGAAAACCGGGCGGGTACGCTGCTGGCGGGAAAGCGCGTGGATTCGCCGGCGACGCTGCTCGATTGCGCTCTCGTGCGTCCGCGGCCCGGCTGAAGGTGAGGGGACGGCCGTGGAGAAGCCGAGTGGAAACGACTCGTTCTCGTTGCTGTACAGGGTGGGGTTCCGTATCAACTACGCGCTTCTGCACGTCATGGGCCCTGCTGCCCTGACCCCCGAAACCGATCCGCTGCTCCGCACCAAGAAGGAATACGAGCGTCGGCGAGACCTGCACCTGGCGTGGAAGGCGCACCAGCGGCCCTAAGCGGCCCGACCGGGCCGCGAGGCCGCTGAGTACGGCACCCGGCAGTCCGCAGCCCCCGGCCTCGGCCTGCGGCGCTCGGCCCCGACCGGGCGGTCAGGTCTCGGCCCGCCCGTGCGGCGGTAGCCGCCCCGGTTGCGTGGGCACCCCATGATTCGGTGCCCCGTCCGTTCCGGCCGGGGGCCGCGTCGTCTCGCAAGGAGCGGTCAGTACCCCAGACGGCCGGCGTGGCAGGGGGCGCGCAGGCGCCCGACAGCGGCCAGGTTCCAGGCATCGGGTCCGCCCTCCAGCACGGCGGCCTCGGGGCTGCGCCTCGTCCACCGGCAGGGGGCTCACTCCTCGTCGTCGCGGTGCATCGCGGCGTGCAGCGCGGCCACGGCCGCGGGGCCGATGGCCCGCATGTCCGCCCGGGCCTGCTCGGCCACCTCGGCCATGGCCGCGCGCACCTGCTCCGCCGCCGCGGCCTCGTTCGGCACGGAGGCGGCCTCGCGCTGGGCCTGGGAGGCGGCCGCCGCCAGGCGGCGGATTACGCCCATGACGGCCTCCTGGTCGGCGGCGGTGGGCGGCGTCGGCTCGGACATGCTCACTCCTCGTACTCGGTGTCGTCGGCGGGGGGCCACCACGGTGAGGCGGCCGCGACGGTCAGTGCCCCGGACGCCGGATCGCGGCCGCCCACCCGGATGGTGCGCGGCACGACCGCGAATGGAGGGGGCGGGGTGGGCGGGGCGGCTGGAAGCAGGCCGTCGCGCACGGCGTGCGCTCATCGTAGGCGGCGGGTGCGACACATCGGCGGCCCCGGCACCCATCGGGCCCGCGTCCTTGATGTGGTTCGCGTAATACGCAGATCATGTCGTGCGCTCCCCGGGAGGTCCTGCCCATGTGGGCGTCCTCGTGGACGGGCGGCGAGCCCGTCCGTGTCCGGGGCGCCCACCGCCTGCACGAGGCCAAAAGCGGCCGCCCGCATGCCCGGCTCCCGGTTCCCAAGCGGAGGCGATCATCGCTGGGAGGGCGGCCCGGCGCGCCGCGCGGTCACCCGCACCGGCCGCGTCCGCCGCAGGGGGCGCCCGACCGGTCCCGACCTCTACCCCCAGAGCCTCGACGAGCCCGCTGCTGCCGTGGTGGCCGGTTTGTGCCAGCAGGGCAGTGATGCCGCCCGGTGGGGTGCGGGGCGGGCAGACTCTCCACCATGACGAGGGTCGAGCGGGTGCTGTACGCCTCGGGTGGGCTGGGGGTGCTGGCCACGCTGGCCTGGGTGGTGTGGGGGCAGGGGTGGCAGCCCGCCAACGCGGTGGCGGGGGTGCTGAGCTGCGCCGCGGTGGCCGCGGGGGCGCTGGTGCGGGCCCTGGCCCCGGCCTCCGGTGAGGCCCCCGGCCCGGCCTCGGGTGATGACATCGAGCAGTCCCGCGTCCGCGCGAAGGGCGGCGTCATCGGCAAGAGCGGGCGGGGCTCGGGGGGTGACCGGATCCGCCAGCGGCGCGTCCGGGCCGGCGGCGACGTGATCGGCAAGCAGGAGACCCCGCGCCCGCGGCCGCCCGAGGCGTCACCGTGAACCGCGAGCAGCCGGACCCGCCCGCTGGCGGGGACCGGATCAGGCAGACCGCCGTGCGCGCCGGCGGCGACGTCATCGGCAAGAAGGTCGAGCACCACCACCCGGCCGGGCCGGTGACCGCGCTGCACGCCCTGCCCACCCCGCCGGCCGGCTTCACCGGCCGCGACGCTCTCCTGGAGGAGCTGCTGGCCGCCGTGGACCCCACTACAGGCGCCGATCGGGCGGGGGTGGTGGTCTCGGCGGTGGCGGGGATGGGCGGGGTGGGCAAGACCGCCCTGGCCCTGGCAGTGGGCGCCGCCGCCCGGCAGCGGGGGTGGTTCTGCGCGGAGCTGTTCGTGGACCTGCGCGGCCACACTCCCGGCGCCCAGCCGGTCGACGCCAACGCCGCCCTGGACACCCTGCTGCGCGCCCTGGGCGTGGACGTGGAGAAGATCCCGCCCGCCCTGGAGGAGCGGGCCGCCTTCTACCGCTCCGCCCTGGCCGCCCTGAGCGACCGCGACGAGCACCGCCGCCCGGTGCTGGTGGTGGCCGACAACGCCGCAGCGGTCGAGCAGGTGCGGCCGCTGCTGCCCGGTCCCGGCGGGCACCGGCTGCTGGTCACCTCCCGCAGCACGCTGCACTCGCTGGCCGGGGCCCGCCGCATCGACGTGGACGTCCTTACCCCCAAGGCGGCCGTCGCGTTGCTGGCCGCGATCCTCGGCGCCGATGATTCCCGCAGCGGCCGCACCGAGGAGTTGGCCGAGGTCGCCCGGTGGTGCGGGTACCTGCCGCTGGCGCTGGAGATCAGCGCCGCGCTGCTGGTGCGCGCCCCCCACCTGGACCCGGCCCGGCTGGCGCGGCGCCTGGCCCAGGAGGGCCGGCGGCTGGAGCGGCTGGACGACGGCGAACGCACCGTGCGGGCGGTGTTCGACCTGTCCGTCCAACGCCTCACCCCCGGCCAGGCCCGCGTGTTCGCGCTGCTGGGGGTCAACCCCGGCCCCGACATCGCCACCGAGGCCGCCGCGGTGCTGACCGGGCTGGAGGCCGAGGAGGCCGAGGAGGTGCTGCAGGACCTGGCCGGCGCCCGCCTGCTCACCTCCCACCCCGGGGGCCGGTGGTCCATGCACGACCTGCTCACCGACCACGCCCGCCACCACCTCACCCACCACACCGGCACCGAAGTCGAGGCCGCGCGCAGGCGGCTGCTGGACCACTACACCCGCCTGACCGCGGACGCCGCCATCCACCTGCAGGCGCTGCCCGGTGAGGCGGTCCCCGCCACCTTCACCGGCACCGCCGACGCGCTGGCGTGGCTGGACACCGAATTCCCCAACCTCAGCGCCGCCGCCTACGCGGCGCAGCACGCCGGACACACCGACATCGCCGTGGCCCTGCCCCTGGACCTCGGCGTCCACCTGGACCGCCGGCGCCGCTTCGACGAGCTGATCAGCCTGTCCACCCTCGCCCGCGACACCGCACGCACCACCGGCCGCACGAAGGCAGAGGCCGCCGCGTGGAACAACCTGGGCGCCGCCCTGGCCGGAGTGCGGCGGTTTCAGGAGGCGATCGAAGCCCACACCACCGCTCGCACCCTCTACCAGCAGACCGGCGACCGGCACCGCGAGGCCAACGCGGTGAACAGTCTCGGCGCCGCCTTTCTGGAGGCGCGGCGCTTCGAGGAGGCGGTCCAGGCGTACACCACCGCCCGCACCCTGCATCAGGAGTCCGGTGACCGCCGCCGCGAGGCAGCGGCGGTGAACAGCCTCGGCCTCGCCCTGGCCGGGGTGCGGCGGTTTGAGGAGGCGGTTCAGGTCCACACGACCGCCCGCGCGCTGTTTCGGGAGGCGGGTGACCGCCACGGCGAGGCCATGGCGCTGGACAGCCTCGGTACCGGCCCGGGCGGGGTGGGTTGAGCCGCCGACCAGCTGGTCGGTATCCGGTCCGGCTGCGATCGTGGAACCGGCTACGCGTTCCGGGCCAGGAGGCCGGCGTCGATGACCTCGGCGATCAGGGCGGCGCCGCGGCTGTTCTGATGGATGTGGTCGGTCGTGAGCACGAGGTTCCGGCGCCGCGAGATCGTGTCGAGGCTGCGGCGGAGCACCGCGCGCTGCACGAGGACGCCGAGGCCCGCGGCGGGGGTCACCTCCCGGTAGGGAATCGGCGGTGGGTCCGCTTGGCGAAGTTCCTCCATCTGGCGTTCGTGGAGTGGAAGGTAGGTCACCGCGTGGGCGGTGGCGACTTCGGCGATCATCCGGCTGTACCGCTGCGACGCCTGCGCCGCCGCTCCGTCGAGCTGCTGGCCGAGGACCGGGAGCGACAGCAGGCCGATCGTCGCGTCGGTCTCCGCTCGCAGCCGTTCGACGACGGCTCCCAGGCACTGCTGGAACCAGCCGGCTGACGGGCGTTCGGGGAGCTGACCTCGCTGCGACGCCAGGCCGTCGGCGTTCGGCCCGTGAACTCGCTCCAGTCCCGCACGAGGTGAGCCTGGTCGGCGTAGCCGGCCATGGTCGCCACATCGGACCACGGGAGCCGGTCCCGCGCCGTCGCCAGGTCGTGGGCGTGCTCGAAGCGGAGAACGCGGGCGAAGGCTTTCGGCGTCAGGCCCAGCTCGCCGCGGAACCGCTCGGTGAGGTGCCGGCGGCTCCAGCCCAGTTCCGCGGCGACCGCGCCGACCTGGACGCGGCCCCGGGCGGCGACGAGGCGGCGCCAGGCCTCGGCCACCTCGGGCCGCATCCGGCGCACATGGCCGCTGCCGGCGCCACGCCCAACAGCGCGCAGGAGCGACTCGTCCAGTACGGCGAACCGCGCCGCCCAGTTCGACGCCGCTCGGAGCCGGTCGGCCAGTTCGACGCCCAGCGCTCCGAGAAGCTCCTCCAGGGGGACCAGCCGGTGGGCGAGCACAGCGGCGGGCATGCCGTAGACGGCGCGAGCCCCGAGCGGTGTCAGCGCCACCTTCACACCGTGCTGGCGCCCGTCGTGGTGGATCGCGACGGACCGGCCCATCAGGCCGCCGGCCACACTGGCGAATCGGGTGACCGGCGACCCGTCGCCGACGCCCGCCGCCACCTCCAACGGGTCCGACAGGCTGATCACCGCGGTGAGAGCGCGGCTCGGCGGGCCGCAGTGCACCCCCGCCGCGAGCCCGCGCAGGTCGAAACCGACATACGAGTCGACGTACCGCCGCAAGGCGGGCGCCGGACGTGCACTGATCCCGGCGGCCGTGCGGCGCTCCTCCCCACTCGGAGTACGAGTCGGCGAGCCCGGCACGATCATCGGCCGGACCGCCGTGCCGCCTGCCGGTCCGGTCCGCGTCCACCGCGCACGGCGAGTCCTCGGCCGGCCTCCGCGCGCCACGCAGACGAGCCGGCGCCGGCCCGCGGACGCGGTCCAGCCACGGGAAACACGCCAGGTACCAACCGCGGGTACGCGGTGCGGTCGATCGACCTCACTGACACCCCGAAGAACCACGACACGACAAGGACCCGAGCAGCCTAACCACCGCGCACCGGCTGACCGGCATCGCCCCCGACCGGCGGTTGGGCGGGTATCAGCGGCACCGTGACGGTGGAGTCCCCGATCACGAGAGGGCGACGTACTTGCCAGAGACGCGCCCCTGCAGTAATAGTTGGTTGGTAACAACCAACCGAACGGGGGCGGTGCCGGACATGGGACGCACGTCGGCCAATCCAGCAGGCGGAACGGACGAGCAGCGCGAGGCATCCGGCGAGGTGGCGTCGGCCCTTGCCGTGGTGGGGAACTGGATGTTCTCCACGGCGGCGAGGCGCCGCATCATGGCGGCCTCCGGTCTGGAGCTGTCCCTTGGGGACTACACGCTGCTGGCCCAGATCTCCCACCACGCACCCGTGCGGCTGTCGGTCCTCGCGGACCTGATGGAGGTCGACAAGTCCACCCTCACCCCGCCCGCCAAGCGGCTGGAGGCCCGCGGCTTCATCGTCCGCGAGCCCGACCCGGCGGACTCCCGCGCCCAGTTGGTGAGCGTCAGCCGGGCCGGCAAGCAGGCCATCCGCAAGCTGTGGCAGGCCCGGGCCGCCATCGTCGCGGAGCTGATGGAGGACTGGAGCACCGCCGACATCAAGAGCCTGGCCACGCATTTGGCGGCCTTCGCCGCGGCGATCGAGAGGAAGGGGTAGGAAACCGTGCCCTCTTCAGCGCCCCGGGACGGCACGAGTGACGGCGGCGCGGCCGCTTCGGCCCCCGGCACCCGGCGGACCCCAGGCCGCGCCGCACCGCCCTGAGTGATCGTCACCCTCACCTCGTCTACGGCAGTGTCACGCCGCGTCGGAGGGGTGGACTCCACCGCGCGTACTGCCCCCGCGGAGCATCGGCCCGATGCCGCCGGCGTCGTTCCGCTCATCGAGGAGCGTGTCGCCACGGTTTGGCCGTTGCGGCGAGGCCGGCGAGGGGCCGGGGAGACGCCGCCGAGGTGCTCGGCCCGGCGGCCGCCGGCGCGATCAGGCCGGATGTCGGCCAGAGCCACCCGCGAGAGAGGTTGAACCACCTCCGCGGCACGCACCTCGCGCACAATCGTCCGGGCCGGCCGAGGCCCGGAGCTTACCGAGGAGAAAGACAACACCATGACCACCGCATCCACGATCTTCGTGGCCGGCGTCACCGGCCTGCTGGGCGGTCGGATCGTCAGCTCCCTGCTGGACGAGGGCGCCTCCGTGCGCGCGCTGGTCCGGCCGGGCACCGACGGCGGCAAGAAGGCCGCCCTCACCGCGCTTCAGGCCCGCGGACTGGAGATCGTCGAGGGGGACATCACCGACCCGGTGGAGAAGCTGGCCGCCGCGATCGGCCACGCCACCACCGTGATCTCGGCAATCCAGGGCGGCCCGGACCTGGTCATCGACGGGCAGGTGAACCTGGTGCGCGCCGCCGAGCAGGCCGGCGCCCGCCGCTTCATCCCGTCCGACTTCGCGGTCGACATCACCAAACTGGACGACGAGGACAACGTCATGATCGGCTGGCGCCGGCAGGCCGCGGCCGCGTACGGCGACACCGGCCTCGACGTGGTTTCCGTGCTCAACGGCGCGTTCTACGAGGTCATGATCGGCTTCCTGGGCCTCGTCGACTGGGCGGCGGGCACCGTCTCCCACTGGGGCGACCCCGACCAGCCGCTCGACATGACCTCGGTTCCCGACACCGCCGCCTTCACCGCCGCGGTCGCCCTCGACCCGCAGGCCAAGGGCACCCAGCGGTTCGCCGGTGAGGTGCTGTCGATGCGCGGGTTCCACCAGACCCTGGAGCGGGCCACCGGCCGCAGCCTGACCCTGAAGAACCTCGGCACCGCCGACGAGTTGCGCGCCGAGATCACCCGGCAGGCCGCCGCCACCCAGAACCCGTTCGAGTACGTGGGGCTGCAGTACCAGTGGTGCATGGTGACGGGCAAGGCCAAGTTCGACAACCTTGACAACGCCAAGTACCCGCAGGTGAAGCCCGGTTCGCTGGAGGACTTCGTCCGGCGGGCCGCGCCCCGGGTGTGACCCGGGCACCGCCGGCGGGAGCGACCGGTGCGGCGAACGCCGCCGTACCGGCCGCCGCCGGGCGGTGGCCCGCCGGGGCGGCGCGCGCTCCGCGCACTCCGGCGCCTCCATGCCTGCCCAAATGCTCGTCAACCGCGCTGAGCAGGGGCGGCTGCATGGGTAGCAGGGGGTCTGCAGCCGGGTGCACGAGCAACCGGACACCGTGGGACGCGGGACCGCCCGGCTGCGGGATAAGGCGTGAACACCGGCAGCTTGGACACCGCGGCGAGGCAGGACCGCTTGCCGCAGGCGGTGTCCGCTCCGGCAAACGGCCGCCGGCGCGCGGTTGCCGGGTGGGCGGCGCCCGGCCGGTTGCGAACGCGCCCAGACGAGGAACGAGGGGACGGCTGTGCGTGGAAACGACAGTGGTGCAGGGGGAGACGGCGCGGGACCTGCCACAGGGCCGGAGGACGTGTGGCCGGCGGATGTGCCGGAGGAGATCAGGCAGGCACATGCCGCCGTGGCCGAGTACCTGACCGAATCGCTGTGGCCGCGGGTACGGCGGGAGGAGGAATCCGGAGGGATCGCGCCCGGGACGCTGAACGTGCGCGCTGTGGGCCTCACCCTGGCAGACGAGTCCCGGCCGGCCGGTCGGGAGAACTACGCGTTGTCCGTCGCGCTCACGGAGCCGGCCACCGAAGAAGAGGTGCGCGGCGTTCTGGCGTCCCCTCTGGGCGGGGAGACGGCATCCCGGATCCCGATCCGCGTCGTCGTCAGCGAGGAGCCGCGACTGGACGTAGCGGTCAGCCCGCAGTACGAGGGAGCTTACGGCAAACGGGGATGGTGCGTCCGTGAAGCACCCTGCGGTATGTCGATCGGAACCTTTCGCGAATGCGTTCCGGGATACGTCGACGGCGGTACGTTGGGCTGCTTGGCGCGGGGAAAGTCCGGTGAACGCCGCGGACAGACATTGGGGCTGAGCTGCCGGCACGTCCTGGCGTCGAATTGGAACGACTCCGTCATCGGAGATCGCATCCTCCAGCAGGGTCGGTTTGACGGCAGTAAACCGGATGATCCCAAATTCGAGGTGGGCGTACTCGAGAAGATGAGCGATATCGTCCTGGACGGCAACACCAAGAACCTGGCCGATGCGGCGACCTTCGCGGCAAACGTGGATCAGCAGACCGGGAAACTCAGTGTCGACCGGAGAATCGTTGACGACGTGACGGGGAAATATCTCCTGGTCCCGCTCGGAGGGGACATCAAGAGCCCAGAGGACGGAATGAAGGTCGGCAAATCCGGCAGAACCACGGGAGTGACGTTCGGGTACATCTACATAATCAAGGAGACGCGGGCGTTCCAGAACTTCATGCACACGGGAAGGACGGCCGTCTTCAAAGACGTCATCGTCATAAAGAACCACCGGAAGGGCGAGCGCCCCTCGAAGCCGGGGGACTCGGGATCGGTATGGTGGACCGACGACGGGAAACGGAACCCGGTCGGCCTGCACTTCGCCGGAGGGGCCACCGTGGCCGACGAGTGGTGGCACGCCTACGCCTTCCCGATGAGAACCATCGTCCAGGTGCTCGATATCGAGTTGATCACCGGTAGATGAAGTTCCTTCTATTGGACGCGTGTGCCTTTCGGGTGCATTCGGGACTACGTTGCGGCGGGGTTGGAAATCGGCGCGTATATCGCGGGGGTGGCGCAGGCGCCTCGCGCTTTCCTGGTTCCTTCCCGATCATTTCTTGGCGGTCACGGTCGTGGTGATCGGCTGAGTCCTGGCGCGTTCGGTCTCCTTGTTGTTGGTGGCGTCCTTCTGGGTGAGTTTGGCGGTAAGGGTGATCTTGCCCGGGGCGGTGCCGGTGGTGGCCTTGATGGTGAGGGGCCTGTCATCGCCGGGCGGCAGTTTCCCTTTCCAGATGAGGTTGGTGGTGGTGGGTTTGGTGGTGTCGATGGTGAAGTCGGGGGCGTTCTCCTTCTTGACGGTGACGGTGGGGCCGGCGGCCTGGAGCGTGACGGTCAGAGTGAGGTCGGCGGCGGTGGACGGTCCGTCGTTGCCTATGGTGAAACCGTAGGAGGCGTCGCTGCCGACCTGGGTCTCACGGGTGGCGGTGTCGAGTCTGAGGGTGATGTCGGATCTGGGCGTGACCGGGTGGTCGGGGCTGCCGCTGGTGGCGGTGCCGGTGCCGGTCTCCGAACTGCTCAACGTCGCGGGAACACTGACGGTGGGAGCCGGCAGGTCGGGGTCGGCCTCGACGTCGGCGACGATCTGGGCGATGCCATCGGCGGGCAGGAGGCCGCGGGCGATCTTCCAGGTGCCTTTCGACTGGTCGACGTCAGTGGGTTCGCCGTTGAGCGTGGCTTGGCGAAGGGTGAAGGCGGAGGGGCGCTGGATGTCGATGGCGGCATCCTGGCAGTCCGATGGGCCTTCGTTGGTGACCGTGAAGACGAGCAGCGTGGGTTCGGTCGTGTCGCCGGGCACGATGGCGGGGGTCTTCTCGTAGGTGCAGCGCAGGGTGCGCTCCCGCGTCACGGTGAGGCTGACCGGCTGGTCCTCGGTGCGGCGGGTGGAGTCGGACCGGGCGTAGGCGTTCACCTTGATCGGCGTGGCGGGCGCGGACGGGAAGACGTACACCCGCGCTTTCACGTGTGCGGTGGGCGTTGTGTTGAGGTCGCGCAGTGGCACCCACACACCTCCGTCCAGGGCGCGGGGCCGCACGGGCGTGTCCGAGTCCGCCCAGGCCTCGATGATCCTGCCCTGCGCGATCGGTTTGACCATGACGCCGGCTCCGAACACCGGGTCGGTCCCGGTCTTGGTGGCCTGCCATGACACCGTGACGATGCCGCCCGCCTTGGCGGCGGCAGTGCCGGAGGCGGCGGCGAGGGTGAGCGCCGCGTTGGGGTTGACCGTCACGCTGGCGCTGCCCGAGGCAGCGGGGTTGGTGGTGTTCTTCTCCCTCAACTCCAGGCACGCCACGACGGTGTTGGTCGAGGGCGCCTTGCCTTTGAGCTCGACCGTGAGGGGTTTGTCCGGCTCCAGTTTCGGGATCGTCACCTTCGAGCCGGCGACGGCCTTGCCGGTGGTGTCGTAGAGCGTCTGGCCGGTCAGTTCGGGTTCGCAGGTGACCGTGGCGGTGAGGTCGTTGGCATCGGAGCCGTCGTTGCTCAGCGTCCAGGTGAAGGTGACGTCTTCACCGGTCTTGACGGCCGCCGCGGAGGCCTTGGGTTCCACCGCCAGGTGGTATTTGGCCTTGACCGCCGCGGTGACCGCCTTGGTGGCGGTGGTCGCGTTGTCCGCCGACCCCTGTGCGGTGACCGAGGTGAGCTGCTTGTTGGACATGGAGTGGTCGACGCGGACATGGGCCAGCGCCTCGAAGGACTGGCCGGAGTCCAGGTTGCCGACCCTCCACCACAGGACGTTGTCGGCGTCGGGTTGGACCTGGTCGGTGGCGTAGTCGAACGCCGCCTCCGACGTGGGGCAGCGGGGCGCGCAGCACCGCGTTCACCGCCTCAGTGGCGCCGGTGTTCTTGAGGGTCCATTTGTAGTAGGCCTTGCGGGTGGCGACCACCGCGCCCGGCATCTCGCCGTTCAGCCACAGGGTGGTCTTGACCTTCGCGGTGGCGGTCTTGGTCAGCTCGGCCGGTGTGGCGTTCCCGGCCTCGACGGTGAGCTGGGTGGTGAGCGCACCCGACGCCCTCTGCGCGACCCTGCCCTCCACCGTGATCCTGGGCGTGGTGTTCGCCTTGACGGTCGGCAGCGGCCCGGACAACCGGTTGCCCTTGAGGCCGGTCTTCACCGCGGTGCCGTCGACCTTGACCACCGCGGACTCCAGGCCTTCCGGAACGGTGACGGTGATCATGCCGTCCTTCATCGGCGAGGGCCCGCTGTTGGTCAGCTCCCACCGGAACACCACGTCCTTGGCCGGTTCGACGGACTCCGGCTCGGCCGTACCGTCCGACAGCGACCAGGTCGACCTGCGCCGAGGGCTGAGGGTGACCCATTTGGTCTTGGGCAACGCGTTCAGCGAGGTGACCGCCCCATAGGTCCGGTGCTCGGCGGGCGGGTCCGCGTCGACCTTGGCCGTGATCGTGAGTGTGCAGCCGGCGTTCTTACCCAGCGACTTCTCCCACAACGCGGCGGTCCGGCCACCGGTCTTGGTGCCGCCGCGGACGGAGGTGATCGTCAGCCCGGAGTCGAGCCGCACGCCCAAGGCGACCGCCTCGGCCGCGTTCTTGGAACTGGTGTTGGTCACCTTCCACGTGAACGTCACCGAGTCACCGGCCGCTGGGCTGGAGGGTTTACCCGAGGCCTTCAGGGTGAGCGAGGCGCGCTTGGCCTTGTCCTTGTCGCGGTTCCGGTTCTTTCACCGCGAGTTCGGGCTCTTACCGCCTCCGCCCCCGCCCTCGGCCTCCTCGCACAGCAGGATCGCCCCCAGGAGGATGCCGAGCGCGGCGAACAGCGAGAGGATGATCGCCCACTGCTCCAGCAGGGACTTCCAATCCGAGCCGCCTTCCGAGCAGTAGGCCACGGCGTCGCAGGTCAGCTTGGACGGCGCTGCGGGATCGAGGTTGTCGGCGGTGACGGTCGCGGTTGCGGTGAGCCGGTAGCCGTCGGCGTCGTCGTCGGCCGTGACCACCAGGGGCGGGGTCCACCCGCCTTCCCCGACGCCCTGGTCCTCGATCTTGATCTGGTACCTGCCGTCCGGCAGCTTCTTCGGGCGCTTGTCGGGGTCCAGGTCGTCGTACTTCGCGTGCAACTTCACCCGGTCGGGCAGCTTCACGGTCAGTACGATGTTCTTCGCGGTCGCCGGACCGAGGTTGCCCAGGTCCCAGGAGTAGAACAGGTCCGAGCCCGGCTTGACCGCCATCGGGGTCGCCACGCCGCTGTCGAGGACCAGGTTGCACGTGGTGGCAGGCAGCAGCGCCAACGCGCAGCTCGGACCGGCGGCGACCTCGGACACAGACCCCCCGAAATCGATCTTCTTCACGAAGAACCCGTCGGGGCCCTTGATCGCCTTCGGAGAACTCGGAAAGACTTCATCGAGATGAGAACTCGTCTCGTCCGGCAGTGCCTTCTCCCAGGCGACGGCCGAACCGTCTGCTTTTCGCGCGGCGGCGAAACCGAACACCGATATCTGTGTCACATTCGGTTCCACATGATGGCCGTACCGGGACGAGTTCTGGTAGGAGTAGCCCCAGGAATGTGCGTCTCCTGCCTCGGTAAGCGCCGTGAACAAGGGGTTGTGTCCGGTTGCCGCAATGGCTGACACCTTCTTCCCCTTGAGCGCTTCCGGCGGTTTGCACCTGCCGTCCTCGGGGCGCCCCGAGCCTTCGAGGTAATCCATGTGCAGTGTGTTGGACTCGGTGCGGACCATGAGGTAGCCGGCGCCGGTCTCTACGCTGAGGATGCGCTCCGGGTACTCCTTGTACCCGCTCCACTTCTCGCCGCCCCAGTAGTACGCGTACCTCCCGGACGCCGCGACGACATAACCGCTACCGGCGGCGACGTCGTCAACGACGTTGTCCTTGATGTACTGCGGTACGCGCTTTTTGAGTCCGTCGGCGATCCCGCCCTTGGGGCCCCACAGATGGAACCTGCCCGCTGTGTCGATCGCCGCGAGCAGGATGTTGTCGCCGCCGTTCTCGCTGCACGAGATCGTCGTGATGGTCCCTTGGACGTCCTCCGGGACCTGGTCCGCGATCCGGTAGGGCCAGGTGTAGACGCGCATGTCGCGGATTGCGGCGGCAACCCAGGAGTTGCAGACGATCTGCGACACCCCGCCCCGCTCGAGGTCACGGGGAACATCCTGCATCGGGCCGTTGCGTTCCCGGTATGCCACCCGTCCGGAAAGCACGTCTTCGACGCCACCGCCCGCATTCGGCTCAACCGCTGACATTTCCGATCCCCGATCCCCGAACGGCGTGCCTGCGAACAGAAGTCCGCATTTGAGCATCCCCGGCTCGTGAGAGGAGCAAGCGAGGCGGAGAGTAAATCATCAACAAAGGAGGACCGGCGCCCCGAGTTGGCGTCTCCATTTCGTCTCCATGCCCCCGGCGGGGGAAGGCCGTCTCCATGACCGGCCGCGGCCCGCGTCCTGGGTAGTGCTCACCGGCGAACGGCTCCCGTGTATGGCTGATGACCTGCAAGGGAGTGCGAGTCCCCATGTCGAGTCCGGCGTGGTCCCGCTGGATCACCACGACCACCGTCCTGCTTCTGGCCGCGATCGCGGCCGTGGTGTCCTACGCCCACATGTTCGAGTTGGCCCTGCGCCATGGCGAGCCGGCCTGGCGTGCGGGGCTGTTCCCGCTGTCGGTGGACGGCATGATCGTCGCGGCGTCGATGGCGCTGCTGGCCGACGCCCGTCAGGGGCGGCGCGGGGGAGTGCTGCCGTGGGCGCTGCTGGTGGTGGGCAGCGCGGCGTCGCTGGCCGCGAACGTGGCGGTGGCCGACCCGACACTGTGGTCGCGGGTGATCCATACCTGGCCGAGTTTCGCGCTGATGGGTGCCTATGAGTTGCTGATGCGCCAGCTCCGTGTCGCCGCCGGTCGCGAAGAAGCGGCGAGCCCACGCGGTGAGCACAGGGTGGGAGACGAGAACGAGGACACGGCCGCGCCTGTTGCGCGGCAGTGCGGCGGCGACGAAACCGCCTCTCTCCATGTCGTTGGTTCTGGCGGCACCTCCCGCAGCACACCACCGGCGCTTCCTCGGGTCCAGGTCGAAGCTTGGCGGTGGGCTCTGGAGCATCGCAGGTCGGATGGGTCTTTGCCGAGCGGAGGTGAGATAGCCGCGGCTTTCGGTCGGAAGCAGCGGTGGGGGAGGCTGGTCAAGCAGCGGGGTCGGCAGGGGCTGCTGGAGCCGTCAGCGGCGTAGCGTCTCAACGCTCAGGTCTGAGGGGGCGGATTCCCTGAAAAGCGGTGCGGGTGAGCGGTGGCTGTCGCGGTGAGGTTGAGGCCCCTCGACCTGGGGCCATAGGGGAAGGGCTGTCGCTGGCGGGTTGCGAGTGGGGGTTTCGGTGGGGCTTGTGCGGCTTATTGTTGATGTGATCGGAGCCAGTAGGTGTGGTTTTGATAACGGCCCGCGTTTGTGCAGTTCGTGAAGGGTGCTCCCCGCCTGCGCGGGGGTGTGCTCTCCACGCACGTGGAGGTGAAGGGCCAGGCCGCGGCGGCTGGAACCGTCGCCGATATCGTTGTGCGTCAGTTCCTGTTCCGGGTCGTGGCGTAGGCGTAGAGCAGGGCGTTCATCGACGTGCCGGCCACGATTTTTTGCTGGGCGACCAGTTCGGGTATGGACGACAGCGGTACCCACTCGATGCGTTCGGCCTCCCAGTCCTCCGCCGGATCGCCTACGTGCTCAGCCGTGTCGGCGAGGAACACGTGGTGTGCGGAGTCGCTGATGCCGGGGCTCGGTTGGACGTAGAGCAGGGGGCGCAGCGGGCCGGGGCGCCAGCCGGTCTCCTCCTCGACCTCGCGGGCGGCGGCCGCCGCGGGCGCCTCGTTGTCGTTGACGCCGCCGATGGGGATCTCGTATCCCCAGGTGTCGGTGATGAAGCGGTGGCGCCACTCCAGCAGCACCTGGTTGCGCTCGTTGAGAACGACGGCTCCGGCCCCGGGGCTTGTGCGGATGAGCCGGTGCTGCAAGTGCCGGCCGCCGGTGATCTCCACGTCGGCGATGCGGATGTCCAGCCACGGATCGGTGTAGAGCGGCTTTTCGGAGTGGACGGTCCAGCGCATGGGGCAACTCCTGGGAGCGGCGGGCGGCGTCAGCGGCGTCGCCCTTTAGGACATCACACCCCGAGGCCGAGTTCGGCATCGGCGTGCTCGACGAAGTCCCGCACATCGGGCTGGTCGCTGCGCGACGCCAGCGCCGTGCGCACGGACCGCAGGCGGTCGTGGAGCCGCCCGGACTCCATTCCGCGGACCCGTCGCAGCATCTGCCGGGCCGGTTCCAGCGCCTCGTCGACGCGGCCGCGCTGGGCGCGGATGAGGGCAAGCCCGGCGTAGCGGTGGACCTGGCCGCGCAGGTGTGCGCTGTGCGCGGTCAGCACCGCGTCGTGGGCGTAGCGCTCCGCGGGAGCCAGATCGCCCAGCCGCCGCAGGGCCTCGGCGTGCTGGGTCTCCAGCAGACCGGGCTGCACGTAGGAGGTCTCCTCCGGCTCGGCGTCGGCGCGGATGCGCCCGGCCATGGACTCCGACAGCGCCATCTGGGTGTGGCAGGACTGCCGATCGCCCATGCGGGCGAACGCGCGGGCCTGCATCGTGCACAGGTCACTGGTCAGGGCGGGGGTGAGGGCGCCCTTGGCGGCGCGGAGGGCGGTCTCGCAGTACTGGATGACCAGCCGGTACTCGGCGGCGGCCATGGCCTGGTTGGACAGCAGGGCCACCACGTAGGCGCCGAAGGCGCGGTCGCCGCTTGCCTTGGCCATGCGCAGCGCGGCGAGGAAGTAGCGCTGCGCCAGAGCTTGGCGCGATACGTCGTAGGCGCAGATGCCGGCGAGTGCGGTCAGGGAGCCGACCGCCCGGTGCAGGCGGCGGCCGGTGGAGTCGGAGTAGGCGGCCGAGAGAAGGGGCGTGGCGTGTTCGGTGAGGAACCGGGCCAGGCGGGGGCGGACCGGGATCCCGCCCGCTCTGCGGTACATCTCCTCGTAGCGCCGGCGTGCACTGTGCAGCCGTTCGATGTCGGAAAGGCCGATCGCCGCTCGTCCTCGCCGGGAGACGTCACGGTCGCCCGGCGGGTTTTCCCATTCGAAGAGCGGCAGGATGACGCCGGCTCCGCCCGCCGGCGCCACTCCGGCCAGGAATCCGGCGTCGCGGGAATCATGGCGCCACATCGCCTTGGTCCGGGTGAGCACCGCTTCCAGGTCGGGTGACGCGGTCGCTGCGCGGGGGTCCAGGCCGGCGTCCGCAGGGAGAACGGTGCGCCCCAGGCGGCGGGAAAGAATGTCGCAGATGACCAGAGGGGCACGGCCGCGGGGGAGGGCGTGGTCGCGCACCCACCGGGCGACGGCGGTGTGGTCGTAGTGCGTGCCCAGCACCTGGTTGACCCGGATGGCGAGCCCGGCGTTGGAGATCCCGGCCTCGCTGATCAGCCCGGCCAGGAGGATGTTGGGCTCGCCCATGCCGATGCCTTTCCATTCACACCCCGTGTGAAAGGGGCGCCACACCCCGCGCGTTCACGCCCTACCGGCGCGCGCCCTTCGACGATATCTCTGGACACACGGCAGGACAGGGCTTCTCGCCGCATCCCCTCCAGCAAGGTGGGACGGGGAAGGGCGGATGAAGCGGAAAGCCCCGGTTGAACGGCTCATGCGTTCCGCGGCAGGCCCCAGACCCGATCAACGAGCGACCGCGCCGCCATGACGACCACAAAGGACCTCGATGCCCGCTACCTCAACCGCGAACGCCGACCAGGCTCGACAGGACATGGTCGACACCCTGCTCCGCCTCCAGACGGAGTGGAACATGACACCGATCTCCGCCCGGGTCGAGGAGGTCCTGCGCAAGGTCCCCCGCCACGCGTTCGTCCCCGAGGCGTCACTGGCGGAGGCGTATGAGACCGACTACGCCGTTCCGATCCGGCGCGCCGAGGACGGGCTGATCACCAGTTCGATGTCGGCGGTGCGCGTCCAGGCGATGATGCTCGACCAGGCCGGCCTCGAACCCGGCATGCGCGTACTGGAGATCGGATCGGGCGGCTACAACGCCGCCCTCGCCAGCGAACTGGTCGGGCCCGCGGGCGAGGTCACCACCGTCGACATCGACGCGGACGTGACCGGCCGCGCCCGCCGCTACCTGGACGCCACCGGGTACGGCAACGTCCGTGTGGTGACCCGTGACGCCGAGTTCGGTGTTGCGGAGTTTGCCCCCTACGACCGCATCATCGTCACCGTCCGGGCCTGGGACCTGCCCCCTGCCTGGACCGCGCAACTGGCCGGCGGCGGACGACTGGTCGCGCCGATGCGGCTGCGCGGCGTAAGCAGGACGGTCGCCTTCGACCTGGCCGACGACGGCCATCTCGTCAGCCGCCCCGACCACCACCTCACGGTGTTCGTGCCCATGCAGGGAGCCGGAGCCCACGAGGAGCGCGGGATCGCCGTGCAAGGGGAGGACATCGCCCTGTACGACGTCGAGGAGAGCGTGGACGTGGCGGCGCTGCGGGCGGCCCTGCACGGACCCCGCGCGGAGTTCTGGCCCGGTGTGGAGTTCGTCTACCCCGACCGGATGCACCTGTGGACGGCCGCCCACGCCGACCGGCACGCCACCCTGCACATATCCGGTGACGTGGTGGAACACGGGCCGGCCGGCCGGGTGGCCCAGCGTCCGACCCCGGTGGTGCTCGCCGACGGCGGGAGCGTGGCGGTGCGGGCCAAGCGCGCAACGGGTGGTGGCCGGTTCGAGACGGGGGTGTTCGCCTACGGCCCGCACGGGCGGGAGGCGGCCGAACACTACGTCGACATCCTGCGCGCCTGGGCGAAGCGCAAGGACACCATGGCCCGCATCGAGGTGTGGCCCAGCGGAACACCGGATGCCGACCTGCCCGAAGACCGGGTCCGGGTCCTGGACAAGCCGCACACGCGCACTGTCCTGTCCTGGCCTTGACATCCCCGCCAGGGGCCTACGAACACGAGAGGAAGCAGCCATGCAGTATCCGGCAGCCAACACCGACGCCGAAGCCGACCCCTTCGACCTGGACGTTGAGGTCGTCGAGAGCGGCCCGCGTCTGGACGCCCTGCTCAACCTGACCGGGGACAACTGCGGCACGACGTGCGAGAGCGCCTGCACCTCGTGCTGAGAACCGAGATGGTCACCTGCTGAGACCCCGGTGCCGCCGATGGCGGCACCGGCCCCCGCTCAAAGGAGGGCCCGTGACCCCCCGCTTCACCGCCCATCGGACCGCCGTGCTGCGCGCCTCGGCGATCGTCGGCCCCGGCGAGGTGCCGTCGTGGCCCGAGGCGCCCGCCGACGCACCCGGCCATGCCGAGGAGTGGCTCACCTGGCTCCGGCACGTCCGCGCTCACCCGGTGCTCGGCCCGGCCATCGCCCAGGCCAGTCCCGACCTCGCCCGCCGGCTCGCAACGATCTGCCGGAAGGGCGGCAGTCGGCGGGACCTGTCCCGGGTGGCCGCCGCGTGCGCCCGGTACATGTTGCGCGCCCAGAGCAGGGCCACCCCCTTCGGGCTGTTCGCCGGTGTCGCCGCCACCGCGTTCACCTCGGCCGTGAAAGGCGGAATCGGCAACGACCACCGGCCTGTGCTCCGAGTCAGCGCGCCCTGGATCGCCGGGGCTGTCGAGCGGCTGGAGACCTGCGAGCAGGACTTCGCCGCCGGGCTTCCCGTCGTCGCTAACACGCTCGCGGCGATCCGCGGGGGCCGGATGGTCGTCGAGCACCAGGGCGAACCGGGCGCGGACCGTGCAGCCTCCTCGTCGCTGCGCCTGACCACCGCACTGCGCATCGCCCTCGAGGCCGCGCGGATTCCCGCACCACGGGCTCAAGTGGAAACCGCCGTGGCCGCCGCGTTTCCCGATCGCCGCGACGACGCGCGGCGCGCGGTGGAGACGCTGGTGCGCCACCGCGTGCTGCTGAGCAGTCTGCACCCGCCGTTGGACACCCCAGACCCGCTCCGACACATCCACACGGCCGCGCGCAGTGCCGACGCCGGTCGGTTTCCGCAGGTCGCCGCGCTTGTGGACCACTTGGAGGCCGCCCATCAGGCCGTGCGCGACCACGACGGCGCTGCCACCCCCGCAGGCCGGGGTGCTGCGGCGCGCCGTGCGCACAGGGCCCTCGCCGCGGTCGCCCCCCGCGAGGCCGCGACAACGGTGGACCTGCGCCTGGACAGCGACCTGACGGTGCCGCGCACCGTCGCCTGGCGCACGCAGGAAGCCACCGCCATCCTGGCGCGCCTGACCCCCGACCCCGCGGGCAGCCCGGCCTGGCGCGACTACCACCGCCGCTTCTGCGAACGCTACGGAATGGAAGCCGTGGTACCGATAGCGGAGCTGACCGACCCCGATCACGGGCTCGGCCTTCCGGCCGGGTTCGCGGGCTCGAGGCTGCCCCCCGTGCCCGCCGGGGGACTCTCCGAGCGCGACACCGTCCTGCTGGACCTCGCTCAGCGCGGCATCGACGCCGGCGGCGACCTCGCCTTGGACGAGGCCGTCCTGCACCGCCTGGGAGCCACCCCGCCCGAGGCCGTGTGGCCGCACACCGAGGTACGGGTACGCATCCACGCCCGCAGCCGCGCCGCCCTCAACACCGGTGACTTCTCCCTGGTCGTCACCGGGGTGGCACGCGCCGCCGGAACCACCGTCGGCCGCTTCCTCGACCTGCTTCCCCGGGCCGGCCGCGACGACCTCGTGAACCTGTACCGGCGCCTGCCCACGCTCCGCCGCAACGCTAAGCCGGTCCAGCTCACCTGCCCGGCGGCTTCGGCCCGTGGCGACCAGATCGCGCGCACCCCGCCGGTGCTGACGACACGTGTGGCCTTGGGGCAGCACCACGAGGCCGCTCCCGTACAGTTGTCCCCGGCGGATCTGGCCGTCACCGCCGACGCCCGCCACCTGCACCTGGTCACTCGCAGGGACCTGCGGCCGGTGGAGCCGGTGGTGTTCTCCGCGATCGAATTCACCCGCACCGCACACCCCATGATGCGTTTCCTCGCGGAACTGCCCCGAGCCCTGGCCGCCGTACCCGCCCCCTTCTCCTGGGGAGCCGCCGCCCATCTGCCGTTCCTGCCGCGAGTGCGGTGGGGCAGTTGCGTCCTTGCCCCCGCCCGCTGGTGGCTGGCCTCCGCCGACCTCCCCGGACCTGGGGCGCCGTGGCGGCAATGGGCCGAATTCCTGGACCGATGGCGCGCGACCCACCGGGTCCCCGCCCGCGTCTACCTCGGGGACCACGACCGGCACCTCGGGCTCGACCTCGATCTGGCCGCCCACCAGGGACTGGTGCGCACCGCCGTCCAGCGCGACGGGCGGGTGCTGCTGCACGAAGCCCCCACCGACCAGGACCTCGCCTGGATCGGAGGCCGCGCCCACGAGATCGTCACCACCCTGGTCGCCGACCAGGCGCCGATCCCCGTGCGCCTACGCCTTGGGGCAGAGCCTGCGGCCGAGCACCTGCCCGGCGGGCCCGGGTGGTGCACGGTGAAGCTGTACGGCCACCCCGACCGCGCCGATGGGCTGATCACCGAAGAACTGGCGCGACTGGCCGCCGCAGGGGCGACCCGCATGTGGTTCCTGCGCTACCGCGACCCCGATCCGCACCTGCGGGTCCGCGTCTGGACCGAGCACCCCGACCAGCTCGCGGCGGTGCACGACTGGACACGGGCGCTCCGCCGCCGTGGCCGGGTGGCCGCCGTCGTCCACGACTCCTACACCCCCGAGACCGGCAGGTTCGGTCCCGGACCCGCGCTCACCGCCGCCGAAGAACTGTTCGTCGCCGACTCCCGCGCTGTGGCCGCCGCGCTCACGGCTACGGCGGGACGCGACCGGCGCGTGTGGGCGGCTGCGGGCATGTACGCCCTGGTCCACCAGATCTTCGACGAAGAGGCGCGTGCCCGCTCCTGGCTACTCGACCACGTTCCCCGCGGCGCCGCCGACCGTGCACAGCTCGACCAGGCGATGCCCCTCACCGGCTCCGCCCCGGTGGGGGTCCCCGCCCCGGTGGCCGATGCCTGGCACGAACGCGCCGCAGCCGCCCGCACCTACGCCAGGACCCTGCACAGCATCGGGGGCGACCCGGGCGAGGTGCTGCCGGACCTGCTGCACCTGCACGCGGCCCGCTTCTTCGGGCCCGACATCGACGAAGAACGAGCCTGCCTGGCGCTGGCGCGCGCAGCCGCGCTGAGCCGGCACGCGCGCCGGGCACCGGACGGACCCGTGTCATGAGCCGCCCCACCGCCCACGACACCGCCACAGCCAGGCGAGCGCACACCGCCGCCCAGGGGATCCTCGCCGACCTCGCCGAGCCCCGCCGGGTGCGGTTCCGGGCCGACTACCCGCCCTTGCGCGGGCGCCCCGCCTCGATCAGCGGGGGAGCCGCCGGAGTAGCGCTGGCCCACATTGAGGCCGCCCGCACCGGCCACGCCACCTTGGACACCGCCAAGGTCTGGCTCGGCCGAGCCCTGACCGGGCCGGTGAACGGCGGCGCGACCGCCACCTTGTGGTCAGGGGCGCCCGCGCTGGGTCTGGTCACCGCCGCAGCGGCCTTCCACATGGGTTTGACCGGCGCGCGGCAGCGGCTCCACCAAGCCGCCGTGCGCCTCACCCGGCATCGGCTGGCCCGCGCCCACGCCCGGCTCGCCCGCGGCGAGCTCCCGCCGCAGGCCGAGTTCGACCTCATCCAGGGCCTGACCGGCCTGGGCGCCTACCACCTGCACACCGACCCAGGCTCCGACATCACCCGCCAGGTCCTCAGCTACCTGACGCGCCTCACTCAGCCCATCACCGGCTTCTCCCGGCGGCTGCCCGGGTGGTGGACCGACCAGTCCATTGCCGGCGTCCGCGATCCGGCGTTTCCCGGCGGGCACCTCAACCTCGGCGTGGCCCACGGAGCCGGAGCGCTGCTGGCCATACTCTCGCTGGCGCTGCTGCGAGGCGTCACCGTGGGCGGGCACACCCAGGCCATCGAAAGGATTTGTGCTGTCCTGGACACCTGGCAGCACACGGAGCAGACGGGGGCGCGCTGGGCCCCCTACTACCTCACTCTCCGCCAGTGGAATGGAGGTTCCGCCCCCGTCGCGGTGAGCCGGCAGCGCCCCTCTTGGTGCTACGGCACCCCTGGCCTGGCCCGCGCCCACCAGCTCGCCGGCCTCGCCGTGGACGACCCCGCCCGCCAAGCCATGGCCGTGCAGGCCATGGCCGACTGCCTGCGCGACACCTCCCAGCTCGGCACCCTTACCGACCTGGGACTGTGCCACGGATGGGCCGGGCTGCTGCACTGCGCCTGGCGCATCAACCGCGACGCGCCGTCCGCCCCTCTGACGGCCGACCTCGAACACACCGCCGCGGCTCTTCTCGACCGGCTCGACCACGATCCCTCATCGGACCCGGAGTTCCTCAACGGCCGCGCCGGCATCGCCCTCGCCCTCCACGCCTACGCCAACGGCACAGCACCGGGCGTGCCCTGGGACGCCTGCTTGGCGCTGGCCTGACGCTACTCCTACGGAAGGACCGCAGTGCCCACATCGGAAACCGACACGTGGTTGCAGGCCAATGTGCAGTTCGCTGACTCCTCCACAGCCGAACACGGCGCTGTTCACCACCTGGCCCCCGTTCTGAAGGACACCCGGTGGTTCACGATGCGCAAACGCGCCTGGCGCTGCCGCATCGCCCTTCCGGCCGATTCCGACGCGGCGCAGGCCCTGCGCTCCCGGGTCATCCGCGACTTGGACCGCCTCACCGACGCCGGGCGCATCAGCGGATGGACCCGCGTGGTCTACGAGCCCGAAACCCGGGCCTTCGGCGGCGCGGCGGCAATGGAGGCCGCCCACACCCTCTTCTGCGCTGACACCCGACACCTCATCCGGTTCCTGGCCGCAGGGGGCGAGCGCCCCGACCGGCGCAGGGAGGTCTCCCTGCTGCTGTGCCACACGCTCCTACGCGCCGCCGAGTTGGATCCTTTCGAACAGGGCGACGTCTGGGACCGCGTTGCCGCCACCCGCGTCCTGCCCAGCGGCGCCCCGCCATCGGCCAGAATCCAGCGCCAGGTCCATGGTCTGCTGAGCGTCGAGCCCGGCCCCGCCGGCCCCCACTTCGCTGATGGCGGGGCGTTCGCGGGGTTCTCCGCATGGGCGCAGTCCTTCCAGACGTGCGGGCAGAGGGTGGCCGCCCTCAACGCAGGCGGCCGTCTGACGCGCGGACTCCGCGCTGTGCTTGCCCACCACGTCATCTTCCACTGGAACAGGCTCGGCATCGTGACCGAAGACCAGGCGGTGCTGGCACACGCCGCAGCCCGAACGGCCTTCGCCCCCGAAACAGCGGCACTATGACAGCTCCCGCGCTCCCTCCCGCGATTCGCTATCTGCCGCTGGTGCCCCGCGCCCGGCCCAGGGCTCTCCCACCCCAGCGGCGACGGACCGAACTCCACGAACTGCTCCAATGTGCCGACCGCGCCGGCGACGCGGAGGAAGGGCTGGTGCGCGCGTGCGAGGCGATGAACAAGGCCGCGCTGCTCGCCAGCGACACCGGCCGCCCCGAACTCGCCGCCGCACTGTGCCGACGACAGCACGAGATGTTCCTTCAGGCCGCTCCGCTCTCCGTCAAAGCCGCGACCTTCGCCCTCCAGCCCCTGGTCAACCTCGGCCGCCTCAGCCTCCGCGCCGGAAACCCCATCGACGCCTACACCTTCTTCGCATCCCTGTTCACCGCCGCACATCCCGGAGGCCATGCCCGCCTTCAAGGACGGACCTTCCCCGTGGGCGACCTCGTGGCCACCCCGGGCGAACGCACCGAACTCCGCCGGTTCCTCTGGGCGGTCCTGATCGCCGACGGCACCCGAGCGCTGTGCGCCGCGGGCCACTGGGAGGAAGCCGTGGACCACCTCCACCGCCACAACGGCATCGGCACCCGGCTACTGGACGGGCGCCAGGTCGCCGTCCTCGCAGCCCTGCACCGCAACGACCCCGAGGAGGCCAACAGACTCCTGCGGGAAAGCGTCTGCGATGACGCCTGGGAACGCGCGGTGGCCGCATGCCTGACCACCGCGGCACGCCGTGCGGCCGCCCACGACACGCCAACCGCCGTGACCGCGATGGCCTCCGCCGTGGCGGAGGTGCCGAGCACCCCCGGCGGGGCGGTGTTCACCGCCCGGCTGGGGACCTTGGCGTGTGAACTGGCTCCGCACCACACAGCCTTGGCGTCCACCCTTATTGACCTTGCCATGGAAAGCGACGACGCCCACGCGGCTACCGCAGTCCTGGGCTCACCCGCCGTGGAGCCACGATTAAGTGATCCCCAGCGCTGTGCTCTGCGCATGCGAGTCAACGCCGCCCAGTTGGTCGGAAGCGGTAGCGGACACTATGAAGATGACGCGGAACTGACAAAAATCGGCGAGCAGGCCGCCGCGCTGGCCGCCCACCACCTCAGCGCATCGCCGCGCCGCGACCGATAGGGCCGGCCAACGCACTGGTCAGTGTTTCAACGAGTTCTTTGGGCAAGGGACCTCCCGGTGCTGTCCACGGCCCGGCGGATGCTGTCAGCCGGTAGATGACTACGTGCGATGAGCACCGTCCAGAGAGGCGACGACAAAAGCGCCGAGTCCAGAACGGCCACGTAGCAAACCACTCCGGCAATGACGGAAACCAGCGAAAACGCGGGTTATGCTCGGCGAGGTAGCGCCCACAGGCAGGCGGGAGCCTCGGTGCTTGCACTGATCATTTGAGGAATGGGCTGTTCCTCACCTGTCTGTGGACCTGCCCTTGGCAGTCCGAACCCGTGGCTGTCAGATAGTGGTGGCACTGCGGTACTGCACTGAGGATCGACCGAACGGACTCTCCGAATGGTTATCTGCACAAAGAGTTACCCGAACGGTATTCGGGTCGACTAAATCCGCAGGTCAATAAGTGTGCTCTCCACGCACGTGGAGGTGAACCGGCCACCGCCGCACGGCGTCGTCTACGAGCGCCGTGCTCTCCACGCACGTGGAGGTGAACCGAGATCAACGCCCAGCGGGCGGAGCGCGGGCGCGTGCTCTCCACGCACGTGGAGGTGAACCGAAGCCCGCTCCATGGCGTCCACTCATAGGTGTCGTGCTCTCCACGCACGTGGAGGTGAACCGTTCCTCGCAGAACTCCTGCACGGTCAGCCACAGTGCTCTCCACGCACGTGGAGGTGAACCGACGATGACCGCGCCGTCGCCGGCGGCGACCCCGTGCTCTCCACGCACGTGGAGGTGAACCGCCCGAGCGCCGCGCTGAGCGCCGCCGCCGGCGCGTGCTCTCCACGCACGTGGAGGTGAACCGCCGTTGCGCCACCCCTCGTAGTCGCCGCTCGGGTGCTCTCCACGCACGTGGAGGTGAACCGGGGGAGTACTACGCAGCATCATCCCTGATTTGGTGCTCTCCACGCACGTGGAGGTGAACCACACATTCCGTCCCCTCTTAATTTCCATTGAATGTGCTCTCCACGCACGTGGAGGTGAACCGGCCAGGTTGGCCGACCCGGAGGCGTTCGCGTCGTGCTCTCCACGCACGTGGAGGTGAACCGCCGCTCTTGCCGGAGCCGGTGAGGCCGCAGATGTGCTCTCCACGCACGTGGAGGTGAACCGGCGGATGAGGGCGTGGCCCCCGTAGGGCTGGGGTGCTCTCCACGCACGTGGAGGTGAACCGATACCTTCGCACTTGCCCTTTGGCGGGCCACTGTGCTCTCCACGCACGTGGAGGTGAACCGGCGGCGACCTCATCCTGGTGGCGTCCGACCGGGTGCTCTCCACGCACGTGGAGGTGAACCGACGCGACAGCGGTGGGGGAGCTGGCGTTCGCGTGCTCTCCACGCATGTGGAGGTGAACCGGCGCTCAGCGGCGCATCGGCGGCAAGAGCGGCGTGCTCTCCACGCACGTGGAGGTGAACCGCTTGGTCACGGTGAGGGTGGCCACGTGGGAGGGTGCTCTCCACGCACGTGGAGGTGAACCGGAACTCCGTTGGCCGGAGAGTCCAAGGTCACCGTGCTCTCCACGCACGTGGAGGTGAACCGACCTCGGTCACGCCGACGTCGTCCCACTGGGCGTGCTCTCCACGCACGTGGAGGTGAACCGGGGGTGGCCTGGTGATCGCTGACGGGATGATCGTGCTCTCCACGCACGTGGAGGTGAACCCTGTGGCACTACGGCCCGCTGCCCGGCGAGGACGTGCTCTCCACGCACGTGGAGGTGAACCGCCCTCCAACCCGCCGAGCGCAGCCGCATCGACGTGCTCTCCACGCACGTGGAGGTGAACCGGACAGCACCATGGACACGATCGACATCCACGCGTGCTTTCCACGCACGTGGAGGTGAACCGACGCACGCGCCCGTGACCCACCCCGGCTGCCCGTGCTCTCCACGCACGTGGAGGTGAACCGGCCCCGTCGGATCCCTCGTCGAGGGCGTCGGCGTGCTCTCCACGCACGTGGAGGTGAACCGCGCATGAGCACCAGCTAACGCCCGCGAAAAGTGTGCTCTCCACGCACGTGGAGGTGAACCCCCGACGAGCACCGCCCCCGCCTGCTCATCACCGTGCTCTCCACGCACGTGGAGGTGAACCGGCCGCCTACTACGACCACCACGGCGGGGCTGAGTGCTCTCCACGCACGTGGAGGTGAACCGCACCGCCAGGCCCTCGCCGACGCCGGCCACCAGTGCTCTCCACGCACGTGGAGGTGAACCCGACCCATGCCAGAGATACCGCGCCCAGCATGAGTGCTCTCCACGCACGTGGAGGTGAACCGCGCATGAGCACCAGCTAACGCCCGCGAAAAGTGTGCTCTCCACGCACGTGGAGGTGAACCATGACTTGGGATTCGGTCGCCTCCCCCGCCATAGTGCTCTCCACGCACGTGGAGGTGAACCGGCCCCAGCGGAGTGCATGCCGCTGAGGCCGATGTGCTCTCCACCTCCCACTCGATCCCAAACATGCTCGTGATCCGGTCGGCAAGGGTCGCGTTATACAGCTCGGACAGCGCGACGACCGAGGCGTGCACCGGCCGCCCGGCCAGGGAGCGCCACTTCTGGTCCTGCACCGTCAGCACCTTGTTGCTCACCACCACGTGCGTGTGCAACTTCGGATCACCACTGCGCGAGTCGTAGTGGTCGAACGCGGTTGCGAGGACGCCGGCGACATCGACGTGCGCGACCGCACCGTCCGGCCCGGCGGCGCCGACGCGGGTGGTCGCAACCTCGCGTTCGAGGAACGCAACCACCTCTGCAACCGCCTGATCATGCGCATCCGCGATCAGCGGTTGCGTGCCCCCGTCCGCAACACCCCACCACGCCGACAGCGACTTCGGCACCGAGAACGTCAGATCGTAGCCGGCGACCGCGCGGCGGGTGCCACGCTCGGCCTCCTCCGCCTCGATCGCCGCGATCTGCTCCGCACGAGACACCGGCCCCAACTCCGGGGCGAGGTCAGCGACCCGCTGATCGACGCGCTCTTGCACGCTCGCGTACTGCCGATACGCCTCACCCAGCGGCTCACCCGTGATCGGGTCGCGGCCCATCCCGACCAGAAGCTGAAGCTGCGCCTCGGACACCTGCCCGCCCTTGGCGAGCTCACCACCGCCGAGGTACGGCAGGACCGACCCCATCCGAAACCCGGGAGGTGTTCCCTCCTCCGTGTAGTACCTCTTCAGCGGCGTGGAGAGGTCACGGTCGCCGTCACCGGCGGCGACGGTGCGCAACAGGTACTGGTAGCCGTCGCCGGCCGACATTACTCGCATCGAGACCGTCATACCGGCCAGGTGAGCCGACGGCGTCTCGCCACGGCGAAACGTCAGAACCTCCCGCTATCAACTTGGGTTGACGTCGGGGGCCTCGCTTGAGAGACGTGTGGAGGGCTGAAGCAGGCCGCTACTGGCACCACGCATCACGCACTGGCGAGCGAGCGAACGAACACCTGAGTGGCGCACATGAGGATCTATTTATCACAGGTGTGATAGTTTGGCGCTATGGCTCATCTTGATGGCCTGGGTGCGGGTGAGCGGGTCGCCGTGATCGGCGCGAACGGCGCTGGGACGACCACGCTGCTTCGGATCGTCACGGGCGAACTCTCACCGGACTCCGGCGCAGTGACTCGTGACGGCAGCTTGGGCGTGATGCGTCAGTTCGTCACGGGCGCGACGGCCGGCGAATTGCTGTTGTCGGTCGCGCAGCCTGTGATCCGCGATGCCGCCGTACGTCTCGCACGCTCTGAGGCCGTGATGAATGAGCGGGGCGCTACCGAGTCGCAGATGGCGTACGCGTCGGCCGTCGCCGCATGGGGCGAGGTGGGCGGCTATGACGCTGAGGTGTTGTGGGATGTCTGCACTGTCGCCGCTCTCGGGGTGTCGTTCGAGCGGTGTCGCGACCGGTCGGTGTCCACGTTGTCGGGTGGGGAACAGAAGCGGCTCGCGGAGGCGCTGCTGCGCGGCCCGGATGATCTGCTGCTGTTGGATGAGCCGGACAACTCCCTGGACGTGCCGGGCAAACGCTGGTTGGAAGAGCAGTTGCGCGCGACGGGCAAGGCCGTGCTGTTCGTGAGTCACGACCGTGAGCTGCTGGCCCGGACGGCGACCTCGATCGTGACGCTGGAACTGGGCGCGGCGGGCAACACCGCGTGGACGCATCCGGGCGGGTTCGACACCTACCACCGCGCGCGGGAGCAACGGTTCGAGCGGTTGGACGAGCTGCGCCGCCGCTGGGACGAAGAGCACGCGAAGCTGCGCTCGCTCATGCTCATGTACAAGCAGAAGGCCGCTTACAACTCCGACATGGCCTCCCGGTATCGGGCAGCGCAGACCCGGCTGACACGGTTCGAGGAGGCCAGGCCTCCAGAGGAGCAGCCTCGCGAGCAGCGCCTTCAGACGCGGCTGCGCGGTGGGCGCACCGGGAAGAGGGCGTTGACCTGCGAGGCGCTGGAGCTGACGGGTCTGATGCATGCGTTCGGTTTCGAGACGTACTTCGGTGATCGGGTCGCGGTCCTCGGCTCGAATGGGTCGGGAAAGTCGCACTTCTTGCGCCTGCTCGCGGCCGGGGGCACCGACCCCGCTCCGGAGCAGGAGCCTGTGACCGATACGAGGATCGAACCCGTGCCGCACGGGGGCACAGCACGGCTCGGTGCGAGTTACGGCCGGGATGGTTTGCTCAGAATCGCAGTCGCCCCGACCTCGCGGGCCGCACACTGCTGGACATCCTGTACCGCGGTGATGAGCATCGCACGGGCCTTCCGCGAGAGGACGCCTCGCGGGTATTGGCCCGCTACGAGCTGGCTCAGTCCGCGCTCAGGGCGTTTGAGGGGACTGTGCTCGCCGTGACGCATGATCGTTGGTTCGCACGTGACTTCGATCGTTTCCTCATCTTCGGAGCCGACGGGGACGTCTACGAGAGCAGCGAGCCGGTGTGGGACGAGGCCCGCGTCACGGGGGAGAGGAAGTAGGAGTCATGCCCGCACGGATCGATCCGCAGGAGCGTCGTCAGGAGGTGATCAGGGCGGCGTTCCGCCTCGTGGTGGCCGAGGGCATCGAGGGTGTGTCGCTACGGAAGGTGGCCGATGAGTCCGGTCTGAACGTCGGCTCGGTGCGGCACTACTTTGACGGCCATCACGATCTGCTCACCGCTGCGGCGGAGGAGGCGGGCGCCCGGATGGGTCGTCGTCTCGCTTCCCATCCGGCCGAAGGACTGCGCGGGCTCACGGGTGAGGCGGCGCTCGATGCCCTGCAAGCCCTGGTCGAGGCGGTCATGCCGGTCGATGAGCCGCGTCGTGACGAGGCGATCGTGGTGGTCGAACTGATCATGGCGTCCCGGACGATGCCGGTGTTCCGCGCGACGTCCGAGCGCATGGCCGTTGACCTTGCTGCTGTCTTACGCGAGGCGCTCGACTTCCTCGACGTGCCGGACGTCGACCTCGCCGCGGCGCAGCTCGCCGCCGTGATCGGCGGGCTGACCTTGGACACCGTGACCCCGCACGGCGCTCTGAGTGTCGAACGCATGCGAGCTGTCCTGCGGGCGCATCTGCGGATGCTGCTCGCGAACGCGTGCCCTGGGTGATGCGTATGCCTGCGTGGTTGTTCACATTGCTGGCCGCCGCGTTCGTGCTCTACACCGACGACTACGTGATCGCCGGGATCCTGCCTGAGCTCGCGGCCGATCTGGACGTCACCGAGGGACAGGCCGGACAACTGGTCACCGTGTTCTCCCTGACCGTCGCAATTGCTGCACCAGTCGCGGCAGTCGTCATCGCGGCGGTGCCACGGCGCAGGTTGTTCACGACCGCGTTGCTTGCCTTTATCGCCGCGAACGTCGCTGCTGTGGTCACTGATTCGTTTGCGGTGTTGACGGCGCTGCGCGTTGCCGCTGCGTTGGCCTCGGCGGCGATGACTCCGGCACTGTTCGCGTTCACCGCCCGTCACGCACCAGCGCAGAAGGTCGGCAGGTACATCGCCATCGTCTCGCTCGGCGTCACGGGATCGATCGCAGCCGGAGTGCCGCTCGGCACCTGGGTGGGCGGCGTCCTCGGCTGGCGAGCGACCTTCGCGACGATGGCCATCGCAGGGGTTCTCGTCCTCGTCCTCGTGCTCAGCACTCTGCCCCGCTCCGAGGGAACCGACGACACGCTACGGCTGGCCGAGCAGTTCCGCATCCTGCGGCGAGCTCCGATCTCACTCGGATTGCTGGCGAACTGCCTGCTCATGACCGGTTCGATGATGATGCTCACTTACCTCGCCCCCTACCTGGCCGAGACCACAGCAGCCGGCATCGAGGAACGCGCACTCGCCTTCAGCCTCTCCGGGATCGCCGGCATCGTGGGGATCTGGCTCGGTGGGATCGCTACCGACAGCCTCGGCGCGGATCGAACCCTGCTGATCGGTATCGGCACGATCGTCGCCACGATGATCGTCCTCTGGGTGTTCTGGACAGCGAGGCCCGCTGCACTTCCGCTCGTGCTGGTCGTCGCGACGCTGTGGGGCGGTATGGCGTTCTGGAACTCCCCGGCAATCCAAGCCCGCCTGCATCACCTCGCCGGTCCGGTCTCCGGGCAAGCGCTGGCGCTGAACACTTCCGGCACCTACCTCGGAGTGTCCATAGGAGCTGCGACAGGAGGCAGCATCCTCTCCGCCGCAGGGGTGGGCGCGCTTCCCCTCACGGCAGCAGGCTTCGCCGTTTCCGCGCTTCTATTGTTGGCATTTGTTTCCCGAAGCAAGCTCGTCCCTATACCGGCAGCCGATGATGGTTAGGCCATGCCGTGCAGGTCTTTCGCCCGCTTACGGCGCACACTCAGGCGGTGCACCGTCCTGCGGGCCCGTTGGCCTATGACTGTGTGAGGTCAATACGGGTGATGTGATCTTGCCGGGCGCAAACGTGCTGGCAGGATCGGAGCCCGAGGGACACATCACCGTCACCACGATCTATCTCGACACCGACTACGTGCGGACACCTTCACGGCAAGATCCTGATCACCTTCCCCTAGACACTCGAGAAACAGACCAGGACGGCCACAAGGCTAGGGTGCGAGTATGCGACGCCCGTACGATCCGTCGATTGACGCGTGGATTCCATGGTCGGCTGAACGAGTGGCGGCCGCCATCGACGGCACCGGGGCCTGGCTTTCCGGCGGCTTGGGGTTGGATGTGTGGCTGGGACGCGTCACGCGAGCACATGGCGACATCGATGTGAGCGTGACGCGCGACGACTGGACCACTCTCAGAGCGGCGCTTCAGACCGAACTGACGTTTTTCCGGGCGGAATCCGGATGGCTCTCTGAGCTGCGTGACGACGTCCAAGATCCGCCCGTCAACACATGGTGCGCAGACGCGGCCGCCCCAGCGCGCTCGTGTCCTGGCTCCGCCAGAATCTCTCTCTTGACCCCGCCATCCAAGACCGCCTCGGTCGCGTGGTTGCCACAGCCATCAACGACTGCCTGACCCAGGCTCAGGGGACAGCCCTGGCCGAACTCGTCGCGGAACTCGACGCGGACTACCTCTTGGCACTGACCGAGGTACTGAGTAGCGTCGATACGTGGCCGCTCCGTCACTGGGTTCTTGGGCCGCAATCCAATTCCAAGATTCGGACCTTCGTTCCGATTACGAGCGGGGCATAAAACTGGTTCAGCACCCTCGATGCTTATCGTCGACGTCACCAAGAGGACATTGAAAACGGATGGGATTGACGAACCGGCCTTAAGTGTCCTACGACAGGCGCTCCAAGCTCAAACGCCTGGTCAGCCGCGGCAATCTGGCTTCGCGGCCCCGGTCTCGTGGTGCTCTCCACGCAAGGTTAGGAGTGAGCCCATCGACTGCGGCGTCCGGCCTGGGACGGGTCCCCGGCAGCGACCAGGCGTGGCTGCGCGCGCCGATCCTGCCGGGGTTCACCTTCAACGAGGGCCGACACACCCACCGGACGTGGCTGGCCGAGGACGGCGTCCCCGAGGTCGCCCGCGCGGCCCGGCTGGGGCACCGGATGCGGGGGATGGGCCACGTCTATGAGCACGTGACCCCGGCGATGAGGGATCAGGTGCGCAGTGCGCTCGAGGAGCGCCGGCTGCGGTGTCTGGAAGCGCTGCATCCGCAGGAGCGGGAAAGGCTCATGGAGATGGTTCCGCAGACCGGTGAGCACTACCGTGCGCACCGCAGGAAAGAGGCTTTGTAGCGAACTGGAGCAAGATCGTCTCCAGTCCGGCTCCACGGCCCGGTGCCGGGCATGGAAAAAGGCCGCCGAGGCGGCCTTTGACCTGGAGTGATGCTGGTGGGCGATACAGGATTCGAACCTGTGACCTCTACCGTGTCAAGGTAGCGCTCTAACCAACTGAGCTAACCGCCCCAGAGGGGTGAAACCAGAGGTGGAGACGGGATTTGAACCCGTGTAGACGGCTTTGCAGGCCGCTGCCTCGCCTCTCGGCCACTCCACCGGACTCAACGGTCAGGGGTGTCGACGGCCCCCGAGGTGTCTCCGAGCGGACGACGGGATTCGAACCCGCGACCCTCACCTTGGCAAGGTGATGCTCTACCAGCTGAGCCACGTCCGCGTGCTTCCGGCTCCGGATCCGGTTCCGTTCGAGGTCCCGGGCTTCCGTGCCTTCGTGCAGTTAGAACTGTAGCGGAAAGTCAGCAGACGGCAAATCGGCGGGTGGGTTGACACCAGGCCACCCGGAGGCGGCAGATATACAGAAGGCCGTGCACGGTCGCGGCGTCAGATGGGCCAGAAGGAGTGCGGATGGTCCGGTGTGGGAACGCGGTCACGCCATGGGCGGAGGCGCGTGAGGCAGCGCGCGAGCTGGGCGATCGGCTGTGGCCCGTCGCCGGACGGCCGGTGCCGCTCGACCGGGCGGTCGGAGCGGTGCTGGCCCAGGACCTGACCGCGCTGGTCGGGGTGCCGCCGTTCGACGCCGCGGCCATGGACGGCTACGCCGTCGCGGGTCCCGGTCCCGAGTGGACCGTGGTGGGACGCGTCCTCGCGGGCGAGGAGCCGGGCGGCCCCGGTCCTCGCGGCGGTGGGCCTTCCGGCGACGCGGTCGGGGCCGGCGCCGCCTCCCTTCGAAGAACGGGCGGCGGTGCTCTGGACGGCTCCGGGCGCCTTCACGGGGCGACCGGGGAATCCCCGGCCGACCGCGCTCCCGCTCCTGCCCCCGACCCCGCTCCCGCCTCCGCTGCTGCGGCCGGACCCGCTCCGGAGCGCGGGTTCCCCGCCGAGCCGCTTGCGCTGCGCCCGGGCGAGGCCGTCGAGATCGCCACCGGTGCCCCCGTGCCGCCCGGCGCCGACTCCGTGCTGCCCTACGAACTCGCCACCCTCGACACCACCGCGCACGGCAGCGTCACCAAGGTCACCAGGGTCACCGGTGAGATCGCCCCCGGCCGCCACGTGCGCCGCGCCGGGGAGGACACCGCCCCCGGCGCCACCGTGCTGCCCGCGGGCAGCACGGTGACCCCCGCCGTCGTCGGGCTCGCCGCCGGCCTCGGGCACGACACGCTGACCGTGCGCCGCCCCCGCGTCGCCGCCCTGGTCACCGGCGACGAGATCGCCGCCGCCGGCCGCCCCGGCGCCGGGCAGGTCCGCGACGCCATCGGCCCCGTGCTCCCCTCCCTCACCGCCTCGGCCGGAGCAGAGGTGACCGCGCTGCGCTACATCGGCGACGGCTTCGACACGATGGTCGAGGCGCTGAATGCGGCGGCCGCGCCGGTCGACGTCGTGGTCGTGTGCGGCGCGTCGTCCAAGGGCCCCGCCGACCACCTGCGCGCCGCCCTCACCCGCATCGGCGCGACCGTGGTCGTCGACGGCGTCTCCTGCCGCCCCGGCCACCCGCAGCTGCTCGCCCACCTGGGCACGCCCGAGGACCCCGGCACGGTCGTCGTCGGCCTGCCCGGCAACCCCAACGCCGCCCTCGCCGCCGCCGTCACCCTCCTCGCCCCCCTGCTGCGCGCCATGGCCGGCGCCCCCGACCCCGGCGCCGCGCTTCCCCCCACCGCGCGGGTCAAGGGCGCGATCCGCCCGCACGCCCACGACACCCGCCTGGTGGCCGTCCGCGTGACCGGCGGCCAGGCCGAGCCGGTCGGCCACGACCGCCCCGGCAGCCTGCGCGGCGCCGCCCTGGCCGACGCCTACGCCGTGATCCCGCCCGGCTGGAGCGGCCCCTACGCGGCGCTGGTGTGGCTTCCGCGCGGCGGGGGGTGACACCCCCCGAGCCCGCCGTCTCGCCCCCGCCGCCACACCGCCCGTGGGGGAGGGGCGCGCGGCGGCGCGCTGTGCCTAGCGGCGGGCGGGTCTGGCTTAGACTCGGTGCCGTAAATCCCGCCCCGCCCGCATCCGCCGAGGGCTCCGACGCGTCGCCACGAAAGCCATGAACCCATGACCTCGCCCCGCCTCGAAAAGGGCGTGCTGACCAGTCCGGTGCAGCGCCCCGCTCCGCTGCGCGACAGCGTCTATGAGACCCTGCTGGAGCTGATCACGCGGCGTCGGCTGCCGCCCGGCCAGCACCTGGTCGAGAACGAGCTGGCCGAGCAGCTCGGCGTGTCCCGCCAGCCCGTGCGCGAGGCGCTGCAGCGGCTCAGCAACGAGGGCTGGGTCGACCTCCGCCCCGGCTACGGCGCGTTCGTCCACCAGCCCAGCGAGAGCGAGGCCGAGCAGCTGCTCGCCGTGCGCACGCTGCTGGAGACCGAGGCGGCGCGGCTGGCGGCGGCCTCCGCCACCCCCGAGGGCGTGGAGCGGCTGCGCGAGCTGTGGCGCGCGGGCGTGGCCGGGCTGGAGCGCGGCGACAGCGACGCGATGGTCGACCGCAACGCCGAACTCCACCGCTCCATCACCGAGCTGTCGGGCAACGCCGTGCTCGCCGGGCTCGCGGGCCAGGTCGCGCGGCGGGTGCGCTGGTACCACGGGCTGGTGGTCACCCAGCGCGGCCGGGAGTCCTGGGACGAGCACGAGCGCATCATCGACGCCATCGAGGCGGGCGACTCCGAGCGCGCGGCGGCCCTGATGCGTGAGCACACCGAGGCCACGCGGCTCGCCTACCACGAACGCGCGGCCGACGCCTCGGCCGAGGCGGAGAGCGACCGGGCCGCGGGGCTGTAGAGCCGTCCACGGCCCTGCCCGGGGGCGACCGGCCCGCTCCTTGCCCGGCGGTGTGCGGCGGCATGGCCTGATGGGTGCTCCCGCGCAGCGCGTGCCGACTGGAGCGGCCCGTAGGTCCGACCGCCACCCCCCCTGCGCCTGAGCGGCGGATCGGCGGCTCTTCCCGCCTCCTGTTCTCGCTGCCGCCGGCTCCGCGCATTCGGGTGGCGGGTGACGAATCCCCGCGGGGGAGCCGCCTCGGGGTCCGGAGTCCGGGGCGGGCCCGGTTTCTCCGCCGGGGCGGAAAACCGGCCGCCCCGTCCGCCGTGCTCCTGACCTCGGGAAACCCCTCCCGGAGCGCGCGCCCCGCGGACTGGGTCCGCGGAGAATCGCGCGGACACCTGGCGCGAATGTGGTCTGAGACACCACAATGAATGCCCGGCCCCCTGCGCGGGGGCTGCGGAGGCGTGCACCGTCCCGGGCGCCTTGGTGTCCGGGGCGGTCGTCAAGCTCCGGGGTCGGACTACCCCTGGGTCCGGCCCCGGTCGGCCTTGCCGCGGGTAGGGACGGGGATGCTGATTCGGCAGTTCGAGTACCTGGTCGCGCTGGCGCGGGAGCAGCACTTCGCGCGCGCGGCCGTGGCCTGCCACGTCTCCCAGCCGGCGCTGTCGGCCGGTATCCGCAAGCTCGAAAGCGAACTGGGCGTGCCCATCGTGCGGCGCGGGCACCGGTTCGAGGGCTTCACCCCCGAGGGCGAGCGCGTGCTGCGCTGGGCCGCGCGCGTGCTGGCCGACCGCGACGGCCTGGCCGCCGACGTCGCCACCATCCGCGCCGGCCACATCGGCACGCTGCGCGTGGGCGTCCTGCCCGAGGCCGCCGCCGCCTTCGGCGACGTCGCCGCGCCCTTCGGCGCGCGCCACCCCCGGGTGGCGCTGACCGTTCGGACGATGTCGGGCACCGAGATCCAGCACGGGCTGACCGACTTCACCATCGACTGCGGCGTCATCCGCGTGGCGCTGTCGCCCGCACGCGCGCGCGGCGGCAAGGCGGTGCTCTACCGCGAGCGGTTCGTGCTGGTCACCGCCGACCGCGACCGCTTCGCCGGGCGCGCCCGCGTGGACTGGGCCGACCTCGCCCACGTGCCCTTCTGCCGCCTGCTGCCCGACGCGTCGTGGCGGCACGTCGAGAAGGCCGTCGCCCTGACCACCGGCGCCGAGCCGGAGGTCCGCGTGGCCGTGGACTCCCCGGACGCGCTGTTCGCCCACATCCGCGCCGGCGGCGGCTGCGCGGTCCTCACCCACGCGTGGCTGCGCCCCACCGGGGTGCCCGAGGGCCTGCGGGTCATCCCCATGGCCGAGACGGGCGAGCCCACCGGCGTGGGGATCGTGGTGGCCGAGCGGCATCCCGAGCCCGTGCTGGCGGGTGAACTCATCGCGTTCGCGCGCACCGTGCCGCTCCAGGCGCGGCTGGACGCGCCGCTGGGTGCGGGCGCCGCGCTCGGGGACGACGGCGGCGAGGGCGCCGCCCCCTCGGCGGAGGGTGCGGGCGCGGTGCCCGGGCCCCGCGTCTCCAGCGGGGGGTGAGCGCCTGGGGTGGCGGCGCCTTCCGCCGCGGCCTGTTCCGGATCGAAAGGGGCGTGGGAAACAGACGTCCGTTTCCGGCTGCTTCGCGGGTGTCCGATTCCGTTCCGATCACGTTTGCGTGCGGGCGGTTCCGGTCGGCCGGCGCGGGCCCCGGCGGCGCCCTCGGCGGCGGGCGGCGCCGGCGGGGTGCGGACCCGGCGGCGGCCCCGTGCGAAGTGGTGGGATGATTCCGCCGCCCCGTCGCTGCCCGTAGCCGTCCAGCAGCGCGGACCTCCTGCCACGCGGGTTTCAGTCCGAGAGCGGCGGCGGATTCGGGCGTCCGCTACCGCCCCCACCGGAGGCGGCGCCGGTGTCCGCCCCGCACCAGGTCACCGGCGCGGAGCCGCGCGAGGCCCGCGCGCCGCGCCCGCCGGGGTGTGGCGTGGAGCACGCCGCGTCCAGGGAGAGCACAGGTTCTCCCACTATCGTGGTGCGCATGGCTTCCAACGACCACCGCGCAGAAAAGAGTCGCAGCACCCTTGATCCGGAGGAGATCGAGCGGCGGTCGGGTGGTGAAGCGGTCTCGGCCAGAACGGCCTCGGGGGGCAACGGGGCGCCCGTGCAGTCGGTCGACCGGGCTATCACGGTTCTGGAGATCCTCGCCCAGCACGGCGAGGCCGGGGTCACCGAGATCGCGGCCGAGCTGGGAGTCCACAAGTCCACGGCGTTCCGCCTGGTGGGAGCCCTGGAGCGGCGCGGACTGGTCGAGCAGCCCGGCCTGCGGGGCAAGTACCAGCTGGGGTTCGGCATCATCCGGCTGGCCGGAACCATGGCCGCCGGGCTCGACCTCACCCAGCAGAGCCGCCGCGTGTGCGAGGACCTCGCCTCCGACCTCGGCGAGACGGTGAACATCGCCATCCCCAGCGGCGACATGGTGGTCAACATCGACCAGGTCCGCGGCGCCTCGGCGGTCGTCAGCCAGAACTGGATCGGCCGGCAGAACCCCCTGCACTCCACCTCGACCGGCAAGGTGCTGCTGGCCCACATGCGGCCCACCGACCAGCGCCGTATCCTCCGCGGCCGCCTGGAGCGGCTCACGCCCGACACCATCACCGACCCCGACGTCCTGCGGGCGGAGATCGAGGAGATCCTGGAGCGCGGCTACGCCACGGCGGTCGAGGAGCTGGAGGTCGGCCTCAACGCGGTCGCCGCGCCGATCCGGGGGCTGACCGGCGAGGTCATCGCCGCCCTGAGCGCCTCCGGCCCCTCCTACCGGATGGACCGCGACAAGCTCGACACCATCGGCGAGACCGTCACCAAGGCCGCGATGGAGATCTCGATCCGCATGGGCCACATGGAGAGCCCCGGCGACTGATCCGACCGCCTCCCGCTCCTCCCGCCCGCTACCGCCTCACCCCTGCGCGGACCCCCGCGGGCCCTCGGCCGAGCCGATCGCGGCGGCCGCGATCCGGACGGCGCGCTCGACGACCTCCTCCGCCGGGGGCGCGATGTCGAGCGTGGCGCCCGGTTCGTCGTCGGCCAGCGGTTCCAGCGTGGCCTGCTGGGAGCGCAGCAGCGACTCGGGCATGAAGTGCCCCTTGCGCGCGTGCAGCCGCCGGGCCAGGGTCTCGGTGTCGCCGTCCAGGTGGAGGAACCGCACGTCGGCGGCCCGGGAGCGGAGGATGTCGCGGTAGGAGCGCTTGAGCGCCGAGCACGCGGTCACCGTGGACCGCCCCTGCCGGTCGTGCTCGCCGATCCACTCCGCCAGCGACTCCAGCCACGGCCGCCGGTCCTCGTCGGTCAGCGGCGTGCCCGCCGACATCTTGTCGATGTTGGCCTGGGGGTGGAACCGGTCGGCCTCGGCGAAGGGCAGCCCCAGCCGCTCGGCCACCGCCTCGGCGACCGTGCTCTTGCCGCTGCCCGAGACCCCCATCACGACGAAGTGCGTGGGGTGCGCGGCGGCCCCCGTGCTCCCGCCGGCTGTGCTGCCCGAGGCGTCTACGTTGTCTGACATGTCGGCTTCCGTCCCGTCTCCGTGCCCCGCGGCGCTCCGTGATCCGCCGGTGCGCGGGGCTCGTGTGCGTGCTGATTTGTGAAGGTGCGCGGCCTACGTACTAATAGTGTTATCAATGATGCGCTCCGCGGGGAGCGCCCCGTCCGCCGGCGAAGGAGACCGATGACCGACCACCACCGCACCCTGCACAACCGCGTGCTCGCGGAGGTGGGCCCGGCCATCGCCGCCGGAGAGTACGCCCCCGGCGCGGTCCTTACCCTGGACCGGCTGGCTCAGCGCTTCGGCGTCTCGCGGACCGTGGCCCGCGAGGCCGTGCGCGTGCTGGAGTCCATGCGCATGGTGGTCAGCCGCCCCCGCACCGGTGTGCGGGTGCGCCCCCAGGAGGAGTGGAGCGTCTTCGACCCCCAGCTCATCCGCTGGCGCCTGGCCGGGCCCCACCGCATCGCCCAGCTGCGGTCGCTGACCGAGCTGCGCGCGGCCGTGGAGCCGCCCGCCGCCGCTTTCGCGGCCCGCAGGGCCGCCCGCGAGGAACGGGAGCGCATCGTCGAGCTGAACGCCCGCATGGTCGCCACCGGGCGGAGTGGCGACCTGGAGGCGTTCCTGCACCTGGACATCGAGTTCCACCGCCGCATCCTGGAGCTGTCGCGCAACGAGATGTTCGCCGGGCTGTCGGGGGTGGTGGCCGAGGTGCTGACCGGCCGCACCGAGTACGACCTCATGCCCAATCTGCCCCGCCCCGAGGCGCTGCGCCTGCACACCCACGTCGCCGAGGCGATCGGCGGCGGCCTGGCCGACGTGGCCGAGGCCGCCATGCGCGCCATCGTGGACGAGGTGGTGACCGCGCTGGACGCGGCCGAGGAGCCGGCGGCGCCGTCCGCCGCGGGCTCCCCGGCCGAGGGTCCGGGCGCTACAGCACGAGGCTGAGCCCCGCCGCGAAGGCGAACCCGACCACGCCGATCAGCGTCTCCATCACCGTCCACGTGCGCAGGGTGGTCTTGGTGTCCATGCCCAGGAACCGTCCCACCAGCCAGAAGCCGGAGTCGTTGACGTGGGAGAGCACGGTGGAGCCGCAGGCGATGGCGATCACGATCAGCGACAGGTCCAGCGAGGACAGCCCGTCGGTGGCCTCCACCAGCGGCGCCACCAGGGCCGCCGTGGTGGTCAGCGCGACCGTGGCCGAGCCCTGCGCCACCCGCAGCGCGGTGGCGATCACGAACGCCGCCACGATCACCGGCAGCCCGGTGGCCTCCAGGCTGGAGGCCAGCGCCTCGCCGATGCCGCTGGTGCGCAGCACGCCGCCGAACATGCCGCCGGCGCCGGTGATGAGGATGATCGCGCAGACCGGGCCCAGGGCCTCGTTGGCGATGTCCTCGACCCGGCCGCGCCCGAACCGCCCGAAGGGCAGCACGACCATGGCCACCAGCGTGGTGATCAGCAGCGCCACCGGGGTCTGCCCGATCAGCACCAGCGCCTGCACCCAGGCGGCGTCCCCGCTGAGGGTGCCGGTGGTGACCAGGGTGGAGGCCCCGGTGTTGGCAAAGATCAGCAGCATCGGCATGAGCAGCACGCCCAGCACAGTCAGCAGGTGCGGCGGCCGCTGCCCGTCCTGTTCGCCGGAGGGGACGAGGTCGTCGGGCACCGGCAGGTCGAAGCGCCGGCCCGCGTAGCGGGAGAACAGGTAGCTGGCGATGTACCAGGTGGGGATCGCCAGCACGGTGCCGACGATGAGCGTGGTGCCCATGTTGGCGCCGATCAGGTCGGCGCCGGCCACCGGGCCGGGGTGCGGCGGCACGAACGCGTGCATCACGGCGAAGGCGCCGGCGGCCGGAAGCGCGTAGAACAGGACCGAGCCGCCCAGGCGCCGGGCCACGCTGAAGATGATCGGCAGCATGACGATCAGGCCGGCGTCGAAGAAGATCGGGAAGCCGAAGATCAGCGAGGCCACGCCCAGCGCGAAGCCCGCGCGGCGCTCGCCGAAGGCGCGGATGAGGGAGTTGGCCAGGACGGCGGCGCCGCCGGAGATCTCCAGCAGGCGGCCGATCATGACGCCCAGGCCCACCAGCAGGGCCACGCTGGCCAGGGTGCTGCCGAACCCCTCCAGGAGGGTGGGCACCACGTCCGCCAACGGGATGCGGGTGGCCAGTGCGGTGAGCAGGCTGACCAGGGTGAGCGCGACGAAGGCGTGCAGGCGCACCCAGATCACGAGTATCAGCAGGACGGCGATCGCCGCGGCCGCGATGAGCAGCAGCGGCACCGTGCCGTAGGCGGGTTCGATGGCTTCCACGGTGTGCCTTCCGCGAATGGGGACGGTCCGGCGCGCGGGGTGCGCGGGGCGCGGGTGTGACGTGCGCCGGAGGATGGCTGGGCACAATGGTAATACCATTTGTGAGCTTATGTGATCCCGGGCGTTCGGAATTGTTATCGACGCGGTGCGCGCCCCCGCGCCGGGCGGCCGACCAGCGCCGACCGTGCCGTGGGCCGCCCGCGCCGCCGCGGGCCGGGCCCGCCCCGCCGCTCCGCGCCCGCCGCCCCCGGGTGCCCGCGCCCCCCGTGCGCGCGGGCGCGGGCCTGTAGTCCGACCTCGGCGTTCGGTACGTTGGATGGTGCGCACCACCGGCGCGGCCCCCGCGCGGGGTAGTGCCCGCACCACCGGTGGCGGGGGAGTCGGCAGGGCTGACGCGGCGGTGCCCCGTTTAGCAGACTGTCCCCCGACAGCGGTGGTGAAGGCGAACGGGAAGAGCGGGGCGGATGCACAGGCTGATCAACCGGATACGGCCCTACCCGTGGGGAGCGCGGACCGCGATCCCGAGGCTGCTGGGTGTGGAGCCCGACGGCCGGCCGCAGGCCGAGCTGTGGCTGGGCGCCCACTACGGCGCCCCCAGCACCGTGGTCACCCCCGACGGCGCGTTCGCCTTCGCCGACGTCATCGCCGCCGCCCCCGCCGACATGCTCGGCGAGGCCACCCTCCGCCGCTTCGGCGAGCGGCTGCCGTTCCTGCTCAAGGTGCTGGCCGCCGAGGCCCCGCTGTCGCTGCAGGTCCACCCCGACGCCGAGCGCGCCCGCGCCGGGTTCGCCGCCGAGGAGGCCGCCGGCATCCCCGTCAACGCGCCCCACCGCAACTACCGCGACCCCTTCCACAAGCCCGAGCTGGTGCTGGCGCTGGAGCCGTTCGAGGCTTTGTGCGGATTCCGCGACCCCGCCGCCGCGCGCGCCGACCTGGAGGGTCTTGCCTGCGACCTGGCCGGGGTGCTGCGCCGCGACCTCGCCGACCCCGACCCCCACCGCGCGCTGCGCGCCGCCTTCACCCGGCTGCTCACCCTGGAGTCGGCCTGCGAGCGCGACGTCGGCGAGTTCGTCGCCGAGTGGAAGATGGCCGGCGCCGGCGCCCACCACGACACCATCGTGGAGCTGGCCGAGCGCTACCCCGGCGACCCCGGCGCCGTGGCCGCCCTGCTGCTCAACCGGGTCAGCCTGCGCCCCGGCGAGGCGCTGTTCCTGCCCGCCGGCAACGTGCACGCCTACCTGCGCGGCACGGCCGTGGAGGTCATGGCCAGCTCCGACAACGTGCTGCGCGCCGGGCTGACCGGAAAGCACGTCGACACCGCCGAGCTGCTGTCGGTCGTGGACTTCTCCGTGCTGCCGATTCCCTACTCCGGCCCCGTCGAGGTCGAGGGCCGCGCCGAGTTCCGGCCGGGGGTGCCCGAGTTCGCGCTGGCCACGCTGGGCCCCGGCCCGGTCGAGACCCGGCTTCCGGGCGGCGCGCCCGCCATCGCCCTGGCGCTGGAGGGCAGCGCCGACCTCGTGGCGGAGTCGGGCGACATGCTCACCCTGGCGCGCGGGGAGTCGGTGTTCGTGCCCGCCCGCAGCGGGCGGGTGAAGGTGCGCGGCGAGGGGCACCTGGTGGTGGCCACCGTGGGTCTCGCGCCCGGCGGCGCGTACGGGGCGGCCGCGGAACCCGCGGCGGAGTAGCGCGCGGGTCGCCGGACGCGCCGGGGCGGCGCCGTGTCCGCGACCGCTCGCGTACCCCGGTACGCTGAGACCTTCATCACGATCATGGCGAGGAGTGCCCTCATGACGCTCGAACGTCCCGTAGTCGACGTCGCCCCCGGACCTCCGCCGGCCGAGTTGGCGGTCTCCGACGTCACCATCGGCGACGGCCCCCAGGCGGGCTTCGGCTCGACCGTCGACGTCCACTACGTCGGCGTCGCCCACTCGACCGGCAAGGAGTTCGACGCCTCCTGGGAGCGCGGCGAGCCGCTGAGCTTCACGCTCGGCAAGCGGCAGGTGATCGAGGGCTGGGAGCAGGGCGTGCTGGGCATGCGCGTGGGCGGCCGGCGCCGGCTGGTCATCCCGCCGCACCTGGCCTACGGCGACCGGGGCGCCGGCGGGGTCATCGGCCCCGGCGAGACCCTGGTGTTCGTCGTGGACCTGGTCGACGTCCACTGAGCGCGGCCGCCGCGCCGGCGGCCGCCACCACGGCACCGCGCCCCGCCCGGAGCGGTCCGGACGGGGCGGGCATCGGCGCGCGCAACGCCACCGGCCCGGCGGCGCGGTCGCCGCGCGCGGCAGGCGGGGCTAGCGCAGGGTCTGGCCGACCTTCACGTGCCCCTTGAGCAGGTCGCGGGCGATGGTGCGCCGCTGGATCTCGTCGGTGCCCTCGAAGATCCGCAGCAGCCGCAGGTCGCGGTACCACCGCTCGATGGGGAGTTCGCGGGTGTAGCCCATGCCGCCGTGGATCTGCATCACCCGGTCGACGATCTCGTTGGCCTTGACGCCGCCGTAGAGCTTGGCGATGGACTGGGCGTGTCGGGAGTCGCGGCCCTGGTCGACCTGCCAGGCGGCGTGCAGCACCAGCAGCCGCAGCGCCTCGATCTCGGTCTGGGAGTCGGCGATCATCCACTGGATGGCCTGGCGCTCGGCGATGGGCGCGCCGAAGGTGTGCCGGGTCTTGGCGTAGTCGATGGCCATGGACAGCAGCCGCTCGCAGCCGCCCAGCGCGTTGGCCGGCAGCAGGAACCGGCCCTTGCCGATCCACTGCATGGCCAGTTTGAAGCCCCCGCCCAGTTCGCCGAGGATGTTGGCCTCGGGCACCCGGACGTCCTCGAACACCAGGGAGGCCGGGCGGCGCTCGCCCATGGTGTCGATGGGCTCGGAGGTCCACCCGGCGTCGCGGTCGACCAGGAAGCAGGTGACCCCGCCGTCGGCGCCGCGCTCGGGGTCGGTGACCGCGAACACCATGGCGAAGTCGGCCTCGTTGCCGCCGGTGATGAACGTCTTCTCGCCGTTGATCACCCAGTCGCCGCCGTCCTTGACCGCGCGGGTGCGGATGGCCTTGGCGTCGGATCCGGCGCCGGGCTCGGTGATGGCGAAGCACGAGCGGCGCTCGCCGGAGATCGTGGGCAGCAGGTAGCGCTGCTTCTGGTCCTCGTCGGCGTGGTAGAGGATGTTGTCGGCCTCGCCGCCGAACTTGAAGCTCAGGAAGGTGCGGCCCAGTTCGATCTCGATGAGCGCGGCGGTGACCGAGTCCAGGCCCATGCCGCCGTACTCCACGGGGGTCTGCACGCCCCAGAAGTCGGACTTGCGGGCCAGGGCCCGCAGGTCGCGCACCTCGTCGGCGGTGAGGCCCGGCTGCGCGCCCTCCCGCTCGCGACGCAGCACCTCGTTCTCCAGCGGCATGAGTTCGCGCTCGACGAACGTGCGCACCCACGCCTGGATCTCCCGCTGCTCCTCGGTCAGCCCGAAGTCGACCATCTCAACCCCTTAACCTAACGCTGTTCGGTTTTGAATGTAGGGGCTGGAGCGCCGCCTCGGCAAGGGCCGGGGCGGGGGCCTCCGCGCGGCGGCGGCGGGCATGGCAGGATCGCAGGCACGACCGCCGCAGGTCCGGGGCGGTGCGGGCCGCACCGCCCCCAGCCGTCGGACAAGGCCGAACCGAACCAGGAGGACACCGGATGGCCCGACCCAGGACCCCCATCCTGAGCGTGAGCGGGATCCGCGCGGCGGCGCTGGCCGTGATCGACCGCGAGGGGCTGGCGGCGCTGTCCATGCGCCGGCTGGCCCAGGAGTTGGACGTCCAGGCGGCGTCGCTCTACAGCCACTACCGCACCAAGGAGGACCTGCTCGCCGACATCGCCAACGAGATCATGGCCGAGGTCGACGTGTCGGGGTTCGCCACCGGCGACTGGCGCCACGGGCTGACGGTGTGGGCGCGCTCCTACCGCGCCGCCCTCGCCGCCCACCCCAACCTGGTGCCGGTGATCGCCCACGGCCCCGGCCGCCGCGAGGCGGCGTTGCGCCGCGCCGACGCCGTGCACGGCGGCCTGGTGTCGGCGGGCTGGCCCGCGCGGCACGCCACCATGATCGGCGCCTCCACCAAGTACCTGGTGGTGGGCGCGGCCATCAACTCCTTCGCCCGCGGGTTCGACGCCGACGTGCAGGTCTACCGCGACCGCTACCCCAACCTCTCCCAGGCGCACCGGCTCGCCGAGCACGCCGCCGAGATCGACCGCGACAGCTTCGAACTGGCGCTGTCGGCGTTCCTGGACGGGCTCTCGCGCATCTACGAGGGGCTGGGCGCGGACACCGGGCGCTGAGCCCGGCGGGCGAGGCCCCGTCGAGGGCCGGGACACCGGCCGGGGGCGGGCGGGGCGCCGGCCCGGCACCGCATCCGGCGTCAGGACAGGCCCGACAGCGCGCCCGACTCCTCCAGGTCCTCGATCGCCGCGTCCAGGCGCGGCGCCGCCAGCCGGGAGTAGGTGGCGGTGAGGTGCTGGCTGTCGCGGTAGACCATCACGTTGCCGATCACCGGCAGGCACTCGCCGCCCAGGCACAGCGCGTCGGTGAGGTCCACGACGTCGGCCTCGGGCGCGTTGCCCGCCGCCAGCAGCTGGGGGTCCTGGTCGGCGAAGGCGTCGGCGCGGTCGCGGGCGCAGGCGGCGGGGGCGGCGGCGTTCTCGGAGACGCACTCGGGCAGGCGGGCGCCCATGCGCGGGGTGTCGCGGATGGCCACCACGTCGGTCCCGGCCTCCTCCAGCGGCGCCCACAGCTCGTTCATCCCGGCGGCGATGTCGGTGCTGCCCGCCTCGGGGAACGCGGCGCCGGCGGCCCGAGACCGGGCGCTGGAGCTGGTGAACACCACGTCGGGGCGCACCTCCTCGGTCAGCTCGGCCAGCACCGAGGCGTTCCAGTCGGCGCACTCGGTGTAGTCGCGGCCGTCGGCCGGGTGCTCCAGCAGGGTGGTGGTGAACGCGCAGGAGGACTTGGCGTAGATGTGCAGCCGCCAGCCGCGCTCGCGGGCGATCTCGCGCAGTGCCGGGACCCAGTGGGCGGCGTGGGAGTCGCCGGTGACCGCGACGGTGGTGTCGGCGTCGGCCGGGCCGTAGACGCACGAGCGCAGCTCGGTCAGCCGGGGCGACGCCTGGCAGCGCTCGAACACGTCGGGCAGGTCCTCGTCGGCGGCCACCGGTGCGGGGTAGATCGGGACGTCGGGGGAGCCGGTGGGGTCGGCGGTGCCCAGCGCCGAGGGGCCGACGTGGCGCACGGGGTCGAACTCCACGCCGCGCAGGTGGTCGTAGCGGGCGTACTGGCCGGCGGCGATCAGCCCCACCAGCAGCGACGCGCACACCGCGAACGCGGCGGCCGCGCGGCCGGTGCGCAGCAGGCCGAACCGGCGCACCGGGTCCTCCACGGCGACCTTGGTGGCCCAGGCCAGCAGGAAGGAGGCCGCCAGCACGAGCGCGCCGTGCAGGGGGCCCAGGCGGGTGGAGTCGGTGAGGCTGAGGGCGAAGACGATCAGCGGCCAGTGCCACAGGTACAGGGCGTAGGAGATGTCGCCGACGAACCGGGCGGGCGGGCTGGAGAGGACCTGGTAGGAGGAGAGGCGCCGCCCGTTGTGCCCGGCGGCGATGACGGCGGCCGCGCCCAGCACGGGCAGCAGCGCCGTCCAGCCGGGGAAGGGCGTGGCGTCGCTGTAGTACCAGGCGGCGGCGCCGATGGCGGCCAGTCCGGCCCAGCCCAGGACCCACCGCAGCGCGGCGGGGACCTCGCGGCGGCTGAGGACGATCGCGAGCACGCCGCCCACCGCCAGCTCCCACATGCGGGTCTGCGGCAGGAAGTAGGACTGCTGGGGGCTGCCGGAGGTCAGCACGACGGAGCAGGCCAGCGAGGCGGCGGCCAGGATCAGGGTGGCGGCCAGGAGCGCGCGCACGGTGCGCAGGCGGGGCGGCAGGGCGGCCCAGCCCACGAACAGCAGCGGCCACAGCAGGTAGAACTGCTCCTCCACGGCCAGGGACCAGAAGTGCTGGACCGGGCTGGCGACCGCCTCGGCGGCGAGGTAGTCCACGGCCTGGTCGGCCAGGAACAGGTTCTCGACGTAGAACGCGCTCGCGGCCAGCTGCATCGCGGTGTCCAGGAGGCGGAACTCCGGCAGGAGCACGAAGGACAGCGCACCGGTGACGGCCAGCACCAGGGCGGCGGCGGGGAGGATGCGCCGGATGCGGCGCACGTAGAAGCCGGCCAGGGACACCCGGCCGGTCTCGCCGGCCTCGCGCAGCAGCAGCGTGGTGATGAGGAAGCCGGAGATCACGAAGAACACGTCGACGCCGACGTAGCCGCCGGGCAGCAGGTCGTGGTCGACGTGGTAGATCAGCACCAGCAGCACCGCCACCGCGCGCAGCCCCTGCACCTCGGGCAGGAACCGGCGCGCGGCGGGGGAGGAGCCGGTGGACGCGGGGGCGGCGAGGGTGCGGGTGTCGGCGGTCACCGGGCGCGGTCTCCGTTCTCCAGAGGGCGGAGGACGACGCGGCCCGCTGCTCCCGCACCGGGGACGGCGGGCCGCGTCGCCAGGCGTCCCGAGGGGATGCCCCGCAGTCGCCTGTCCGAACGTCCGACGAATTCTCTCAGCAAATTCCCAGGAACGCATCCGCCCCGGCCACGGCGGGTGTTCCACCGGTGACCGGGGCGGACGCGTTGGCGGGCGCGGGTCCGCGCGGCGGGGGCCGCCGCGCGCGCCGAACGGGCCGCGTGGACCGCGCGCGGGGGTTTAGGCGATGTCGCCGCCCTTAGACTCGACCTTCCCGAGGGCGCCGGGGCCGGTCGTCAGCCCCTTGCGGGCCGCCTGCCACGCGGGGTCGCCGGGGTACAGGCGCGTGCGCATGTAGGCCGCGGTCAGCAGTTGCACGGCGGCGACGCGCTCGGGGCTGTCGTCGGTGGTCTCGGCGACGTCGTAGCCCGAGACGCCGCCCAGCCCGTGCTCGGCACCGAAGAAGGTGAGCAGGGTCTTGGGGCCGGGGGAGAGGCGGTAGGGGTCGGCGTGCCACTCGGGGCCGGCGACGGTCAGGTGGGGGGAGTCGTCCTTGTCGCCGACGACCACGAGCGCGGGCGCGGCCATGCGGGAGAAGTCCGTGCTGCGGAGGAAGGGGTAGTTCTCGGCGGCGGTCGGGTTGAGGGCGTCGCCGCCCCGGCCGGTCCCGGTCAGCACCACGCCGGCCGTGATGCGCGGCTCGGACAGGTCGGGCTCCGATCCGTCGTCGGGGTCGGTGGTCCGGGCGCCCAGCAGCAGGCTCGTGGTGTGCCCGCCCATGGAGTGCCCGGCCGCGGCCACCCTGCTCCAGTCCACGCGCCCGCGCAGGTGGGGCGCTGCGGCCTCGATCGCGTCGGCCGCGTCCAGGATCCGGGTCATGTCCTCGGCGCGCTGCCGCCAGAAGAGCGGGGCGCCGGGGGTGTCGGCGGGCAGGCTCAGGGACCGCGAGCTGAGGTGGGTGGGCTGGACCACGAGGAACCCGTGCGCGGCCCAGAAGTCGGCGAGCGGCGCGTAGCCGTTGAGGGAGGAGAGGTGGTGGGACCAGCCGTGGCCGTGGGAGAGCAGGATGACGGGCAGGTCGTCGCCGGTCACGGGGGCCGAGACCCGCAGTTCCAGGTCCACGGCCCGGCCGGGGGCGGGCAGGGTCACCGGGGCGAGGGAGAGGACGGGGGCGGGCGGGCCGAGGAGTTCGGCGGCGCGGGCGGCGGTGGACGAAACACTCATGATGCGCACTTCCGTTGCAGGCCCCGGACGGCCCGCCGAGTCGAACTCGACGGCCACCGAGGAGGAGGGGAGCCCGACTCGGACGGCCGTGGCCACCCAAGCGGAACTCTGTTCCGCTTGAACATACGGAACCATGTTCCGTTTTGTCAACGCGAAGAACAACCGCGGCCCGGGAGTGGTCGGTCGGGAGTGTGAGGGAGTGGAGGCGGGGGAGTGGGGCCGGGGGAGTTGCAGAGAAAAAGTGAGGGCCGCCGGGCCTGGCATCCCGGCGGCCCTCGTGCGCGGGGCGGCCGTCTCCCCTCCAGCGAGTCAGCCGCCGCGCGCGGGGGGTGGCTGGGTCAGGCCGGCGAGTGCCGCGTCCACGTCGTCGGCGAGGATGCGGGCGTGCCCGCCGGGGGTCCGCAGGGCGCGGAGTTGGCCTGTTCTCACCCACCGGGTGACGGTCTTGGGGTCCACGCGGAACAGGCGTGCCACCTCGGTGGTGGTGTAGAGGCGGGGCGGTCGGGCGGTGCCGTGCGTCTCGGGCATGGGGCCGGGTCTCCGTGTTGGGGCGGGAGAGTGCAGGAGGGAAAGTGGGGGCCGCCGGGCCTGGCATCCCGGCGGCCCTCGTGCGCGGGGCGGCCGTCTCCCCCTCCCGGTGAGTCGGCCGCCGCGCGCGGGGGGTGGCTTGTCGGTCGGCCTACATGTCCAGCGGGGCGGGGCGCCAGGAGAGGGTGTAGTAGATCCCGCACCCGAGGGCGCGCGGCCCCCACGTGTCGGCGAAGCCCGCGATCAGGGCCAGCCCGCGCCCGTGCTCGTCCAGGGCGCCGGCCTGGACGGGGACGGGGTTGGTCGCCGCGCCGTCGTCCTCGACCTCGACGGTGAGGTGGCCGGGGATGGCGCGGATGTGGACGGTAAAGGTTCCTTGGCGTCCGCTGGCGGTGTGGACGACGGCGTTCGTCGCGGCCTCGGAGCACAGCAGAACGGCGGTCGCCTGGGTGTCGTCGGGAACGCTGAGCCGCGAGGCCCCGAGCATGAGTTCCAGCCACCGCCGCGCCTCGGGAACCATTCGCCGATGACCGGCGAAAGTACGCGAAGTGGCGAGAACGGTCATGGCCGCCGCCGGAATTGTGAGCTTGCCGGTGCCGAATAGGGCACTTGCGGGCGTATAGGGTTCATCTTGGGTTTCCACCTGGCTCCTCCCAGGTTTGGGGACCAAGGCCCTGTTCGGTGCTGTCACACCGGCAGGGCCATCCGTGTTTCTGAGGTGCTGTGATCACCACAGTGCTGGAGGAGGAGCAGTCGCGCTACGGGCGCCATTGGCGACTCAAAGATTCTCGATTCCGGTGGCGCGGGGTGGCACGTTGGTGGTCATCTAGTGTCAAGGAGTGGGAAGCTTGGTGGAAGGCGGTGGCGATGACACGTAAAAACCTCAACCCAGTTTGGAAGCGCTACTTCTGAGGTGCGGAAATGCCGTGGAAGCTTCGGCTGGAACCAAGAACAACTTGGAAAACGCGTTGGCCTCTCGTCGTCCTCAATCAGCCTCATTGAGACCGGTTTACTCAAGCCGCAGCAGGACCACGCCGCCGCCCTGGATCAGGCGCTTGAAGCGGGCGGTCGGTTGCTGCGAACGTGGGAGAACTACAGCAGTCAGGGGCTGCTGCCACCAGGCTTTGAGAAGTACAGCGATCTCGAAAGCAAGGCCCTTGAACTGCACGAATACCACGGTGTGCTTGTGCCTGGCCTGGTGCAGACCCCCGACTACGCTCGGGCGCTGGTCATCGCCACTCAGCCCTGGGCGACCGAAGAGACGATCGATCGCTTCGTCCGTACGAGGTTGGAGCGACAGCAGGCGATCTTTGAACGCTCTGACCGGCCGCTAGTCTTAGTAGTACTGGACGAGGACGTGGTTCGTCGGGTCGTGGGGGACGAGGCTGTCATGAAGGCACAGCTTGAACACCTCATCGACTTCGCCGAAGCGCGAAAGGTGCGTCTCCAGGTCGTTCCTCGGAGCGTCAGGTTCCATCCCGGGCTCTCCGGGCCGTTTCGGATCTACGTGTTCGACGGTAGGCCGACCGTGGCTTCCTGCGAGTACTTCTTCGATGAGCAGATCATAGAGACGGAAGCCCAAGTCCGGCGGTGCGTCGCTACCTTTGACGTGCTCCAGGGGGAGGCGCTTCCGCCTGGAAGCAGCCTTGATCTGGTCCGGCAGGTACTAGGAGGTCTCCGTGACGGAACATCGTGAGTGGCACAAGAGCAGCTACAGCAACGGCAATGGGGCGAGTTGCGTGGAGGTCCGTGAGACCCCTCGGGCGGTCAGTGTCCGTGACACCCAGAACCGCAACCTGGGGCACCTCGCCTTCTCCCCAGATGAGTGGTCGGCGTTCCTCCTGGCGGTGAAGACCACCGACCTGTAGCCCTCATACATGCGACAACCCCCTTCGGCCGACGTGGCGGTGGCCGGAGGGGGTTTTCTGGAGGAAAGACGTGACGCGTGCTGTCCACGCCCCTTCGGTGGCGCTTGCCGATCGGCTTGTCGAGGCGGGTGTGTTGGAGCCCGAGGGCGCTCTCATCGACGCGTTCCGGCGGGTCGACCGGGGTGCGTTCGTTCCCGCCTTCGCCCTCTTCGACCACACCCCGCAGGGCACCCGGTACCGGCTCGTGCGCGGCGACCGTGCCGAGCAGCGCGAGGAGTGGGCCGCCCACGTCTACGCCGACGAGACGCTGGTCATCGAGATCAACGGCACGCCTGTCGTGGAGGCCCTCCCCCAGGGAACCGGCAAGGGCCGCTGGACCAGCTCCTCGACCATGCCCGGCCTCATGGCCCGGCTGCTCGGCGAACTCGACCTGGCCGGTGGAGAGCGCGTCTTGGAGATCGGAGCCGGTTCCGGGTACAACGCCGCGATCCTGTGCGAGGTGCTCGGCTCCCAGCGGGTGACCAGTGTCGACATCTCGCCGCGCCTGGTCGCCTACGCCGCCGACCGGCTCGACCGCTCCGGCTACACGCCCGTCACCGCCGTCTGCGACGGCCACCTGGGCTATCCCGAACGCGCACCCTACGACCGGATCATCGCCACCACCGCCTTCACCCATGTCCCTCCGGCCTGGCTCGGTCAGGTGGTGCCCGGTGGACGTGTGCTCGTCAACGTCGCGGGCGGTACCGGCGGCGCCATGGTCGAGCTCGACGTGCGCGGCGACGGAACCGCGACGGGACGCTTCCTCCCGCAGTGGTCGGGCTTCATGCCGGCCCGGAGCCACTCCCCGCACACGCGCACCACCGTTGACGACGACGGAGAGGACGGCTGGACGGCGCTGGACCCCGCCGCCGTGCGCGACCCCGCCATGGCGTTCGTGGCCCAACTCGCCTCGGGCGACGCCGAGACCCTCCTCAAGAAGGCCGACGACGGCACCGACTTCCTCTTCATGGAGGGCGGAGACGGTTCGTGGGCGGAGATCGACCTGGCACCGGTCGAGAGCGGCCGGTTCCGCGTGGTGCAAGGCGGCCCCCGGCGGCTGTGGACGGCGGTGGAGGAGGCCCACCGGTGGTGGACCGCCAACGGCGCACCCGACTGGAGCGCCTTCGGCGCCACCGTCACCCCGAACGAGCAGTACGTCTGGTTCGGCTCGGCGGACGGCGACCGGCGCTGGCCGCTGCCCCTCCCGCCCGGGCGGGGCTGACCGTTCGGCAGGCATGACCCGGTGACAACCCCCTCCGGCCGGCGTGGCGGCGGCCGGAGGGGGTTTCCTGTGCTCAGTTCGCGGCGGCTCCGAACCAGGTGGGGAGGTGGGCGGCAAGGTCTGCCTGGTCCTCGCCGACCCATGACACGTGGCCGTCCGGGCGCAGCAGGACGGCGGGGGCGTCCAGTTCGGCGGCCGTGGCGGGCACGTGGTCGATCCGGTCCGCCCAGCCCGCCACCGAGAGGCGGCCGGTCCCGTCGAGCAGGAGCCCCCGGCCGGTGCGCAGCAGCTCGTAGAGGCGGCGCCCGTGCTTCAGTTCAACGTCGCGCAGGCGCCGGCCGAGCAGGGGGTGGCCCTCCCCGAGGTCGTAGCGGACCGAGATCGCGGTGACCTTCTCGGTCAGGTACCGGTTGACCTCCTCGAAGTCCAGCAGTTCCGACATGAGGTGCCGCAGCGCGCGGGCGCCCGAGTCGGTGGACAGCAGCAGCATCTGCGCGCGGGTGTTGACCAGCACGTCGGCGGCCACGGGGTGGAGTTCGGCGTGGTAGCTGTCCAGCAGCCCCTCCGGCGCCCAGCCGCTGACCTCGGCGGCCAGCTTCCACCCCAGGTTGAACGCGTCCTGAAGGCCGAGGTTGAGCCCCTGCCCACCGGTCGGCGGGTGGATGTGCGCCGCGTCGCCCGCCAGCAGCACCCGACCGACCCGGTAGCGCTCGGCCTGGCGGGTGGCGTCGCCGAAGCGGGAGAGCCAGCGCGGGGAGTGCGCGCCGAAGTCGGTGCCCGCGAACGCCCGCAGGCGCTCCCGGAACTCCTCGACGGTCGGCGGGACCGTGCGGTCCCCGGCCACGCCGGCGGCGGGGACCAGCACGCGGTAGGTCCCGCCCTCCATGGGTCCGGCGCCGAACAGCAGATGCGTTCTGCGGACCTCCTTGACGACGGCGGCCACCGTCTCCGGGGCCTCGGCGAGTTCCATCTCGCCCAGCAGCATGTCGTTGCGCGCGGGCTCGCCGGGGAAGCCGACGCCGAGGAGCCTGCGGACCGTGCTGCGGCCGCCGTCGCAGCCGACGAGGTAGCGGGAGCGCAGGTGCGACCCGTCGGCCAGTTCGGCGGTCACGCCGTCGCCGTCCTGGCTCAGGCCGACGAGTTCGCGGCCGCGCCGGATGTCGGCGCCGACCTCGGCGGCGTGCTCCTCCAGCAGGCGGTCGGTGGTGGTCTGCGGGATGCCGAGGACGTAGCCGTGGGCGGTGTCCAGCCCGGCGGGCTGGGGCTTGGGGATACCGGCGAAGTAGCCGCCGAGCGGGTACCGCCTGCCGTGCGCGAGGAAGCGGTCGAGCAGGCCGCGCTGGTCCATCAGTTCGATGCTGCGCGCGTGCAGTCCGAGCGAGCGGACCTGCGGGGTGCGTTCCGCCTCCTTCTCCAGCACGACCACGTGCAGGTCGCGCAGCCGCAGTTCGGCCGCCAGCAGCAGACCGGTGGGTCCGGCGCCGGCAACGATCACGTCGATCATGAAAAAATCCGCCGTTCATGGAAAGCAGGAAAAACAGAAGAGAAGGAATTCCGGCCGGACGTGTCGGCGCCCCCTCCTGGCTGTACGCATGCCGACGACCACCGGGAAGTCCCCGATCCCACGACCGTGGGCTCCGGCCACGGGGGTTGATTCTGCGGCACGACCGGGGTCTTGCCGCAAGCCCCGGGGTGCGCTATACGTTGAGAGTGGAGGGGAGAGTTTTTCCTCCCCAAGGCCGCCCGGAGTCGGCGGCCGCCCTCCTTGCGACGAGGCGACGCGCCGCCGACGGCGGCGCGTCGGACCAGGAGGACGACCCTATGGGGCCTACGCCCGCTTCAGTCAGTGGATGGCGTAAAAGCAGCTACAGCAACCAAAAGGGCGGCAACTGCGTTGAGGTCGCCGACCACTGGCGTAAATCCAGTTACAGCAACGGAAACAACGCAACGTGTGTTGAAATCCACGAGCGGTTCCCCGGCGCTTGGCGCAAAACCAGCCACAGCAACGGAAACGGGGCGACCTGCGTGGAAATCCGGGAGAGTTTTCCCGGCGCGATGAACCACAGTGAACCAAGTCCTGACCCGGCGCAGTGGCATAAATCCACGCACAGCGGCTCTCACGGCGGAGACTGCGTCGAGGTCGCCGACACGGTGCCCACCGTGCTCGTCCGGGACACGCAGAACCGGCACCTCGGCCACCTCGCGTTTTCCGCGGACGAGTGGTCGGCGTTCGTCATGGCCGTGAAGTCGGCCGGTCTGTAGAGGCGATCGGCCTGCCTGACGCGACCGGCCCCCTCGGAGGACGTCCGAGGGGGCCGGTTCGGTCTGGAACCGAGATGCTGTTGCAGGCGTACCTCAGCGCAGTCCCAGGCGGGCCGCTGCCGCGTCCCAGGACGCACGGTCGCCGCTGGGCTCGTAGCGGCGGGGGCCCTGGGTGCGGTGGATGAGGGCACGCAGGTGGGCCAGGTCCTCCGGGGAGTCGGGGGCGTGGGACTGGACGGCGATGTTGCCGATCGCCGTCGCCTCCACCGGGCCCGCCTCCACCGGCAGGCCGAGCGCGTCGGCGGTCCACTGGCACAGCAGCTCGTTGCGCGCGCCGCCGCCGACCAGGTGGACCACCTCGATCTCGCGGTCCGCCAGCGCGCACGCGCGGCGCAGGGTGTCGCGGTGGGCCAGGGCCAGGCTCTCCAGCACGCACCGCAGCAGCGCGCCGCGCCCCTCCGGGCCCTCCGGCACCGGCTGGCCGGTCTCCCGCAGGTGCGCCGCGATGCGCTCGGGCATCGCGCCCGGCGGCATGTACCGGGCGTCGCCCGCGTCGATCAGTGACGCGAACGCGGGCGCGGCCGCGGCCTCCGCCAGCAGGCCCGGCAGCGCGGCGTCGGTCAGCCCCCAGTCGCGCAGGCACTCCTGGACCAGCCACAGCCCCATGATGTTGCGCAGGAACCGGGTGGTGCCCGCCACGCCCAGTTCGTTGGTGAAGTTGGCCTCGCGCGCCGCCTCGGTGAGCACCGGCGCGGGCAGCTCCAGCCCCGCCAGCGACCACGTGCCGCACGAGACGTAGCCGAACCGCTCGCTGCGCGCGGGGATCCCGGCCACCGCCGAGGCGGTGTCGTGGGAGGCAACCGCCCGGACCTCCACCCCGCTCAGGCCCGTCTGCTCGGCGGCCTCGGGCAGCAGCGGCCCGATCCGGGAGCCGGGTACGCGCAGGGGCGGCAGCAGCGACGGCTCGACCCCGGCCGCCGCCAGCATCGGCGCCGACCACTTCCGGGTGGTGACGTCGAGCAGCCCGGTCGTGGAGGCGTTGGTGACCTCCGCGCCGCGCTCCCCGGTCAGCCAGTAGCCGATCAGGTCGGGGATCAGCAGCAGGGTGTCGGCCGCCGCCGGTTGCGCGCCGCCCCGCGCGGCCGCGAGTTGGAAGACGGTGTTGAACGGCAGGAACTGGAGCCCGTTGGCGGCGTACAGCTCGGCCGCGCCCACCTTCTCGACCACCGCCGGCGCCACCGCGTCGGTGCGGGTGTCGCGGTAGTGGTGGGGCAGGCCCAGCAGCGCGCCCGTGGCGTCGAGCAGGCCGTAGTCCACCGCCCAGGTGTCGATCCCCACCGAGCGCGGCCCGTGCGCGGCGGCGGCGCGCAGGCCGTCCAGGATCTCGCGGTAGAGGCCGCCGATGTCCCAGTGCAGCCCGCTGGGCAGCCGCAGCGGCCGGTTGGCGAAGCGGTGGACCTCGGTCAGGTCGAACGCGTCGGGGCCGACCCGGCCGACGACCACGCGGCCGCTGGAGGCGCCGAGGTCGACGGCGGCGAAGACGTCGTGAGAGGACACGGGGCGCACGCCTTTCAGAAGACACGGAGGAGACACGGGGGGACGGCGGGGCGGGGGCACGGCGGGCCGGACAGCCGGGCGCGGCGGCCGGGCCCCCGGCCCGGCCGCCGCACGCGCGCCTCAGCGCAGGAACGCCGCCGCCACGCCCGCGTCCACCGGGATGTGCAGGCCGGTGGTGTGGCTCAGCTCCCCGCCGGTGAGGGCGAAGACCGCGTTGGCCACGTGCTCGGGCAGCACCTCGCGCTTGAGCAGGGTCCGCTTGGCGTAGAACGCGCCCAGCTCCTCCTCGGGCACGCCGTAGACGGCCGCGCGCTGGGCGCCCCAGCCGCCCGCGAAGATGCCAGACCCGCGCACGACGCCGTCGGGGTTGACGCCGTTGACCCGGATCCCGTGCTCGCCCAGCTCGGCGGCCAGCAGCCGCACCTGGTGCGCCTGGTCGGCCTTCGCCGCGCCGTAGGCCACGTTGTTGGGGCCCGCGAACACGCCGTTCTTGCTGGCGATGTAGACGATGTCGCCGCCCATGCCCTGCTCGACCAGCACCCGCGCGGCCTCCCGCGCCACCAGGAACGACCCCCGCGCCATCACCCGGTGCTGGACGTCCCAGTCGGCCTCGGTGGTCTCCAGCAGCGGCTTGGAGATCGACAGCCCGGCGTTGTTGACCACCAGGTCCAGCCCGCCGAACGCCAGCACCGCCGCCCGCACGGCCGCCGCCACCTGCTCGGGCTCGGTGACGTCCACCGCCACCGGCACCGCGACGTCGCCCGCGCGCCCGCCGGCCGCCTCGGTGATCTCCGCGGCCACCCGGGCCGCGCCCTCGGTGTCGCGGTCGGCCACCACCACGCAGGCGCCCTCGGCCGCCAGCCGGTGGGCGATGGCCCGGCCGATGCCCGAGCCGCCGCCCGTCACCAGCGCCACCCGCGTGGCCAGCGCCTTGGGCTTGGGCCGGCGGCGCAGCTTGGCCTCCTCCAGCGCCCAGTACTCGATCCGGAACTTCTCCGACTCCGGGATGGGGGTGTAGGTGGAGACGGTCTCGGCACCGCGCATCACGTTGATCGCGTTGACGTAGAACTCCCCGGCCACGCGCGCGGTCTGCTTGTCGGCGCCGAAGGAGAACATGCCCACCCCCGGCACCAGCACGATCGCCGGGTCGGCGCCGCGCATCGCGGGGGAGTCGGCCTCGGCGTGGGCCTCGTAGTAGGCCCGGTAGTCCTCGCGGTAGGCCGCGTGCAGCTCCCGCAGCCGCTCCACCGCCCGCTCCAGCGGCACGTCGGGCGCCACGTCCAGCACCAGCGGGCGCACCTTGGTACGCAGGAAGTGGTCGGGGCAGGAGGTCCCCAGCGCCGCAAGGCGGGGGTGCTCGGCGCGGGAGACGAAGTCCAGCACCGCCTCGCTGTCGGTGTAGTGGCCCACCTGCGGCCGATCGGTGGAGGCCAGGCCGCGCACCACCGGCAGCAGCGCCGCGGCGCGCGCACGGCGCTCGGCCTCGGGCAGCGGGGCGTAGCCCTCCACCACCGGGCCGAAGGGGTGCGGGCGGCCCTCGCCCCGGCGGGCGATGAACTCCTCGGCGGTGCGGATGATCTCCAGCGAGTTCGCCTCGCACTCCTGGCTGGTCTCACCCCAGGCGGTGATCCCGTGCCCGCCCAGCACGACCCCGATGGCCTCGGGGTTGTCGCGCTTGATCGCGGCGATGTCCAGCCCGAGCTGGAAGCCGGGGCGGCGCCAGGGCACCCAGGCCACCCGCCCGCCGAAGCACTCGGCGGTCAGCTTCTCGCCGTCGGCCGCGCACGCCAGCGCGATACCGGAGTCGGGGTGCAGGTGGTCGACGTGGGCGGCCTCGACCAGGCCGTGCATCGCGGTGTCGATGGAGGGCGCGGCGCCGCCCTTGCCGTGGGCGCAGTAGTCGAACGCCGCGACCATCTCGTCCTCGCGCTCCACGCCCGGGTAGACGCCGGTCAGCGCGCGCAGCCGGTCCAGCCGCAGCACGGCCAGGCCCGCCTCGGTGAGGGTGCCCAGGTCGCCGCCGGAGCCCTTGACCCACATCAGCTCGGTGGGCTCGCCGGTGACGGGGTCGGTCGCGGTGCCCTTGGCCGAGGCGTTGCCCCCGGCGTAGTTGGTGTTGCGCGGGTCGGCACCCAGCCGGTGCGAGCGCTCCAGCAGCGCCGCGACCTGGGGGTGGGGGCCATGGCCGGCGTCGGGGCCATGGGAAGTCGGCTCGGTCATCTCATCCCCTGCGTGTGGTGGGGGCGGACCCGGGCGGCCCGCCCACCGGGCCGCCGGGTCCGCCGTGGCGTTCGTGTCGTCTCGCGGGCGGAGTCTCGGGTGTGGTGTGGGCTGTGCGCGCGGGTGCGCGCCGGGGGTCAGGCGCCCCAGCCGGCCTGCTGCCCGCCCACCCGCTCGGCCGCGATGCGCTCCAGGTAGCCCGAGCGCGCGAACGCGGCCATGGGGTCGGGGTCCAGGCCGTCCTCGGCGCGCAGCTCGGCCAGCAGCGGGCGCACGTCGGTGTTGTAGGCGTCCATCAGCACCGCGTTGGCGCCCAGCACGTCGCCCGCCCGCTGCGCGGCCTCCAGCGCGTCGGTGTCCACCAGCAGCGCCTTGGCGGTGGCCTCCTGGGCGTTGAGCACCGAGCGGATCTGCCCGGGGATCTTCGCCTCGATGTTGTGGCACTGGTCGAGCATGAAGGCGATCCCGGCGGCGGGGTCGTAGCCGCCGCCGCGCACCACCTCATGCATGATCCGGAACAGCTGGAAGGGGTCGGCCGCGCCCACCATCAGGTCGTCGTCGGCGTAGAAGCGGGAGTTGAAGTCGAACCCGCCCAGCTTCCCCTCGCGCAGCAGGAACGCCACGATGAACTCGATGTTGGTGCCCGGCGCGTGGTGGCCGGTGTCCACCACGACCTGCGCCTGCTCGCCCAGCTTGAGGCAGTGGGCGTAGGCGGTGCCCCAGTCGGGGACGTCGGTGGTGTAGAACGCCGGCTCGAACAGCTTGTACTCCAGCAGGATCCGCTGGTGGGGCGCCAGCCGGTCGCGCACCGCCACCAGGGCCTCGGCCAGCCGGTCCTGCCGGGCGCGGATGTCGTCCTGGCCGGGGTAGTTGGTGCCGTCGGCGAACCACAGCTTCAGATCGCGGCTGCCGGTGGCGTCCATGACGTCCACACAGGCCAGCAGGTGGTCCAGGGCCTTGCGGCGCACCGCCGGGTCGGGGTTGGTGACGCTGCCCAGCCGGAAGTCGTCGTCCTGGAAGACGTTGGCGTTGATCGTGCCCACGCGCACGCCCTGCTCGGCGGCGTAGGCGGCCAGCGCCGCGTAGTCGTCCACCGCGTCCCAGGGGATGTGCAGCGCCACGCTGGGCGCGATGCCGGTGTAGGCGTGCACCTGGGCGGCGTCGGCGATCTTCTCCTGGGGGGTGCGCGGCACGCCCTTCTGCGCGAACACCTTGAACCGGGTGCCGCTGTTGCCGAACGCCCACGACGGAAGCTCGATGGCCTGCTGCCGCAGCGCGGACTTGACGGCGCCAAGGTCGGTCATGTGGGAAGGCTCCTTCTACACGTAAGGGGTGGTGGGGCGGCGCGGGGCGTCAGTCCAGGTGGAAGACCTCGGTGAGCGGCACCATGCCCTCGTCGGGCCCCCGGCCGTCGAGCCCCTCGAAGAACGGCGCCATCTCCGCCTGCCAGCGGGCGTTGACACCGGTGCGCGCCATCGCCTCCTGCGCCGCCGCGAAGTCCTCGGTCTCCAGGTAGCCCACGAGCAGGCCGTCCTCGCGGGCGAACAGGGAGTAGTTGCGCCAGCCCGCCCCGCTGAGCGCGGCCAGCATCTCCGGCCACACGTTCTCGTGGCGCTCGCGGTACTCCGCCAGCCGCTCGGGCCGGACCTTCAGCAGGAAGCAGACGCGCTGCATACCCGTCGCCGTCCTCTCCGCGCCCGCGCGGGCGCACAGGTATCACCAGGGGTCACAGAAGCGAAGGCAGGGGGATCAAAGGCGGGGGGATGAGGGGGGTGCGCGGCGGCGCGGCCGGGGCGCGGACGACGGGGCCCGCGCCCCGGCCGGTGCCGGTCAGAAGTCGTAGTCGTCGATGTTGTCGGCGTTGAAGACCGTGGGCGGGCCCAGCACGACCTCGCCGTTGGCGCCGATCTCGTAGTCGCCCAGCCGGCCGGCCTCGAAGGTCTCGCCCTCGGCGCCGGTGATCCGCCCGGCCGACAGCGACGCCGCCGCGTAGCCCGCGAGGTAGCCCATGTCCTTGGGGTCCCACAGGGCGAACTCCTCGACGGTGCCGTCCGCGACGTACTCCTGCATCTGGTTGGGCGTGCCCAGGCCGGTCAGCACGACCTCGCCCTTGAAGTCCGACCCGCTCAGGTAGCGGGCGGCCGCCGCCAGGCCCACCGTGGTGGGGGCCACCACGCCGGCCAGGTCGGGGTGGGACTGCAGGAGCGCCTGCATCTCGTTGAACGACTTCTGGTCGTCGTCGTTGCCGTAGACGGTGTCCACGACCTCGATGTCGGCGTACTCCTCCTTGGCCAGCTCCTCCTCCATCAGCTCCAGCCAGGTGTTCTGGTTGGTGGCGTTGGGGGTGGCCGACAGGAACGCGATCTCGCCCTCGCCGCCGATCTGCTCGGCGACCATCTCGACCTGGATGCGCGCGATGTCCTCGGCCGTGGCCTGGTTGATGAACACGTCGCGGCAGTCGGGGTTGGTGTCGGAGTCGTAGGACACGACCACGCTGCCGGCCTGGCGCGCCTGGTTGAGCGCGCCGCACACCGCGTCGGGGTCGTTGGCGGCGATCACGATCGCGTCGCTGCCCTGCTGGCTGAGCGTGTTGATGTAGCTGACCTGGGAGGAGGCGTTGGCCTCGGAGGGGCCGACCTCCTTGAACTCGCCGGCCAGCTCCTCCACGGCCTCCTGGCCGCCGGAGTTGGCGTAGGTCATGTAGGGGTTGTTCAGCTGCTTGGGCAGGAAGCTGATGGCCAGGCCCTCGGGGATCTCGGCGTTCGGGTCGGCCTCGCCCTGGGCGCCGCCGCCCGAGCCGTCGCCGGAGTCGTCGCCGCGCGTGGTGCCGCCGCAGGCGGTGGCGGCCAGCATGACCCCGGCCAGGGCCGCGGCGGTCACGCCGTAGCGGATGCGCTTTCTCATCATGGGGTTCACCTCGTACTAAGGGATGCGGGGGGACAGCGGGGGGTGCGGGGAGCAGGCGGGCGGGCGCGGGCGCCCGCCCGTCACGACGGCGCCGCCCGGGGACGGCGCTCGCGCAGCCGGGTGATGGTGGTGGGCAGCACCACCGAGACCACCAGCAGCACACCGGTGACGATCGACAGCACGTCGGAGGACACGTCGGCCAGGCTCAGCGCGTTGCGGATGACGCCCAGCAGCAGCACGCCCGCCAGCACGCCGGGCAGCGCGCCCTTGCCGCCGAAGATGGACACCCCGCCCAGCAGCACCGCCGCCACCACCGACAGCTCCAGGCCGAAGGCGTTGTCGGCGCGGGCGCTGCCGTACTGGAGCGTCCAGAACACCCCGGCCAGGCCCGCCACCGCGCCCGAGGCCACGAACAGCCACAGCTTGGTCCAGGCCACCGAGATGCCCGAGAAGCGGGTCGCCTCGTCGTTGCTGCCGATGGCGAACAGCGAGCGGCCCACCGGCGTGGCGTGCAGCACCACGCCGAACACCCCGCCCAGCACCGCGATGAGCAGCACCACCCAGGGCAGGTCGGTGCCGGGGATGCGCGCGGTGGCGCCGCCGGTCCACTCGAAGGGGAAGTCGGCCACGGCCCGGTCGCCCAGCACCACGTAGGCCAGGCCCCGGTACATGGCCATCGTGCCGATGGTGACCGCCAGCGAGGGCAGCCCCGCCACCGTCACCAGCAGGCCGTTGACCGCGCCCAGCACCACGCCCAGCAGCACGCACAGCGGGACGATGGTCTCCAGCGGCAGGCCCATCACCCACAGCTGCCCCATGACCGCGCTGGTCAGGCCCAGGGTGCTGGCCACGCTCAGGTCGATCTCGCCGGTGATGACGATCAGCGTCATCGGCAGCGCGATCAGCGCGATCGTGGCGATGTCCAGGATCAGGAAGCCGGCGTTGCGGCCGCTGGCGAAGCCCTCGACCAGCAGCGAGGCCGCCAGCACGGCCACCACCAGCGCGCCGATGACCGAGGTCTCGCGCGTGCCCGCCAGGCGCCGCAGCGCCGAGCGGGAGTCGGCGCCCGGCGACGCCGCCGCCCTCGGAGCGGTGCCCACATCAGGCCCCACGGGAACCACCTCCTCGAAGCCGGCGCGCCGTGCGAACGGCCAGCAGCCGGTCCAGTCCGATCGAGACGAGGATCAGCAGGCCCACCACCGCCTGCTGCCAGAAGGAGTCGACCCGCAGCATCGGCAGCGCCGCGTCGATGGTCGACAGCAGCAGGGCGCCCAGCGCCGCGCCGTAGACCGTGCCGCTGCCGCCGAAGATCGCCACGCCGCCCACGACCGCGGCGGCCACGACCTCCAATTCCATGCCGGTGCCCACGGTGGCGTCGAGGGTGCCGAACCGGGCGGCGTAGAGCACGCCCGCCAGGCCGGCCAGCGCGCCGTTGACGACGAAGGGCACGAACACCCGGCGGTCCACCGGGATGCCGCTCAGCCGCGCCGCCTGGGGCTCGGAGCCCACCGCGTACAGCTCGCGGCCGCTGCGGTAGTTGCGCAGGTACCAGCCGGCGGCCAGCACCACCAGCAGCGCCACCACGGCCGGCAGCGGCACGCCCAGCAGGGTCACCCGGCCCAGGCCGAGGAAGCCGTCGGGCATGTCGGCGGCGTTGATCTGGCGGCCCGAGGCCCACCAGAAGTCGATGCCGCGGAACATGTAGAGCGTGCCCAGGGTGACCACCAGCGCCGGCACCCGGGCCGCGGCCACCAGCACGCCGTTGACCACGCCGCACACCGTGCCCACGGCCACGCCCGCCAGCGCCACCACGGGCGCGGGCAGGCCGGGGAAGGCCACGAACAGGGTGCCCACGGCGAACGCCGACAGGCCCATGACCGAGCCCACCGACAGGTCGACGTTGCGGGTGATGAGGACCAGCGACTGGCCCACGGCCAGGATGGTCAGCAGGGTGGCGCCCAGCAGCAGGTCGCGCACGCTCTGGGCGGCCAGGAAGCCGGGGTTGACCGCGGTGGTGACCGCGATCAGCAGCACCAGGGCGAGCAGGATGCCCAGCTCGCGCACCTGGCGCACGCGCCGCCCGGCGCGGGTGTCGCCGCCGCCGCGGGCCTGCGGTACGGCCGAGGGGGCGTCAGGGGTCCGGGGGTTGCGGGTCGTGCTCACGCGGCCCTGCCCTCCTGGCCCGTCGCCGCGTACATGACCGACTCCTCGTCGGCCTCGCCGCGGTCCAGTTCGGCGCTGACGCGCCCCTCGTGCATGACCAGCACGCGGTCGGCCATGCCCAGCACCTCGGGCAGCTCGCTGGAGACCATGAGGACCGCGATCCCCTGGCCGGCCAGCTCCGACAGCAGCCGGTGCACCTCGGCCTTGGTGCCGACGTCGATGCCGCGCGTGGGCTCGTCGACGATCAGCAGGCGCGGCTCGGTGGCCAGCCACTTGGCCAGCACCACCTTCTGCTGGTTGCCGCCCGACAGCGTGGAGACCGCGTCGGTGAGCCGGCCGGCCTTCAGGTGCAGCCGCTCGGCCCACACGGCGGTGGCCCGCTCCTCGTCGCGGCGGCGCAGCAGGCCCATGCGGCTCAGCGGCCAGCGCCGGGTCAGCGTGGCGTTGCGCTCGATGGACATCTCCATGACCAGGCCCTGCTGGCGGCGGTCCTCGGGCACCAGCGCCACCCCGGCCGCCATGGCGGCGGCGGGCCGGCCCTGGGGCAGCGCCTTCCCGCCCACGCGCACCCGGCCGGAGTCGTAGCGGTCGATGCCGAACACCGCGCGCACGACCTCGCTGCGGCCGGCGCCCACCAGCCCGGCCAGGGCGACGATCTCCCCGGCGCGCACCGTGAAGGAGACGTCGGCGAACACGCCCGCGCGGGTCAGGCCCTCGACCTCCAGCACGGTCTCGCCGGGTTCGACCTCCTGCTTGGGGAACAGCGTGGCGACGTCGCGGCCCACCATGCGGCGCACCACGGCGTCGACGGTGAGGTCGGCGGTGGGGTCGGTGGAGATGTAGCGGCCGTCGCGCATCACCGTGATGCGGTCGCACAGCGCGAAGACCTCGTCGAAGCGGTGCGAGATGAACAGCACCGCCGCGCCGGAGTCGCGCAGCGAGCGCGCCACCGCGAACAGCCGCTCGACCTCAACGCCCGACAGCGCCGCCGTGGGCTCGTCCATGACCAGCACGCGGGCGTCGAACGACATCGCCTTGGCGATCTCGACCAGCTGCTGGTCGGCGATGGACAGCCCGCGCGCGGGGCGGTCGGGGTCGATGCGCACGCCCAGGCGCCCGAACAGCTCCTCGGTGGCCCGGAGCATGGCCCGCCGGTCGATGCGCCGCCCGGCCTTCAGCGGCTGGCGGCCCATGAAGATGTTCTCGGCCACCGACAGGTCGGGGAAGAGCGTGGGCTCCTGGTAGATGACCGCCACCCCGGCGCGCTGGGCGTCGGCGGGGGCGGCGAACTCCGTGCGCGCGCCGTCGCCCTCGATGTGGCCGGTGTCGGGCCGGTGCACACCGGCGATCGTTTTCACCAAGGTGGACTTGCCCGCCCCGTTCTCTCCGCAGAGCGCGTGGATCTCTCCCGCGCGCAGCTCCAGCGAGACGTCCTGGAGTGCGCGCACGGTCCCGAAGGACTTGCCCACGCCGACCAGCGACAGGAGCGGAGGAGCCGATGGTGGGTGATGGTCCACGGCGTCCCCCTTCAGGAATCAGGGCCGCGGTGCGCGGCGGCTGGAAAAACGTTTCAATGGAGGAGGACGTTAGGTGGGTCACAGTTCGCATGTCAAGGGGGTTGCGCCTGGATTTCGCCCCTGTGCCCGAGGCGTGACCGTCGGTGCCGGATTCGGCCGGCCGGTAGCGCCGTCCCCGTCGGAGGAGTAGGTTTCCGCAGAAGGGATTGACACGTTTTAATCAACCTGTGAGAGCATGAGCGGCCCGGAGCCGCCCGACCACCTCGGAGCACCTGCGTTGTCCTCGTCCGAAGTCAAGCGTCCCGTGGGCATCAACGACGTCGCCGCGCGCGCCGGGGTGTCGCCCGGAACCGTCTCCAACGTCCTGAACCGCCCCGAGCGGGTCGCCGAGGCCACCCGGCGCAAGGTCGAGCGCGCCGTCCAGGAACTGGACTACGTCCGCAACTCCTCGGGCCGCAGCCTGCGGGCGGGGCGCAGCGACTCCGTGGGGCTGCTCGTCCTCGACGTCACCAACCCGTTCTTCGCCGAGGTCGCGCGCGGCGTGGAGGACACCGCGGGCGAGGCGGGGCTGGCCGTGGTGCTGCTCAACTCCGCCGAGCAGGCCGGGCGCCAGCGCCGCGCCATCCGGCTGCTGGCCGAGCAGCGCGCCGCCGGGGCCGTGGTGATGCCGGTCGACGGCGACACCGCCGACCTGCTGTGGCTGCGCAAGCAGGGCGTCCCCGGCGTGCTGCTGGACCGCGGCGACGTCTCGGCCGACATCGCCTGCAGCGTGGCCGTGGACAACCACGCCGGCGGCCTGGCCGCGGGCCGCCACCTGGTCAACCTCGGCCACGAGCGCGTCACCTACCTCAGCGGCCCCGCCGACCTGGAGCAGTGCCGCACCCGCCTGGCCGGGCTGCGCGCGGCCCTGGAGGAGTCGGGCCTGGACCCCGACGCGTCCGTGCGGGTGATCGAGACCGAGCAGCTCAACGCCGAGTCCGGCGAGAAGGCGGTCGAGGAGGTGCTGGCCGGGGGGCCGCGCAAGCGCCCCCAGGCGGTGTTCTGCTCCAACGACCAGTTGGCGCTGGGCGTGCTCAAAGGGCTGGGCGAGCGCGGGCTGAGCGCACCGGCCGACCTGTCGGTGGTGGGCTACGACGACGTCGCCACGGCCGGGCTGGTGCACCCGGGGCTGACCACGGTGGCCCAGCCCAAGTACGACCTGGGCGCGGCGGCGATGCGGCTGCTGCTGTCGGAGCTCAACGACCCCGACCACACCCACGAGCGGCTGCGCTTCGCGCCCGAGCTGGTGGTGCGCGGCTCCACGGCGGCCGTGCGGGACTGAGCCGGCCCGCGGCGGCGCCGCGCGTCCCCGTCCCCCGCGCCTCGACGGCCCGGTTCCCCCCGCGAGGGCGGCGCCGGGCCGTCGGCGTGGGCGGGCGGAGGCGCCGTCCGGCGCGGAACGTCCCCTTGGCGGTTGTATCTGCTGTATCTGCCGTATCGGGCGCCGCGCGTGGTTCCCGGTTGTTTCCCATTGTCCGAGCGGAATGCACTAAACAACGTAGTAGTTTATTGATTTCGACCGTGGAAAACGATCATCCCGGGGGTGTCCGGCCGGTCGTCCCCTGTTTCGCTTTCGGGACCATGGGTGTGAACCGGTCGCGGTCAAGGTCATTCACCTCATACGGCGCTTTCCGGTGAACTCAATCGTATTTTGCGAACTTCCTGAGTGGTCCCGGGTCCTTTGCTAGGCTCGCCGAAGAATCGGTTGATCATTAACGGTTCCACTGCAAAGCCGCCCTGTCCGTGCGATTATCTGGGCTGATCGGAGGGCTGTTCCCGCCGGCGGCCGCATGCGCCGCCGCGCGTTTTCGGCGGCGTTTCCGCCTGTCGCCGGCGTTTCGCCGCGCGGCCGGTCGCAATGCCCGCGGCGCTTGCGTGCGCCGGGGGCGCCCTCCGCACCGAGCGCGGAAGTGAAATGTCCCCCCACCAGATTCCGAGGAGGCGTGTTGTGGCGCAGTCACCCTCACCGCCAGGTCGAGACGGCCGCACCCCGGCCGTGACGACAACCGACGACTCCCGGTCCGCGCGACCGGGAGTCGTGCGCAGACTGCTGCGCCGGCTGGGATTCGGCCGCGCGCCCGAACCCGAGCCCGCGCAGCCCGCGCCGCGCGCCGCCATCGCCCCGGCGCCGCCCCGCCCCGAGCCGGCCCCCGCCCGGCAGCGGGCGGGAGCACCCGGCCACGCCGCGCCGGCGCCCGCCTACAGCGTCTACAACGGGGCCCACGCGGGCGCCGCCTACGTGTCGGGGCCGCCCTCGGGCCGGCACGCGGCCGAAGCCGCGCCGCCCCCGCCCGCCGGACACGAGCCCGACCCCGCCCTGCTCACCGACGCCCTGGCCGGGCTGGCGGTGCGCGACCTCACCATGGTGGAGTCCTTGCTCGACATCGTCGGCGCGCTGGAGGACTCCACCGAGGACCCCGACCTGCTGGCCAAGCTGTTCGAGATCGACAACCTGGCCACGCGCATGCGCCGCAACGGCGAGAACCTGCTGGTGCTGGCCGACCAGGAGAGCGACGACTCCGGCATGGAGCCGGTGGCGCTGCTGGACGTCGCCCGCGCCGCCACCTCCGAGATCAAGAACTACAGCCGGGTGCACCTGGGGCGGCTGCCCGAGAAGTACGTGGCGGGCGAGGCCGCCGACGACATCAGCCACCTGCTGGCCGAACTCCTCGACAACGCCACCAACCACTCGCCCGACCACTCCCAGGTGGTCATCAGCGGCCAGCTCATGGCCGACGGCGGACTGCTGCTGGTGGTCGAGGACGAGGGCATCGGGATCCCGCCCGAGCAGCTCGCCGACCTCAACGCCCGCCTGGCCGGCACCCCGATCCTGGACAAGCGCGTGATCCGGCACATGGGCCTCTACGTCGCCAGCCGGATCGCCCACCGCCACGGCCTGCGGGTGCAGCTGGAGGCGCGCGCCTTCCGCGGCCTCAACGCCTACACGGTCATCCCCGCGAACCTGATCACCGCCTACGGCCCCCGGCCCGAGCCCGTGGTGCCCGGCCCCTCGCGGATGATGCCCGCGCTGGCGCCCCAGCCGACCGGGCACGCCGCGCCCCCGCCCGGCGGGCCGCGCCGCAACGGCGGGACCTCCGCCGTCACCGCGGCCGGGCTGCCCCGCCGCAGCGCCGCGCACGCCGCGCCGCTGCGGGTGCTGCCCACCCCTGCCCAGGACCCGCCGGCCCCGGCGGGCGGCGGACAGGGCCGCGACCGCGCCGAGCGCATCCGCGACGACCTCGACGGATTCCTTGAGGGCGAGCGCGCCGCCACCCGCGACACCAACCGCGCGGAGTGACCGTGCGCCGCCGATCCGACCGCCACCGCACCCGGCGGCGCCGCTCCCTCGGCCGCACCGGTGCGGACCTGCTCACCCACCCGCCTAGCAAAGGGCTGGAACTGCCATGAACGACCAGATGAGCGTCACCGCAGAGAACTTCGCCTGGCTGATCTCCAACTTCGTCAACGACGTCCCGGGCGTGGACCACGCGGTCGTCGTGTCCTCCGACGGCCTGGTGCTCACCTCCTCGCGCGACTTCCCCGAGGAGCACGCCGAGCAGTTGGCCGCCATCGCCAGCGGCATGCACAGCCTTGCGGTGGGCGGGGCCAAGCTGTTCGGCAAGGGGGAGTGCGAGCAGCTCATCGTGCGCATGCAGCACGGCCACCTGTTCGTCATGTCGATCAGCGACGGCTCGTGCCTGGCGGTGCTCAGCGCGCCCACGGCCGACATGAAGATCGTCGCCTACCAGATGACCCGCCTCGTGGAGAACGTGGGCCACGCGCTCACCCCGCAGCTGCGCTCCGAACTCCGCGAAGTGATCGGGAACTAGGCGACGGCGGCCGAGCAGGCTGGAGCTGATTCATGAAGAGGTTGCCACAGTTATGAGCTACCGCAAGCGCAGGGGTTCGCGCATCCGCCCCTACACCTTCACGGGCGGACGGACCCGGTCGCGCCACCCGCTCATGGTGCAGACGCTCGTCTCGACCGCGGATCCCAGCAACGATCCGCCGGCCAAGCTGATGCCGGAGTCCCAGCGCATCTACGTGCTGTGCCGGGAGACCCGCTCGGTCGCCGAGGTCTCCGCCGAACTCAAGATCCCGCTGGGTGTGGCCCAGGTCCTGCTGAGCGATCTCGCGGAACTGGGTCTCGTCTACATCCACCCGACCATCACGGGCAACAGCCCGTCTGAGAACCAGGTACTGGAGAGGGCGCTCCGTGGTCTCGAACGACTATTCCAGTGACATCCCGACCAAGATGTCGACCAAGATCGTCATCGCCGGAGGATTCGGGGCGGGCAAGACCACGCTGGTGGGCTCGGTCTCGGAGATCCCGGCGGTGACCACCGAGGCCGTCATGACCGAGGCGAGCATCGGCCACGACGACATCTCGGCCACGCCCCACAAGGTCACCACGACCGTGGCGATGGACTTCGGCCGGATCACGGTCGACCAGCAGCTCATCATGTACATGTTCGGCACCCCCGGCCAGACCCGGTTCTGGTTCATGTGGGACGACCTGGTGCGCGGCGCGGTCGGCGCGGTCGTGGTGGTCGACTGCCGCCGGCTCGCCGAGAGCTTCGAGGCGGTCGACTACTTCGAGACCAACCGGCGCATCCCCTACATCGTCGCCCTGAACCGGTTCGACGGCCAGCTGGAGTACACCGCCGAGCAGGTGCGCGAGGCGCTGGAGGTCAGCCCCAGCGTGCCCATCCTCGACTTCGACGCGCGCGACCGGTCGTCGGGGGGCACCGTGCTCAAGACGCTGCTGCGCTACGCCCTGTCGACCAACGCCGCCGCCGCACCCGTGGGGTGACCACCGCGAGGGCGGGCGCTGCGGCGGCCCCTCCCGCCCACACCCGAGAAGGAAAACTCTTCTGATGCGCAAGATCCTCATCGTCGGCGCGGGGCACTCGGGCCTCCACCTGGCCCACGGTCTGCTCAACCACGGCTACGACGTCACGGTCATCACCGGGCAGACCTCCATCGAGATCCGCACCGGCCGGCCCTCCGTCACCCAGCTGACCTTCCCCACCGCGCTGGAGTACGAGCGCGAACTCCACCTGGACTTCTGGAGCGCCCAGGCGCCCCAGGTCGACAAATTCAAGATCCACCTCTACCCCCCGGGCGGCACGCCGCCCATCCAGCTCATCGGCCGGACCGGCCGCGCCGACCAGTACACGGTCTCGATCGACCGGCGGGTGAAGATGGCCGACTGGCTGGAGTACTTCGAGGACTCCGGCGGCAAGGTGGTCATCCACGGGGTCACCCTCAGCGACCTCGACTACTTCTCCCGGATGTTCGACCTCATCGTGGTCGCCGTGGGCCACGGGGAGCTGGGCGCGCTGTTCGACCCCGACCCCGGGCGGTTCACCGGGGCCCGCCCGCGCGTGGTGGCCCAGGCCAACATCTACGACGTGGAGCCCGACACCGGCGAGAGCGAGTCCATCGGCTGGGCGGCCTCCACCGCCGAGGCCGGCAACATGATCCTCACGCCCTTCCTGACCTCCGAGGGGCCCTGCCACTCGCTGTTCCTGGGCGACAAGCGCGGCGGGCCTATGGACGCCTGGCCCGACCGGCCGCGCCCGGAGGAGCAGTGGCGGCGGATGCGCGACCTGCTCAGCAAGTACGCGCCCGACTACTACGAGCGGGTGCGCAACGCCTCGCTGGTCGACGGCAACAGCACGCTGGTGGAGCACCTGACACCGCAGGTGCGCAATCCGGTCGGGGTGCTGCCCTCGGGCGGGCTGGTGCTGGGGATCGCCGACGTGGTCATCACGATGGACCCGTTCGTGGGGCAGGGCTGGAACCACTCGACGCGGTGCGCCCGCAGCTACCTGGCCAGCATCGTCGAGCACGGCGACCGCCCCTTCGACGCGCAGTTCCTCACCAACGCGTTCGAGCGGTTCTGGGAGTACGGACTGCCGGTGCAGCACTGGGCCGAGATGAACTCCACGCTGTGGGAGCACGAACTGCCCGAGCACTTCACCGAGATGCTGGCCGGCGCCGCGTCCTACCCGGAGATCGGCGACCGCTGGATCCAGGGGTGGGACTACCCGCCGGACTACCAGAACTGGCTGTACGACCCGGTGAAGGCCCGCGCCTACCTGGCCCAGGTTGCGGCGGCCAACAAGAACCGATAGCGCTCAGCCGAAACACGACCACCGCGCCGTCCGGCCCGGTTTCCCCGCACGGGGAAACCGGGCCGGACGGCTCTCGTGCACCACAGGATCACTCCCTTAACCGGTGATTTTCGGAGTAATTGCGGAAAACGATCTTCGTGCCCGGGGAATATGGGAATGCTATTGCTCTGCTTATAGGTGGGAGTTACGATCTCTGTGTTGTTGCCGCCTAAGCGAATCATGCTTCCTTTGGGGCTGATGTCCCCTTTTGGCGGCTGCTCGGTACGATCCCCCTTCTCTACCTCCGGGGCCTGATATGGCACAGGACGCGCATTACGCTGACCAGCCCGCCCGCCGCATTCCTCCCGGGGAAAGCCCCGCTCGCCGCGGGCGCACCCGCGGCGCCGGGTGCCGTGCGGAGGGCCGCGCCTGCTGCGGCTGAGCGCGCGCCGGAGCACCGCACGTAACCGCGCGCTGACACGGCGGAGGCCATTCCGCGGTCGGCGGCGAGGGGAATTCGCGTGTTCTCGGCGCACCCGGTGACGGAGGGAAACAGCAATTCGCGGAGCGCCGCGTCCGGTCGGCGGCACGGCGCCCGCGCGCCGCGGCGCGGTCCGGGGCGGACGACACGGCGGCCGACGGACCATGGGCGGGGGTGGAGTGAGGTGGCGCAGTGCCGTGCGGCGGATGACGCGGCCGTCGCGGTGGTGGGGATGGCCTGCCGCCTGCCCGGCGCGCCCGACCCGGGGGCCCTCCGGCGGCTGCTGGCCGAGGGGCGCGCCGCCGTCGAGGAGCCGCCGCCGGGGCGCGCGGCCGGGGCGGGCGGGCGCCGCGGCGGGTTCGTCGCGGCCGACGCCTTCGACCCCGAGCCGTTCGGCATCGCCCCGGTCGAGGCCGCGGCCATGGACCCCCGCCAGCGGCTCGCGCTGCACCTGGCGTGGGAGGCGGTGGAGGACGCCCGGCTCGCGGCGCGCGCCCTGCGCGGCGGCCGGATCGGGGTGTTCGTGGGGGCGATGGGCGACGACCCCGCGCCGCCGGGACAGGCCACCCACCACGCGCTGACCGGCAGCGCCCGGGGAGTCATCGCCAACCGCGTCTCCTACGCGCTGGATCTGCGCGGGCCCAGCCTCACCGTCGACACCGGGCAGTCCTCCTCGCTGGTGGCGGTGCACCTGGCCATGGAGAGCCTGCGCCGGGGGGAGACCGACGCGGCGCTGGCGGGGGGCGTCCACCTCAACGTGGCGCGGGCGGCGGCGCGCCACGAGGAGCTGTTCGGCGCGCTCTCGCCCGACGACCGCTGCTTCACCTTCGACGCCCGCGCCAACGGGTACGCGCGGGGCGAGGGCGGGGCGGCGGTGCTGCTCAAGCGGCTGGCCGACGCCCGGCGCGACGGCGACCGGGTGCACGCCGTGCTGCTGGGCGGCGCGGTCGCCAACGACGGCGCCACCGAGGGGCTGACCGTGCCCGGGCGCGAGGGCCAGGCGGCGGCGCTGCGGGGCGCGCTGCGCGACGCCGGGCTGGCGCCCGAGCGGGTCGACTACGTGGAGCTCCACGGCACGGGGACGCGGGCCGGGGATCCGGTGGAGGCCGCCGCGCTGGGCGAGGTCCTGGGGGCGGCGCGGGCGGCGGGGGATCCGCTGCGGGTGGGGTCGGTGAAGACCAACATCGGCCACCTCGGCGCGGCCGCCGGGATCGCCGGGCTGCTCAAGGCGGTGCTGGGGGTGGCCCACGGGGAGCTGGTCCCCAGCCTGAACTTCGCCGAGCCGCACCCGCGCATCCCGCTGGCCGACCTGGGCCTGCGCGTGCAGGTGGCGGCCGAGCCGTGGCCGCACCCGGGGCGGCGGCCGGTGGCGGGGGTGTCGTCGTTCGGCATGGGCGGCACGGACTGCCACGTCATCGTCGCCGCGCCCGAGGAGGCCGCGGCGGCGGTGGGTGAGGCGCCGGGGGAGGTTCCGGAAGGGCGGGCGGTGGCGTGGGACGGCCGGCACCGGGCGTTCGTGCTGTCGGCGGCGAGCCCCGAGGCGCTGCGCGCCCAGGCCGCGCGGCTGCGCGCGCACCTGGCGGAGCACCCCGGGCTCCGGCCGGTCGACCTCGCCTTCTCCCTCGCCGCCACGCGCACCCCCATGGCGCACCGCGCCGGCGTGGCCGCCGGCGGGCGGGCGGAGCTGCTGGCGGGCCTCGCGGCGGTCGAGCGGGGTGGGCGCGCCTCGGGCGTGCTGCGCGGCAGGGCGGTCGCCGGCCCGGTGGCGGTGCTGTTCCCCGGGCAGGGCACCCAGTACGCGCGGATGGGCCGCCGCCTGCACGCCGAGGAACCGGTGTTCGCCGCCGCGCTGGACGCGGTGTGCGCCGAACTGGACCCGCTGCTGCCGCGCCCCCTGCGCGAGGTGCTGTGGGCCCCGGAGGGCGGCCCGGAGGCGGCGCTGCTGCACCGCACCGGGTTCACCCAGCCCGCCCTGTTCGCGGTGGAGGTGGCGCTGTACCGGCTGCTGGAGTCGTGGGGGGTGCGCCCGGCGCTGGTGGCGGGGCACTCGGTCGGCGAGATCAGCGCGGCGCACGCGGCCGGGCTGCTGGGGCTGGCCGACGCGTGCGCGCTGGTGGCGGAGCGGGCGCGGCTGCTGGACGCCCTGCCGGAGGGCGGGGCGATGGTGGCGGTGGGCGCGTCGGCGGAGGAGGCGGGCGCGCTGGTGTCGGCGGCGGCCGACCGGGTGGCGCTGGCGGCCGTCAACGGGCCGGAGTCGGTGGTGGTGTCGGGGGAGGCGGCGGCGGTCGAGCGGGTGGCGCGCGCCCTGGCCGCGCGGGGGCGGCGCACGCGGCGGCTCGCGGTGAGCCACGCGTTCCACTCGCCGCTGGTCGAGCCCGCCATGGCGGGGCTGCGGGCGGCGGCGCGCGGGCTGGCGGTGCGGGTGGGGGAGGGGCCGCTGCTGGTGTCGGGGCTGACGGGTGCGGTCGCGGGCGCGGCGGAGCTGGGCGCGGCCGACTACTGGGCGCGCCAGGCGCGCGAGCCGGTGCGCTTCGCCGACTGCGTGGCGGTGCTGCGGGCGCGCGGGGCGGAGGTGTTCTGCGAGCTGGGGCCGGGCGGCACGCTGGCGGCGCTGGCCCGCACCGTGCTGGAGGCGGCCCCGGACGGGCGGGGCGCGGCGTTCGTCGCCGGCCTGCGGGACGGGGCCGAGCGGCGCGCGGCGGCGGAGTACGCGGCGGGGCTGTTCGCGGCCGGGGTGGACGTGGACTGGCGCGCGGTGCTCGGCGCCGATGCCGCGCGCGTGGACCTGCCGACCTACGCGTGGAGGTACCGCTCCTTCCCGCTGCCCGCCGAGCCGGAGGGAGACGGCGGCGGGTCCGCCGAAGGCGGGAGGCCGAGGGCTCCGGCGGGCGCGAGCGGTGGGGCGGCGCCGCCGCCGACGGGATTCGGCGAGCCGGAGCGCGCGGCCGAAGAGACCGGAACCGGGGGCGGGACCTCGGAGCCGCCGGCGGTGGGAGCGGCGTCCGGCGCGTCACCGGAGGCCGTGTCGGCCCGGCACCGCCTGCGCGAGCTGGTGCTGTCGCAGACCGCCGACGTACTGGGGTACACCTCGGGCGCCGCCGTCGAGGCCGGGCGCAGCTTCCACGACATGGGGTTCGACTCCGTGCTCGCCGTCGAGCTGCGCGACCGGCTCAGCGAGGCGCTGGCCCGTCCCCTGCCCGCCACCCTGCTGTTCGACGCGCCGACCCCCGACCTGCTGGTGGAGAGGCTGCTCGGCGGCGCGCCGAGCGCGGTGCGTCCGGCCGCGCCTGGCCCCGCGCGTGCGGGTACCGGAGCGGGCCCGGCGCCCGTGGCGGTCGTGGGGATCGGGTGCCGGTTCCCCGGCGGCGTGGGGTCGCCGGAGGGGCTGTGGGCGCTGGCGGAGGCGGGCGGCGACGGCACGTCGGCGTTTCCGGCCAATCGGGGCTGGGAGGCGGCCGCGCCGCCGGGGCGGCGCCATGGCGCGGGCGAGCAGCCGGAGGGCTTCCCCGTCTGCCGGGGCGGGTTCCTGCACGACGCGGACCTGTTCGACGCGGGGTTCTTCGGGGTGAGTCCGCGCGAGGCGCTGGCGATGGACCCGCAGCAGCGGCTCGTGCTGGAGACGGCCTGGGAGGCGCTGGAGCGCGCCGGGATCGACCCCGGTGCGCTGCGCGGCGGCCGGGTGGGCGTGTTCGTCGGCGCGTCGGCGCAGGACTACGGCCCGCGCATGCACGCCGCGTCGGGGAACACGGCCGGCCACCTGCTCACCGGCACGAGCGTGAGCGTGGTGTCGGGGCGGGTCTCCTACGTGCTGGGCCTGAACGGGCCGTCGATCACCGTCGACACCGCGTGCTCGTCGTCGCTGGTGGCGGTGCACCAGGCGGTGCAGGCGCTGCGTCGGGGCGAGTGCGACCTGGCGCTGGCGGGCGGGGTGGCGGTGATGGCCACGCCCGGCATGTTCGCCGAGTTCTCCGCGCAGGGGGGACTCGCGGCGGACGGCCGCTGCAAGCCGTACTCGGCCGCCGCCGACGGCACCGCCTGGGGCGAGGGGGCGGGGCTGGTCGTCCTGGAGCGGTTGTCCGATGCCCTGGAGCGGGGGCGGTGCGTGTGGGGGGTGGTGCGGGGGTGTGCGGTGAACTCGGATGGGGCGAGTAACGGGTTGGCGGCTCCTTCCGGTGGGGCGCAGGAGGCGGTGGTGCGGGCGGCGCTGGCCGATGCGGGGGTGGATGCCTCGGTGGTGGGTGTGGTGGAGGGGCATGGGACGGGGACGGTGTTGGGTGATCCGGTGGAGGCGGGGGCGCTGGGTGCGGTGTATGGGCGTGCGGGTGGTGTGGTGGTGGGGTCGGTGAAGGCCAACATCGCTCATGCGCAGGCGGCGGCGGGGGTGGCCGGGCTGGTGAACCTGGTGGGAATCGTCGGCCGAGGCGTCATCCCACCCCTGCCGGGCGCGGAGCGGGGGCTGTCGCCGCTCATCGACTGGGCGGGATCGCGCCTGGCCGTGGTGACCGGCGGCCCCAGGGCGTGGGAGGGCGTCGACGGCGTGCGCGTGGGCGCGGTGTCGTCGTTCGGCATCAGTGGCACCAACGCCCACCTCATCCTGGAGCAGCCCCCCGCCGACCACGGCTACGCCTTCCCCCCGCCGGCCCCAACACCGCCCGGCGCCGTCACCACATCCCTCCGCGGCCTGGAGACCCCCGCCACGCCCCCGGCCACCGCCGGGGCGGACGGGGCACGGCCGCCCGGGGCGTGGTCGGCGGATGCGGAGAACACCGGCGGGCGGCCTCCGGTGGGCGGCGCCTCCGGCGGGGTGGGCGCGGCCGTCCGTGACCAGGGCGGTGAGCAGGACTCCGCGCGGGTGATCGCCGCTCGGATCCGGGCGCTCACCGCGGACAACGGGCGGCCGGACGGCCGCCCGGCGGCGCAGGACGCCCCGGCGGTTGCGGCCAAGGTCGGCGCCGACACGGACGGGTCCCCCGCCGGCGCCGACCCCGCGCCCGCGCCCGCCTCCGGTACCGGCCTGCTGCCCTGGGTGCTCTCCGCCGCCGGGCCCGAGGCGCTGCGCGACCAGGGCGTCCGGCTGCGCGCCGCCGTGCAGGAGGACCCGCGCATGCGCCCGGTGGACGTCGGGCAGGCGCTCGCCGCCACCCGGGCCCGCCTTCCGCACCGCGCGGTCGTCCTCGGCCGGGACCGCGCCGGCCTCCTCGACGGCCTGGCGGCCCTCGCCCGCGACGACGACGCCGACCCCCGGCTCGTCCGGGGCCGCGCCGACCTCCCGGCCCGGCCGGTGCTCGTCTTCCCCGGCCAGGGCTCCCAGTGGCCCGGCATGGGCCGCGACCTGCTGCGCACCTCCCCCGTGTTCCGGGCGCGCGTCGCCGAGTGCGAGCGGGCGCTGGCCCCCCACGTCGACTGGTCGCTGACGGCCGTGCTCGACGGCCGCCCCGGCGCGCCCGGGCTCGACCGGGTCGACGTCGTGCAGCCCGCGCTGTGGGCGGTCATGGTCTCCCTGGCGCGGCTGTGGCGCTCGGCGGGCGTGGTCCCGGCGGCCGTGGTCGGGCACTCCCAGGGCGAGATCGCCGCCGCCTGCGTGGCGGGCGCGCTGTCGCTGGAGGACGCCGCCGCGGTCGTCGCCCTGCGCAGCCGGGCCGTGCGCGACCTCGTCGCCGGCGGTGCCATGGCCTCCCTCGCCGAACCCGCCGAGCGGACCGGCCGGCGCGACGCGGTGCGCGCGGGAGCGGTGCACGTCGCGGCGGTCAACGGGCCCGCGGCCACGGTCGTCGCCGGGGAGCGCGAGGCGGTCGCCCGCCTGGTCGCCGACGCCGAGGCCGAAGGGGTGCGCGCCCGCGCCATCGACGTGGACTACGCCTCGCACACCCCCCGCGTGGCGGCCGCGCGCGAGCGCATCACCGCCGACCTGGCGGGGATCGGCGCCCGGGAAGGCGACGTCCCCCTGTTCTCCACGGTGACCGGCGGCCCGGTGGACGGCGCGGCGCTGGACGCCGGCCACTGGTACGCCAACCTGCGCGAACCGGTGCGCTTCGGCGCGGCGGTGCGGGCGCTGGCCGGGGCCGGGCACCGCATGTTCGTGGAGTGCGCGCCGCACCCCGTGCTCACGGCCGCCATCGAGGACGGCCTCGCCGAGGCGGGTGCCGAGGGGGCGGTCCTGGGCACACTGCGCCGCGACGACGAGGGCGCCGACCGGTTCCTCACCTCGGTCGCCCAGGCGCACGTGCGGGGCGCGGACGTCGACTGGACCCCCTTCCTGCCGGAGGGGCGGGCACGGCGTGCCCACCTGCCCACCTACGCCTTCCAGCGGCGGCGCTACTGGCTGGCGGCGCCCGAGGGCGCGCCGGACCCCGCGCGCGTGGGGCAGCGCGGCACCGGGCACCCGATCGTCGGCGCCGCCGTGGACCTCGCCGAGGGCGGGGGAGCGGTGTGCACCGGGCGGATCTCGGTGCGCGACCTGCCGTGGCTGGCCGACCACGCGGTCAACGGGCGGGTGCTGCTTCCCGGTGCCGCGCTGGCCGAGGCCGCCGTGCGGGTGGGCGACCGCGTGGGCTGCCCCGTGCTGGAGGAACTGGTCCTGGAGGAGCCCCTGGAGCCGCCCGGGTCCGGCGACGGCGACGCGGCGGTCCGCGTGCAGCTCCTGGTCGAGGCCCCCGGCCCTGACGGCCGCCGCCGGCTGACCGTCCACTCGCGCCCCGACGGCCCCGACACCGATCCGGGCGGCGCCTGGCGGCGGCACGCCACCGGCATCCTGTCCGCCGAGGCCGGGGCGTCCGGTGATCCGGTCGGGGACGGCCACGGCAGCGCCCTCGGGCCCCGGCGCGGCGGCGAGGCGGGTGCGGCGAACGGCGGCGGAGGTGGGGCGGCGGCCCTGCCCGCTCCCGGCACGGGCGGCGGGCCGTGGCCTCCGCCGGGGGCCGAGCGGGTGGACCTCGACGACGGCTATGCCCGGCTGGCGGAGCGCGGGCACGGGTACGGGCCCGCGTTCCAGGGGCTGACCGCGCTGTGGCGGTGCGGCCCGGCGATCGCGGCCGAGGTGGTCCTGCCCGAGCCGCTGACCGGCGACGCCGGGGCCTTCGGGCTGCACCCCGTCCTGCTCGACGCCGCGCTGCACGCGCTGCTGCTGGCCGATGCGGACACAGGGCCGCTGCTCCCGCACGTGTGGAGCGGGGTGCGGCTGCACGCCGTGGGGGCCACCGGCCTGCGGGTGCTGCTGCGCGTGGAAAGGCCCGACGAGCCCGAGGACCGGGCGGACCGCGCGGACCGCGAGCGCGGCGGAGCCGCCTGCCGCGCGGTGGCGCTGACGCTGCTCGACCCCTCGGGGGCGCCCGTGGCGACCGTCGAGCGGCTGGTGCTGCGCCCGCCGCCCGCCGGTCGGGGCGGCGCCGCGTCCGCCGACCTGCACGTCGTGGAGTGGCGGGAGGTGGCGGACCCGCCGCCGCCCGCCGCCGGAGCCTGGGCGACCGTGGCCGCGCCGCACCCGGTGCCGGGGGCGGCGGCCGGGTTCGCGCCGTGGGGCGGGCCGGACGGCGGCGCGGCCGCGCCCGCCGCGTCCCCCGCCTCCTCAGCTCCCTCCGCGCCCGCCGACGACCGCGCCGGGCACCGTCACCCCGGCCACCACACCCACGCCGACCGCTCGGCCGGCGGCGGCACCCACCCCGGTGCCGCCCCCGTGTCCGGCGACACCGCCTTCCGCGGCCTCGCCGACCTGCGCCGCGCCCTCGACGGCGGCCTCCCCGCGCCCGACACCGTGGTGGTCCACTGCGCGGCCGGACCGGACGCCGACCCGCGCCGGGCCGCGCACGCCGTCGCCCGCCGGGTGCTCGACCTCGCCCAGTGGTGGGTCCGCGACACCCGCCTCGCCGCCTCCCGGCTGGTCCTGGTCACCCGGGGGGCCCTCGCCGCCACCCCCCGGGACTCCCTCGACGGGTTGGCCCAGACCCCCGCCTGGGGCCTGCTGCGCACCGCGCAGGCCGAGCACCCCGACCGCTTCGTCCTCGTCGACGACGACGGCCACGACCCCTCCCCCCGGCTCCTGCGCCAGGCGGTCGCCACCGGCGAAGCCCAGGTGGCGCTGCGCGCCGGGCGGCTGCTGACCGCCCGCATCGCCCCGGCGCCCGCCCCCCTGGCGCACCCGCCCGGCCCCTGGCACCTGGCCGCCGGGTCCTCGGGCAGCGCCGCCGACGTCGCCGCGCGCCCCGCGCCCTGGGCCGCCGAGCCCCTGCCCCCCGGCCACGTGCGTATCGCCGTACGGGCCGCCGGACTGAACTTCCGCGACGCGGTCGTGGCCCTGGGCCTGCTCCCCGGCGAGACCGGCATGGGCATCGAGGGCGCAGGCGTGGTCACCGAGACGGCCCCCGACGTCACCGACCTGGCCCCCGGCGACCGCGTGATGGGCCTGTTCGACGCCGCCTTCGGCCCGGTCGCCGTCGCCGACCGCCGCCGCGTCGCGCCCGTCCCCGCGCGCTGGTCGTTCGAGCGGGCCGCCGCCGTGCCCGTCGTCCACCTCACCGCCTACCACGGCCTGGTCACCCTGGCCGGTCTGCGGGCGGGGGAGACCGTGCTGGTTCACGCCGCCGCCGGCGGGGTCGGCACCGCCGCCGTCGCCCTGGCGCGCCACCTGGGCGCCGAGGTGTTCGCCACCGCCTCGCCCGCCAAGTGGCCGCTGCTGCGCGACCTGGGCCTGGACGAGGACCACATCGCCTCCTCCCGCGACACCGCGTTCGCCGAGCGCTTCCGCGCGGCCACCGGCGGGCGCGGCGTCGACGTGGTGCTGAACGCGCTCGCCGGCGAGGCCACGGACGCCTCTCTGGGCCTGCTGGCCGAGGGCGGCCGGTTCCTGGAGATGGGCAAGACCGACCCGCGCGACCCGGACCTGGTGGCCGCCGCCCACCCCGGGCGCCGCTACCTGCCCTACAGCCTCCCCGAACTCGCGCCCGAGGACGTCGGGCGGACGCTGGCCCGGGTGCTGGCGCTGTTCGCCGGCGGCCGCCTGGGCGGAACCGCCCCGCCGCCCCCGTTCCGCCGTGCCCTCGCCGACGCCCCGGCGGCGCTGCGCGACCTCCAGCGGGGCGCCACGGCGGGCAAGACCGTGCTGGTCCCGCCCCGCCCGCTCGACCCCGCCGGGACCGTCCTCATCACCGGCGGCACCGGCACCCTCGGCGTGCGCCTGGCCCGCCACCTGGTCAACGCGCACGGCGTCCGGCGGCTGCTGCTGGCCGGGCGCGCCGGCCCCATGGCGCCGGGCGCGGCCGAGGCGATGGCCGGGCTGACCGCGCTGGGCGCCGAGGTGGAGGTCCGCGCGTGCGACGTGGCCGACCGCGCGGCGGTGGCGGCCCTGCTGGCGGCGGTGCCCCCCGACCGCCCGCTGACGGCGGTCGTGCACGCCGCCGGGGTGCTGGACGACGCCACCCTCACCGCGCAGTCCGGCGCCGGACTCGACCGGGTGCTGGCCGCCAAGGCCGACGGCGCCTGGCACCTGCACGAGCTGACCGCCGAGGCCGACCTGGCCGCGTTCGTGCTGTTCTCCTCGGCGCTGGGCGTGGTCGGCGCCCCCGGCCAGGCCAACTACGCCGCCGCCAACGCCTTCCTCGACGGGCTCGCCCACCACCGCCGCGCGCGCGGCCTGCCCGCCACGTCGCTGGCGTGGGGCCTGTGGGCCGAGCGCAGCGGGCTGACCGCCCGCCTCGGCGTCGCCGGGACCCAGCGGGTGCGGCGCTGCGGGCTGGCGCCGATGCCCACCGGCCGGGCGCTGGACCTGTTCGACGCCGCGCTCGCGCTGGACCGTCCGCTGCTGCTGCCCGCACGCCTGTGCGCGCCGGACCGGGGGCCGGACCGGAGCGGCGCCGCCCCCCGGCGGACCGCCGCCGCGGCGCCCGGAGGCGGGACACCGCCGCCGGCCGCGCCGGGCGCCGCACCCGCCGGGGACGCCGGGCGCGCGGACCTGGCACGGCGCCTGACCGGCCTGCCCGCCGAGGAGCGCCGCGCGGTCCTGCTCGACCTGGTGCGCGGCCACGCCGCCGTCGTGCTCGGCCACGGCTCGCCCACCGCGCTCACCCCCCACCGCCCGCTCACCGAGGCGGGCATCGACTCGCTGACGGCGGTCGAGCTGCGCAACCGCCTCAACGCCGCCACCGGGCTGCGGCTGCCCGCGACCGTCCTGTTCGACCACCCCACGCCCGACGCGCTGGCCGCCCGGCTGGAGCAGGACCCCGCGCTGCGCGCCGCCGCGCCCCCGGCCGAGGACACCGGAGCGGCGCCGGACCCGGGGGCGGAGCAGGAGCCCGAGCGGGCGGAGCTGCTGCGCGCGCTCGCCGAGATCCCCCTGCACCGGCTGCGGGAGGCCGGGCTGCCGGCCCTCGTCCGCGCCCTCGCCCGCGCCGAGGCGGCGTCCCCGCCCCCGCCCGGGGACGGCGCCGACGCGATCGACGCCATGAGCGTGGAGGACCTGGTGGACCTCGCTCTCGGCGACACCGACGACCACCCCGACGCCCCCTGAACTCGGAGACCGCCATGACCACTCCCGTGCCCGGGCCCAACGCGCGCCCCCACGACACCGACCGGATCGTCTCCGCGCTGCGCTCCACGCTCAAGGAGAACGAGCGGCTCAAGGAGCGCAACCGGCGCCTCAGCGAGTCGCGCAGCGAGCCGGTCGCGATCGTGGGGATCGGGTGCCGGTTCCCCGGCGGCGTGGGGTCGCCGGAGGAGCTGTGGGCGCTGGCGGAGGCGGGCGGCGACGGCACGTCGGAGTTCCCGGCCGACCGGGGCTGGGCGGCCACCGGCCGGGGCGCCTTCCTGCACGACGCGGACCTGTTCGACGCGGGGTTCTTCGGGGTGAGTCCGCGTGAGGCGCTGGCGATGGACCCGCAGCAGCGGGTGGTGCTGGAGACGGTGTGGGAGGCGCTGGAGCGGGCGGGGATCGAGCCGGGGAGCCTGCGGGGCAGCCGCACCGCCACCTACCTCGGCGCCATCCACCAGGAGTACGGGCCCCGGATGTACGAGGCGGCCGAGGAGGCCGCCGGATACACCATGACCGGCACGCTGAGCAGCGTCATCGCCGGTCGCGTGGCCTATGTCCTGGGCCTGTCGGGGGCGGCCCTGACGATCGACACGGCGTGTTCGTCGTCGTTGGTGGCGGTGCATGAGGCGGTGATGGCGCTGCGTCGGGGGGAGTGCGATGTGGCGTTGGCGGGGGGTGTGTCGGTGATGGGGTCGCCGGGGGTGTTTGTGGAGTTCGCGCGGCAGGGCGGGTTGTCGGCGGATGGGCGGTGCCGGTCGTTTGGGGCGGGGGCCGATGGCACGGGGTTCGGTGAGGGTGTGGGGGTGGTGGTGCTGGAGCGGTTGTCCGATGCCCTGGAGCGGGGGCGGTGTGTGTGGGGGGTGGTGCGGGGGTGTGCGGTGAACTCGGATGGGGCGAGTAACGGGTTGGCGGCTCCGTCCGGTGGGGCGCAGGAGGCGGTGGTGCGGGCGGCGTTGGCCGATGCGGGGGTGGAGGCGTCGGTGGTGGGTGTGGTGGAGGGGCATGGGACGGGGACGGTGTTGGGTGATCCGGTGGAGGCGGGGGCGCTGGGTGCGGTGTATGGGCGTGCGGGTGGTGTGGTGGTGGGGTCGGTGAAGGCCAACATCGCTCATGCGCAGGCGGCGGCGGGGGTGGCGGGGCTGGTGAACCTGGTCGGAATCGTCGGCCGGGGGATCGTGCCCCCCGCCGTCGGCGCCGCCGGCGGCCGCTCCGCCCTGGTGGAGTGGGACCGGCTCGGCCTGGCCGTGGTCACCGACGGCCCCAGGACGTGGGAGGGGGTCAACGGCGTGCGCGTGGGCGCGGTGTCGTCGTTCGGCATCAGCGGCACCAACGCCCACCTCATCCTGGAGCAGCCGCCGCGCGAGGCGCGGCGGCCCCGCGCGTTCGGCGCCCCGGCCGGGCAGGCCGCCCGCGCCGGCCACCGCGCCGTGCCGCGGCCGCGCGCGGGCGCCGCCGCTCCGGCCGGGCCGTCGGCCGACCTGCCGCCCTGGCCCCTGTCGGGCCGCTCGGAGGCGGCGCTGGCCGGGCAGGCGCGGCGGCTGCTGGCGCACCTGGAGGCCCGGCCCGACCTCTCGCCCCACGACGTGGGGTTCTCACTGGCCACCACGCGCACCCACTTCGAGCACCGCGCCGCCGTGCTGCCCGACGAGCACGGCGACCACCGCCCCGGCCTGGCCGCCCTCGCCGCGGGCCGCCCCGCGCCGACCCTGCTGCGCGGCCGCGCCGACGCCCCCGGCAGGACCGTGTTCGTCTTCCCCGGCCAGGGCGCGCAGTGGCCCGGCATGGCCGCCGGACTGC